>DGSB01000030.1 GCA_002390045.1 Fibrobacter sp. UBA4373
GGCCAGCCTTCGATGTACTTGCTCTGCGCCTTGATATAGACACCGACCTGCGGGGTCGCAATAGCGCTTTCATAAGCATCTTCTGCATAGCCATGGTTCTGAGCCGCTTCTTCGGACTTGTAGAAGTTCACCGAGTCCGTGATGCTCACGGCCACATCCGCCATCAAATAGAGCTTCGGGGTAATGTTACCCTTGATGTCCATAGAGGCCACATGCGTATTCAAAAGCGACGGGGTAAGTCCAGCGGAGAGCTGCTGGTTACGGAATTCGTCTTCGTAAATGAGGCCCTTGTCGAAAACGACACCCATGTAGTTCACACCGAGAGTCATCGTTTCAAAGAGCTTGTCCTTGGCAAGTCTTCCGTGATAGACGGAACCGCGCATATCGTGAAGACCGTAGGTTTCCAGTTCACCCGGCTGGCCTGCATAAAGACGGAGACCGTCACGGGTACCCACGTCCATATCCATCGGCTGGGAAACCATCACCTGAGCCTTCATATTGAACGGCAACTGGTAAACGTTGGCAAAGATACCGCCGAAAGAACGGTTCGTCCAGAATGCACGACCGCCTTCCTTCACCGGCTTAAAGACCTTTTCCTTATAATAAGTACTGACGGTCTTTTCATCTTCGAAGAGTTCATACTGCCAAGCAAAACGCGGGGCGGTTTCACGTTCCCACATGGTGAGAGGAGAAGCATTTGCCCAAATCACGCCGCCAGCCGTCACATAGGCGCCAAAGACGCCTGCACGGATATCGGCACCCACGTTGAATTCTTCATCGATTGTCGTCGAGTAGTAGTCCGTGGAGTGATCGTAAAGAACGCGTTCGTCATAAGTCGGCACTTCGGTCGGCTGGGTCGCATACTTATTGCCGAACGTACCCGAAAGATCGAACGGGAACGTGATGTTAGACCACAAGGTCATGTAAGAGTTCGGCATGGCGACAATGTTCGCCTTGAAGACTGCATCGACCGCTGTACGAGCTTCGTCACTCGCAAAAGCCGGAGCCGTGTTGGAATAATGGAAATTCTTGACGCGGAACGCCATGAAACCCGAAACCGCCATCGGCAGATCGTCCTTGCCGAGCAAGGTGGATTCCATGTTGCTTGCAAGAGTGTCTACAGATGCGTTAATCGAGTCCAGCTTGACCTGGGTCGGGGTGGCCCAGACGGACGCGGCGCAAGAAGCGATCAAAAAAGAAGAAACTAGTTTACGCATAAAACCCTCTTAAATCGCATTGCGGAAAGGATAGTTTGCCGGACCTTCGTACGGCTTGCCATGCTTCTTGATGACGATGTCGTCGATCCAAACCTTGAAAGCTTCGTTTTCATCCTTACGGACTTCAAGACGGAAACCCTTGAACTTGTCCCAAGCGAACGGGAGCATCACGTCGCGGGTATTCTTTGCGTCCCAATAAAGACCCGTCATACCGAAGAGCTTTAAAGGAATGCTGAAATGCGTCCATTCTGTCGTAATTTCGCCAAGGCTCTTGGAACGGAGCTTCACCTGGAGAGATTCGCCACCGCTCTTCACACCGTCATCCACAAGCACGAACAGAGCGTTTTCGCCGCCCTTATCGCCTTTAATCCAGAATTCGAGAACGCCTTCTTCCAAATACGGAGTCAGGTCCACGGAACCTGCGATACAGATAGCCACACCGGAATAATCGCTCGCAATGAGTTCGATTTCCATGGAAAGAGCGCCTTCCATTGCGTACTTATCCGTGAGTACCGGTTCAGGGTTTTCACGCGGATACTGGTAGGTATATCCACCGCCACGAGGAATGGCTTCGCGCATGACAACCGTCACGACTTCTTTGTCCGGTCGGAACGGCTTGCCTTGTTTCATCACAAAACGGGATTGATCTCGATCGCGGTATTCGCTAAATCCGGCAAAAGAGAACGACACAAGAAGAAGTGTCATCAAGAGACACATCCAGATGGGTTTCTGTATCTTTGCATTCATAGATTTTAATCTCTCCAAAATCCGACAAAATCGGATAGACCACAATATAACTTGTTTTTTTCACTTTCAAATTTCGTTTTTGCAAAAAAACCATTGCATTCGAACCGAATTGTATCAATTTTTCTTATTTCATCGCTTTTTCACGCGGTTTCATACGTAAACGCCTTATTTTGCTCATCTTGACATCCATTTAAATGAGATATTATTTTAAGGAACGTCTTTACTGTATCTATATAGGAGTTTTCTTCGATGAAAAAGATCTTTCTGCCGATCCTCAGCGCAGCGATGCTGCTCGCCTGTTCAGGAAACGATGGCAAGCTTTCCGCCGCGGAATCATCCAGCTCCGCAGAAAGTTCTGCAAGCGTGGTCCCCGTCGACTATTCCAAGGGCCGTGCGATGAACGCCCGTTTGGGACGAGGCATTAATCTCGGGAACTCGTGGGATTCGAAATCCTATGCAGGGGATGTTCCGGAAGAACCCTATAACTATGGATATAATGACGATTTGGATGCCGGCTGGGGAAACCCGATCAAGGACGAAGACTTTGCGATTGTCAAGGCTGCCGGTTTTAACTCCGTCCGCATTCCGGTGCGCTGGCAGCACAATTCGAACCCGATCACTCACGAAGTAAATCCGGACCGTTTGGCCGGAGTCATTGAAGACGTCCAGCTCGCGATCGACGCAGGGCTCGCCGTCATCGTTGACTTCCATTGGTACCAGGAAATGATGGACGCGGCAAACAATTATACAAACGATCCGGTCAACAACGCCGCCGCCTATGATGCCGAGAAGACGCACTTCATTTCAATCTGGACGCAAGTCGCCACCGCTTTTGAAAATGCGCACTTCCCGGATTCCCTTCTTGTGCTTGAAATTATGAACGAGCCGACGATTAAAGATGCGACGATTTTAAATGACGTGCTCCTTTCGGCTTACAATGCGATCCGCAGTGCCGCCCCGGGCAAAACGATTATGTTCGAATCTTACCATGCGGCAAAATTCGGCGACCTCGGCGCTCTGACGCTTCCGCAGGACGGCAACATTATTTTCTCCGGTCACTATTATGAACCGTATACTTATACCCATGAAGGTCACGGATACACCTGCGCCGGAGAAGATACCTACGCGAGCAACGCCTCTTCGGACATCGCTTCTTATGTAGCGCTCGCCCAAAAGCTTTACCCGGATGTAAACGGCGGTCACATTCCGATGAACATGGGTGAATTCGGTGTTGCCGCAGGCGCCCGCAGCAGTTGCGGAACAAGCGGTCCGAGCGATAAATATTGGGCGCTTTGGTCTAAAAAAGCGATCGCTGCCGCCGAAAAATATGACATCAGCTGGACATATTGGGGATTTACCAAGGTCGGTGGTTTTGAAGCTTACAACCGCTACGAAAACACCTGGTATTCGGGTATTCTCGACGCCTTTTTCCAAAATTGATTAGCGGATTATAGGACGGGACTCCGCAAAGAACTTTTGAATGGCGAGATCTTCGGATTTCGCCATTTCTTTTGCCATTTCTTCGGCAGGGCGTTTGGAATGGTAAAATTCCCGGTACAGGCGTTCGATTTCGATGATTTTCTGTTCGGGGAAGCGTTCCGGGAATTTGCGCAGGGCATGCAGATTGACCCCGGCGAAGCGGAGCGGATTTCCGAGAGCCTTCACGTACGGAGGAACATCCTTGTCGACTTTTAGAGCAGCGCCGATAAAGCTGAACGCACCGATACGACAGTTCTGGGTTACGCCCGCGGTACCGCCTAGGTTTGCGTGTTCGCCGATTTGAACATGACCGGCAAGCTGGACCGCATTCGAGATGATGACCCCGTTTCCGATGCGGCAGTCATGCGCCACATGGACGTACGCCATCATCAGCACGTCATCGCCGACGACGGTCTTGCCGGTGGCTTTGGTGCCGCGGTGAAGCGTTGCATATTCGCGGATCGTACAGCGTTCCCCGATTTCGAGCGAGGTTTCTTCGCCATCGAATTTAAGATCCTGAGGAATGTTGCCAAGGCTTGCGCCGTCAAAGACCTGAGTATTCGCCCCGATTTTGACATGCGGAAGCACGTGAACGCGGGATTCGAGGACGACATTTTCGCCAATTTCCGAGAAATCTTCCACAATGCACCACGGTCCGATACAAGCGCTATCGGCAACTTGGGCATTTGGGCTTACATAAGCGGAAGGATGAATCATCATGGGTACAGAATAATAAATATATTTTTCCCGCTATGCTAAGTTTTTGCATTCTCGGAGTCCTTACGGCGCTTTATGCGGCCCTTTTCCTGTATTTTTCGGTTGGCCTTTTGCGCGCCAAGAAAGACAAAGAAAAGCCCGAAAAGCTATGGACTGTTTCGGTGATCGTTCCTCTGCGGAATGAAGAGGAGCACGCAAAGCGTACCCTTGAAGCCCTGAATGCGCAGGATTATACCGGAGAATGGGAAGTCATCTGCGTGAACGACCGTTCTACAGACAGCACTCCGCAGATTCTTGAAGAATTCGCCGCAACGCACCCGAGATTTTCCGTTGTCCATGTTCCCATGGACGCTCCTTTTTTAGAAAGCCCTAAAAAGCGCGCCCTCGAAACGGGATTTAAAGCGGCGAAATATGAAATCTTGATGACAATGGATGCGGACTGCATTCCTCCCCAAGGATGGGTGCGTTCCATGGCGAACCGCTTCCGTGGAAATATCGCCATCGTTCAAGGGCCAAAAAAGAATTCCGGTTCGCCGGGAATCGTTCACGCATTTCAAAAGCTCGAAACGCTCGGCTACACTTCGATTGAAGCTGCCGGCTTCAGCATGGGCACTCCGATGGTGGCAAGCGCAGCTGCCCTCGCCTACAAGAAAGACCTGTTCTTTAAGGTCGGAGGTTTTGGCGATCTCGTGCACCTTTCTTCCGGCGACGACGATATGCTCGTGCACAAGATGATTCACGAGCCGGATGTTGGATTCTGTTATAATCTCGACAAGGATGCCGTGGTGGAAACGGCTCCGGTCGATACGTTCAAAGGGCTTTTGAATCAACGTGCCCGGTGGTCGAGCAACGGGACAAGTTACACAAATCACCTGTACACGTTCTTTTTGACTCTTATTTATACGTTCTACGTGTGGCTTTTTGTTTCGCCGTGGCTTGCGCTGTTTTTAGGATTTCCCTGGAGCTGGTTTTTGGTGCCTTTTGCGGTGAAATGCGCTGTCGACGTTTTATTTTTGACAATCGGGGCGGTGCGGCTTGGAGAAACGAAGCTGTTGACGGCGCTCCCGATGACAGAGCTTTTGCAAATCCCGATCATTACGGTGGCGGTCCCGCTCGGAATCTTTAAGGTTTTTCGTTGGAAATAGAAGGTTCTCGTTCGGAACGAGACTCTACCGCACAAGGGCCCGCACGGGACCGGCTTTGCACTCGGCTCGCGAGGCTCGCTCAGCGAAGGACTTTTAAATCTGTCGGCTTTCATTCGCTACGCTCATGCGCCTCCATCATCGCTGAACTCGTTCCAATCCGGTTTCCGGGCGTGCCTTAAAAGGCTATTGTTCGGAACGAGACTCTACCGCACAAGGGCCCGCACGGGACCGGCTTTGCACTCGGCTCGCGAGGCTCGCTACAGTTTTTCGTTGGAAATAGAAGCTTTGCCGAATTCAAGCGCAGCTTCGCGGGAATCGATCTTCCCTTGCAGTTGCAGTTCAAATTCTGCCTTTAAAATTTCACCGACACGTTTGCCCGGTTTTAACCCCATCTGAAGCAGGTCCGCACCTTTGAGCCAAGGTTCTGGCGGATTCGTAAACACGCCGATTTCTTCGGCAGCCGTTTTAAAGCTTTCCGCAATGCCCGGGCGTAAATCATCCGCAATCTCCGGCGTCGATTTCAAATAAAGATAGGCAAGATATAGCCCGTTCTGTTCTACGGATGCACGACGCAAGAATTCCGCATCAAAATTTTCCTCTTCTGCATGATCGATCAGGCTCGGAATAAACCGGTACAAGAGCGGAATGCGCTTGAGCAGGTGGACTTCATTCGTAATCCGGGAAAGGAACGCATTGACTTCTTTTTCGTTTTCGGCTCCCGAAAGGAGCGCCGTAAAAGCGAGAACTTCTTGCGAGGTGAGATCCGCGACATTCGGAAGTTCCTCCGCGATGCGGTCGAGAAGTTTTCCCAAATTTTCAAAAGAGCCGTTCAGCGGACGGACTTCCGAAAAGAAGCGCCCAAGGTCCATTTCCAAATACGCTTGAAGTCCAAGGCTAGGCGTGCCGGGTTTGAGCAGCCACTTTTTGAATTCTTCAAAAATCCGTTCCGAAGAAAGATCGGCGAGCGAAAGCGAACGGCAAAGTTCTGCCGTTTCCGGCGCAAGGGTAAGCGCAAAGCGCGATGCAAACTGGACACCGCGGAGAATACGCAAGGAATCTTCGGCGAATGCGGAAGACACATGCCGCAGGATTTTCTTTTCGAGATCTCCCTTGCCATTGTACGGATCGGAAAGTTCTAAATCCGGCAAGGAAAGCCCCATGGCGTTCACCGTAAAATCCCGACGACGGGCGGCTTCTTTAAACGTCAAATGCAAATGCGTTTCGACAAGGAAACCTCGATGTCCTTCCCCGATTTTACTTTCGGTACGCGGAAAGGAAAAGTCCAGTTCAAGACCGTGAGTGACGAGATGCACCACGCCAAAAGCCTTACCGACAAGGTTCGGACGTCCAAACTTTTTGAGCACGCCAAGAAGGGTTTCTTGATCGATGTCGTAGACTTCTACATCAAAATCTCTCGAAGAACGATCCAGCATCGCATCGCGGACAAAGCCTCCGACGAGATAACATTTTCCGCCGGCGTCGCGGATCGCTTCTGCGATTTGAATTAGACGATGCGGGATTTCGGAGCGGACCTTATCGAGATTCATTCAGTAGCCCCTTCGGATGGAACTTTCAACGTGTCCGCGGCAGAAACGTTTGCGGAATCCGTTTTTACAGAATCCTTTTTGGAATCTGCGTAAAGTTCATAGATGCTCTTTTTGAATTTGTTCGTGAGCGAATCGGACTTTGCATATTCTTCTTGTTCTGCACGGCACTGTTCGAGTTCTTCGCGCGTCCATTCGCGCTGATCCGGAGACATTGCCGTATGGTTCAAACGGTATTCGATTTCGGCGCAAACCGGTTTTTGGCGTTGCGAAGCGCAGCCCACCATGAAGAAAGCGCAAAACAAGACAAATCCCCATTTTTTCATAAAACCTCGACAGAACATCAATGCAGAATGATCAGCTTTCCTTGCTTCTTCTTGGAACCTTTTTTGATCAGATAATGGTAAACGCCCGGGGCTACCAAAACGCCTCGGCGATCCTTTCCATCCCATACGATGCGTCCACCGTCCAATTCATCGCCGGCAAAGGAGCGGACCAAATGCGCTCCTGCGTTGTAAATCGAAATGACGGCATCTTCCGAAACGTTTTCGAACGTAACGGATTGGTTCAAGTTTAGGCGGAACGGGTTCGGGTACACTTTGATTTCCGGACCATCCGAAGTCATATAGGCTCCCGTTTCCCGCAGATCCGTGCGATAATAGGCGGACATGCCATTCTTGTGGACAAACCAGGCAACGCCTTTCTTCGAATCGATCGCGACGTCATAAACGATATCATTCAAGAGACCGTTTCGAGAAACAAACTTGGTCGCCTTCATCGTGTCGGGACTTGTTGCCGTTTTTTGAATCATGTAGACACCGCTTCCGATGGTGCCGATCCAAAGGCGATTGTTCGGATCGACTTCGATAGAAGAAAGGCTTGCGTGCTCATACGAAGAAGTCTTATGCGGAGCTTGGACAGAATCCATCCCCGATTCCCAGTAGGCAAATGCGGTCGCCGTAATTGTCCAAAGGCGGCTATCCTTATCAAAATCCATGTCGACAATCATTTTGTGGTCCGGCGTAGGAATCGACATTTTAGATGCGATTTTCAATTCGCCACCGGTCTGTGAAATCGGTGTAATCGTGAAAACATCCAAGACACCTTGGCCATCTGTTCCTTCCGTCGTTCCGGCTGCGGAATAGAGAATCCATTCCGTACTGTCATTCGACCAGGCAGAAACAAGAGGACCGGCGAACTTTCCGGAACCGACCTGGCCCGCACAGCTCACATTTCCCGCTTCATCGATATAAGCGATTCCATAAGCGGAGGCGCCCCAATAGCTCACAAGCCAACCAAGGCTGTCCGGAGAGGGCGCAATCCCAGCCGGCACAATGTAATCCTGCAAATATTCTTCCACACAGGAATGCAGATCCGCCGTGACTTCCGCTTCGAGATGCAGTCCGTTTGCAGCATAGAGACGGAATCCGTAGCCCCAGATTCCCACGAGGGTTTTGGCATCTCTCAAAGTGACCAAGTTTTTGAGCAACCGCGTATAAGCTTCCGTTCCCCCGTAAAATATAATCGGAGATTCCGGCTCTTGGAAAGTCCAGGATTCCCCATCACTCCAGCCGAATTGCCCATAGGTCGAGTAAACCGTCACGCCACCATCCCCATTCACATAAGGCGTCACCACGTAAGGATTCTGTATAGGGAAATAAGACCATTCCGAAACATTCGAAGATTCTGCACCGTCATAAAGCCAAACCGAATCCTGCCCGATGAGATAAGCCAGACCGTCCGCATTCACAACCTGGCGAACTTTAGAGCTATCCCCCTTCCATAAGGCCGGGAATTTTTTGGCCGAGAGCGTATCCCCTAAAGCGACCACCGGAGAAAGCGTTTCTTCAAAGCTCACCAAGAGCTTTCCCTTCACCAGGGAGATGTGCTGAATTTTTGTTTTTGCCGTATCACCGCTATCGAACGAACCCACAAAGTTCCAGGATTCCGGATCGGCAAGCAACACATCTTGCGCCAAAGCCTTCCAATTCATTTCGCGGAAATACACGCTAGAGCCCAAAGCGACAAAAAGAGAATCCCCTTGGATAAGCATCGCCGAAGGCGACTTCGCCTTTAACGAAGCATCCGCGATTCGAGAAAGGGAAATCAAGGATTTGCGTTCCGCATAATCAAAGAAGGCGATTTTATCTTTAAAGCACAAAACGAGAATGGAATCCGCCGACTGGGCAAGCCCCTGCACAAGTTCTACTCCGGCAGAAGCGTAAGACCGATTCATAACGGCAAATTTTCCATTCCCCAGATAAGCGGCAATAATTCCTTTATCGGAAATCGTGAAAATGTCACCCGATGCCGCATGCACCACGCCATAAATATTGGACGCCTCAAGCCCATCTTCGGAAGTGGACACGCTCGAACTTCCATCCGAATTGATAAGGCGCACGCCTCCATCCGTCGCTAGGAAGAGCGTATGATGGGAAACCGCGCCTTCATAAAAATGATCGGTACGGGAAAAATCAGACCATGCACCCGCCGCCAAAGCGTTGGACACAAGCAAAAACAGTAAAGAGCGGAGTAAAAGCTTCACTCTTTAATATTACCAAAATCTTCAGGATTTTTTTACCAGATCCAACACATTTTGGCGCATTTTTCCGACCGAAACAAGGATTCTTTTAGAAACCGTCGAACGTTTGATTCCCGTCATTTCAGCAAGCTCCCCCACCGAAAACCCCTTCAAATAATGCAAATCGACCAAAGTCCCCAAACTCGGAGAGATCCTGTCCAGCAAGGAATTCACATCCTGTTCGTCAAAAACTTGCTTTAAATTGGCGGAATTTCGCCGAGTTTCGTAATGGAAATATTTTTCGCAGACATTTTGCGTTCGTTTACGGTAACGGAGCTCGTCGTTGCAGGCATTTTCGGCCACTCGAATCAACCAGCCTTCTGGATTTTCCAATTTTCGGACATCTTCAAAATGCGTATGGAGTCGAATGTAAACATTTTGCAGAAGATCCTGAATCGATGACTCGTCATGAATTCGATGCGAACACAATTTGTAAATTTGGTAGCGATGACGATTCCAAAATTTCAATATATCTTGATTGCGAACGGGCCCTTGAATGCAGGCCATAGAGCTCCTCTCCAATATGATGGAGCATTCGAAAAGCGACGCGTCAAAGATAGCTAAGCATAGGAGCGCTTTGTTTTGAAGATGTTTGAAAAAAAATATTTTGTAACTTACAGGTTGCAGGCCTTGGCCATTGCCTTTTTGGCCTTCTTTTGCTCGCAATCCTTTGCCGAAGGTTTTGATTTTGACGGATCCGTCAACCTGAACGGGATGGAGCCTCCCCAAGTAGAAATTCTCTATCCGGACGGAACGACTCGCGAAGGCACCGAAGTGACCGTCCAAATCACGATTCCCGAAAAATGGCACGTCAATGCGAACATTCCGGCGGATCCTTTTTTAAAGCCTTCGACTCTCGATATTCAAGCCCGCGGAATCGAATTTGCCGAAGCGATTTGGCCGGAACCGATCAAAGAATACAGCGAAGCGCTCGATTTTGAAAATCTCGTTTTCAAAGGAACGTTCCAAGTCAAAGTCCCCATTAAGGCCATTGCCGCCGATTATGACACCAGCACGACGAACGTGGACTTCGGTTACCAAGCTTGCAGCCAAATTTGCCTTGCTCCGCAAACCGTTCACGCTTCCTTAAAATTGAAGGCTCTCGGCCAAAGCGCCCTGCAAGAACATTCGGAAGAATCTTCAAAAAAAAACTCCGCTGATTCCCTCGCATTGCTTTTAGGGCTCGCCTTTTTGGGCGGATTGATTTTGAATCTGATGCCCTGCGTTTTGCCGGTCCTTTTCTTAAAGCTTTTTAGCTTGGTGAAGAATGCAGGAGAAACCCGCTCGCGCCTTTGGAAATTGACCATTGCACTGGTTCTCGGGATTCTTTCGTCTTTCTGGATTCTTGCAGGAATCGTTTCCTTGATTAAAGCCGGCAGTGGAAATGCAGGCTGGGGATTCCAATTCCAGAATCCGGGATTTGTCGCCTTTATGGTCGTTCTGCTTTCGGCCTTCGCGATGAATTTGTTCGGATTCTTCGAAATCTTTTTACCGGGCAGCACCCTGACCAAGATGGATGCGGCGACGCGAAAGGAAGGTCTTGCCGGAGCATTCTTTAGCGGAGTCTTGATGGTCCTTTTGAGCACCCCGTGTTCCGCTCCGTTCCTAGGAACAGCCATGGGTTTTGCCTTTACGCAGAGCACGGCAATTTTGTTCGCATTCTTTACGGTGGCAGCCCTCGGTCTTGCCTTCCCGTACATTTTAGTCGCTATTTTCCCCCAGGTTTTAAAGGTCTTCCCCAAACCGGGAACCTGGATGCTCACATTCCAAAAAGTTCTGGGACTCTTTTTGCTCGGCACAGCCATTTGGCTTGTGTGGATCGCCTACCAGATGACCGGACTTTGGGGGGCATCGGTCATCGGGGTTTTCGGAATTTTGGCCGCCGGGCTTTCCGTTGTTTTTGGAAAATTTGCAAGACCGGACAAACCCTTTATACGCGAGCCGATTTTCTTGATATCCATCGCGATATTCTTCTTTGCAACCTGGTTCTTCGGCGGGAAACCGATCATTCAAAACATTCTCGAAGAGAACGCCCAGATCAAGGCCGCAGAAACTTTGGACAAAGACGGCTGGTACCGCTATTCGAAAGCGACATTCCAAACTCTTGCCAAAGAAGACCGCCCGATTTTTGTCGATGTCACAGCGGACTGGTGCCTCACCTGCAAAACGAATGAAGCCGTCATCCTTTCCCGTGAAGACGTCAAAAAGCTTTTTGAAAGCAAAAATGCCATTCTTGTCCGCGCCGATTACACGCTCGAAAGCGATGATGTTTCTGAGCTTTTAAGAAACTTCGGGAAAAGCGGAGTCCCGGCTTACGCCGTTTACGATCCAAAATCACAAAAATGGAACGTTCTCTCCGAAATTTTGACCGTAGACGCTATCGCAGATGCATTGAAGTAATCAGAAACGTTGCATTTTTTTAAGGAATTAAAATAGATTTGATATCATGAAAGTTGCCCTTCTTACCAATGAATTTCCTCCCGACATCTATGGCGGTGCCGGTATTCACGTTCAATTCCTTTCCCGCGAGCTTCGCGCCCATTGCGAAATTGAAGCCCGCGCATTTGGACAGCAGAACGATTTTGAAAAGAACCTGCATGCAGTCGGATTTGCTCCAAAGCTGGATTCCAAGCCTGTCGATCCGCGCATGTCCAAGATCCTGAACCCGCTCGACATCAACTTGCAGTGGGCCAGCAGTCTTGAAGACATCGATATTGTGCATTGCCATACTTGGTACAGCCACTTTGGCGGTGTCGTCGCGAGCAAGCTTTTTGAATGCCCACTCGTTCTGACGACGCATTCCTTGGAGCCTCACCGTCCGTGGAAAGCGGAACAGCTCGGCAACGGCGGTTACCAGATGAGCACTTGGATTGAACGTTCCGCTTACCAGGCTGCCGATGGCGTGATCGCCGTTTCGAAAGAAATGAAGCGTGACGTGATGGAGCTTTATGGAGTTCCGGCAGACCGCGTCCAAGTGATTTACAACGGTATCGATCCGGATTTTTACCAGCCGACTTTTGAGCCCGAAGTTCTCGACAAGTTCGGCATCGACAAGAACAAGCCTTTCATTCTTTTCGTGGGCCGCATTACCCGCCAGAAGGGAATTTCTCAGCTCATCAGTGCCATTCCGCACATTCGCAAGGATGTCCAAGTCGTCCTTTGCGCAGGAGCTCCGGACACTCCGGAACTTGCCGCGGAATGCGAAAGCAAAATCAATGCGTTGAAGCAAACCCGTGACGGCATTTTCTGGATTCAGGAAATGATGAACCACAAGGAATTGCGCGTTCTTTACACCTATGCCACCGCATTTGTCACACCGTCTCTTTATGAACCGTTCGGTATCATCAACCTGGAAGCGATGAGCTGCGGAACGCCTGTCGTCGGAAGCGCGGTCGGTGGCATTCCAGAAATCATCGTCGACGGCAAGACAGGATTCCTTGTTCCTCTCGAACCGACATCCGCGACGAACTTTGAACCGAAAGATCCGGACAAGTTCCAGCACGCCCTTGCCGAAAAGCTGAACACGCTGATTGAAAATCCGGACATGGCAAAGAAGTTCGGAGAAGCAAGCCGTCAGCGTGCGATCGATGTCTTCAGCTGGAAGAGCATCGCCAAGCAGACGTTCAACTTCTACGAAACGGTGATTGCCCGTTACAAGGCAGAAGGCCCCAGAAAGTAGAAAGGAATCGACTTGAAGGAAAAGGAGCCGCTAACGCGGCTCCTTTTTTTATGTGATTAAGACGTTTTAGCGCAGCATTCCTTTGAAGTAATAGTTCTTTCCATTTTGAGAAATACGCACAAAGTAACTTCCCCGCGGGAGTTTTGATCCATTCCATTCGATGGAATTTTTACCGGCAACGCCTTCCATTTGGAATTTTTGAACCCGTTCACCCTTGGCCGTCAAAAGTTCCATTTCTGCAAAGCCCGAGTTTTCCAAATTCAAAACGATTTCCGTTCGCGAAAAGGAATCCAACGACTGGGATTCTGAAATCGGAATATCTTTGGTCGAAGTTTCTTTGGACGCGTAAACTTTGGCGTTTAAACCCGAAAGTTCCACCTCATCCAAAAAGACCAAATTTTCATTTGCCGATTTTTTGTACAGTACCGGTGAGCCTTCACCATCCGACTGCACCACAATTTTTTCCCGCTGCAGATGAAGCGTCAAAGTATCATTTCCGCGCATCACGGAAAGCACGAGATTTTCTCCCGGATTCCCTCGAAGCACTTCCATATCATATTCCAAACTTTCTCCTTCAAGCGGGATTCCGTTCGCAGAAAGCAAAAAATCCCCCGTCATCAGCCCCGCCTTTTCGGCAACGGAGCCTTTCACAACGTCGGCGATTTCAGCCCCGAATTCAGAAGGGTAAATGGCAAGGCCTATACCGCCAAAAGATTCCGCGGCAAGACTCATTTGTACCGAAGCAAGAAGGCTCAAGGCCCATAATTTTTTCATTCGAAAACCTCCGAAAGAACAGTTTTTGTTTGAATTAAAGAATCCAAAATGGACGTCGGCAATTTCATAACGCCTTTTTGGAATGCAGCGACATAAAGCGTATCGTTTACCAGAACGCCATCCAGAATTTCTGCAACGCCTGGTATCGGCGGAAGATCTTTCCAACGATTTTCATCCGGCGAATAGATCGCCGAACCTTCACCGAGAACGACAATGCTTTTTTGATATGGAAGAATACGGTAAACAGAAGCAGGCGTTTTAGACGAAAGAACCACATCTTCGTTTTGAATTTGCAAAGAGCAGTCCATCTTTTGCGTCCACGCATGAGATGGGGAAAGCTGAAAGACTCCTTCCAAATTGGCGTAGCCAACTAAAAGGCCCTCCGAAGTCCATGCGGCATCTCTAGCAAGCGTCGAAGACTCGTTCCAAATTCCATTTTCGCATTCTACCTTTGGATTTTTAAGGAAATGCCATGCAGAATCGGAAGTGTCGAAGCGAACGATTCCATTCCCATACGTCATTGCGTATAGGGAGCCGTTCCATTCTACAGCCCTCATAAAAGATTCTTCGACAGGAAATCCTTCATTAAGAATTTTCCAGGAGCCGTCTTCCGATTCAAAGTAGATAGGACCTCGTTCACCCATTTTACCTCTAGAAAGGGAAAGCACTAAACGTCCTTGAAATTTGGCGATTCCATCGATTCCATAAGCGGTATCCGAAATCGGATAGTTTGGATTCACAACTGGAAGCGGGACCAAATTCCACGTTTCGTTTTGCGGATCGAATTTCCAAAGGCGCGCGCCTCCACGGCTAAAGTATGTTCCCACAAAAAGCATTCTTCCATCGGAATACAAAACGTTCGGAACATCACCCTCGGGAAGTTCAAGCTCTTTCCAAAGAAGGCTACCGACCTTCCCCAAAAAAAGTTGAGAGCGTCTTTTTCCATCGATAACCCGATCATTTCTGGCAAAAAGAAATTTCCCTGCCCGCTCCACCGATTCAATTCCCGTCCCCAAGAAGTTTACTTCCGACGTTTCAATCGAAAGCCCAGCCGAAGACCAGCCGACTTTCTGAGGGGCAGGCTTATCCACAGTTTCCTTGTGGGAACAAGCGGCGAGAAAAATCAAGGCGAACAAAATCCATTTCATTATGCACCACCCAAGATAGGGTCAAAATCCAAGAAGACAAGCCCGCCGACCGGGACTTCTTTTTTCAAAGCGTTGACTTTTTTCTTGACCAAGTTGCATTTGGAATCATCCAAGGCACAATAAATATCCAAGCCTTTTCGGGCGGCCCCTTCCAATTCAACCAGATTCAGGTGAAGGTTGTAATCCTTACTGTCCACGACTCCGTAATCCAGCACGTCGCCATGCGGGACAAAATTAAACGGATATTCGTTTGGAACCTGCGAAAGATAAATGTTGTAAGTCTTAGGCTGTAAAAATTCCTTTTGGAATTTAGGACCAAGCTTTTTCTTTTTATCTACAAATTGCTGGCTGTAAGAAGTCACCAGGAGGTCGCTTGAACTCAGCCATTCTTCCATCAGGTTGTTGTAAAAATCCAACCATTTTTGGATGCCTTCAAAGTTGTTCAACTTGATGCCCTTCGATTGATAGAGCAACGTGTTGATAAATGCCGCAACCGAGAAGCAGCTATTCTTGAAAACATCGCCACCTTTACAAAATTCGGAACTTCCTTCTGCCAACTGGTTCATCAAGAAATTCCGGATTCCACGCATATCCGAAGAATACAGCGGGCGCATTTGAACATTCTTTCCATTCGGAAGCTTTGGATAGCCTTCCTTTGTCAAATTCTGGATAAACGAAGAATGCGTTGCAAGATGCTTTCCGTCCACATGCCAAGCCCAAAGCGTGTCACGAAGAGGTTTCAAAAAGTCAATTTTTTTGGTTTCGGACTTGACCTTGATTCCACCCAAGACTTTGTAAGTCGTTCTCAATTTAAAGTCCCCCACATAACTTCCCGTCAAGCGGACCTTGACATCGCTAGTCAAGCCAAGCAATCCCGTGAGAAAGCTCGTCGGGAAAAGGCTTTCACCGATAGTCTTCGTTACCTTATTATCCATATTCAATTCTTCTAACATCAGCGCCGCCGCATGGCTGCTGGCCCCTTCCTTAAAGAACTTCTTAAAATCCTTGGAAACATTGGCCGACAGCAGAAGATTTTCTTTGTAATAGTTCTTTTTTTCTTTATCTTCTGCCTGCTTCTGTTCCTGAATCTCTTTGATAAATGCAGCCACCGCAGGGTACGACTTTTGAATGGTCTTATAATCATCGGCGAGTTCCGATCCAAAATGCGGAGTGTTTACCGTGACAACTCGGCGGATATGGTTGGCCGCATTCTTACTCCCTGTCGGATACAGCTTCGAATTGGCCCTTAAACCGCGAAGCATTTCTCGAATTACAAGCCCGCCTTGACTATGGGCCACAAGATCCACCTGATTTTTGTCGCTTTTCCACCAGTCTTTTCCAAAATGTTTTGCCAGGATATTTTCCAGGTATTTGTAAAGAGCGAACGAGATGGAATGATTTTGATCGTTATTCTTCCAATGCGGCAAGGCTTGCACCTTTTTTCCATTTTTCTTTTCATAAGGAGCGGTAAAGAAGTACAAACCATTTTGATTGATCTTTTTGGGACTGATGTCCAAATTTTGATCGCGGGCAATGACATCCGGCAAAGATCCGTCGTCATAACCGCTGACATTCCCCTGAATGAAATTCAAATCCGATGGATCTATTTTCCCTATTGGATTTGCGCCGAAAGCCGCAAAGGAAGAATTGTGGCCCGGCACAAAAACGACAGGTCGTTTCAGCTTCTTATTCCCACTTTTCTTTTCCGGGAACGCGACTTTACGTCCATCCCACATTTTAAAGATTTCTTCAGTCGGAACGCGATTTAATTTTTTACAAGCTTTCTTCGGAAGGAACTTTCCTGTCGAAGCATCATATTTCGAAAGGGGGACCTCCTTCCAAGAATTTTTCCCCAATCCAGTCGTATTGATTGCCCATTCAAAGTCACCCGCATAGGTCAAGCCATTTCCGCAAGTAACCTGATAGTCAACCCGATAATCACACTGAATTCTATCCGCGCAAGCCGTGCACCAGATTGAACCATCGCGCTGTGTGGCATACTTCAATTTGGTCACTTTAAACGCGTTTTTCTTAAACTTTCCATCAGAGCCAATATCCGTGCAATACGTGTTCGACAAATAATCCGCCTTGGGATTCTGGATTTTACTTGCAGGAACAGGACTTCCCGGATAAGTGACCGCATTTCGATTATAACCTTCCGCATAATAAACCAGTGAACTATCTGTTTTCGCGGAACAGAAAACAACCGCAGAAAGTACCATCAAAGGCAAAGCTTTGCAAAAAAGCTTCATGAAATTCTCCTCAAAAAATGAAATTGGAATTGCGGGCATTCCCGCAGAAAAATTTCGAGCGCTATCGCTCCGAAATCTAAAGAAGAGCGCTCCCCTCAAAGACATTGCCGCACTCAAGCAAATTCAATCGAATAATAAAAGAGAAAACCGCACCCGTCAAGGATGCGGCTTTTTCTTTTTTAAATCTTCAGCGATTAATCAGATTAACCACGACAGATTTTGTCAAATCATTTTAACCGACGAAGCTCCCATCGTCACACCGGGACCCATGATTTTACTATGTCCACTGCCCGAAGGAACAATTTCAATATGATTCGAAATTTCTTCCTTGAGGCGTCCCACATGCGAAATCACGCCCACGATTTTATCGCTACGTTCTCCTAGATTGCGCAAGACTTCGATCGCTCTCTGAAGCTTCCGTTCATCCAAAGAACCAAAACCTTCATCCAGGAAGAGCGTATCGATGCGAACACGCTGGCTTGCCAACGAAGAAAGCCCGAGCGCAAGGGACAAACTGACCAAGAACGTTTCACCGCCCGAAAGGTTTGCCGCCAAACGAGACGTTCCACATTCCGCATCGTAAAGGGAAATGTTCAGTCCTGTTTCATCGGTTTCGATCTTGTAACGCGAATCCAAGCCGTGCAAATGCGTATTGGCAGCGGTAATCAACTTGCGAAGCGTCAGCTGCTGCACGTATTCCACGAACTTTTTCCCGTCGGCACTGCCAATCAAATCGTTCAAAGTATTCCAGACTCGGACGACCTTGTCTTGGACATCCTTGTCAACGATGACTTTTTGGAACGTCTTCTTGGCGACGCTATTTTCAAGATAAATCCGTTTCTTTTCGTCCAATTCCTTAGCAATGCTTTCGATTTCCTGAGCGAGCGATTCGATTTTGGACTTGACCGTTTGCACAGTCTGGCGACCCGTTTCCATGGCGCGGAGCTTTTCAAGATGTTCTTCCGCTTGCTTCAGCTGACCCTGACGCGTAGCATAGTCCGAAGATACCTGCTCAATTTTTTGAGTCAAACGAATCCGTTCTTCTTCCGAAAGGCGGGAACGTTTTAAGTCTTCTTCCGAAGCAAAGCTATGTTCACGCAGTTTTGCCTGCAAATCGACTTCCAAGGATTCCTTGTCACGTTCACTGTTGCTCAACTCATCGGAAATCGATTGAAGCTGCGAACGGACACTGGCGAGATCCTTTTCACAAGATTCGCGTTTTTCCATTAGATTCAAGCGCAAAGCGGAAGCCGCATCGATCTTATCTTGCCATTCACGGCGGTCTTCCGCCACATTGATGTTGCCGAAAAGCTTTTGACGTTCAGACGAAAGCGCCTGGCCTTCGGATTTTCTCTTTTCGAGATCGTCTTCGAGAATCGACAGTTCTTTTTGTGCATTCTGCACATTTTCCGCCAAGTTTTTTTCCTTGGCATCCAAAATGGCCTGCTGATTTTTCAACGAATCGATATTTTTGATGCAAGCGTTCCATTGGGCCGCCCATCCGCTGATTTTGGCAAGAACCGCCTGCGGAGCCTGCAAATCCGCTTCTGCAAAACCGAACGGTTTCAATTTTTCGACGACCATCTGGAAGGAATCTTCCACCGCCTGATTTTTATCCGCCAGTTCGTTTTCACAGTTTTTGACCGTTTCTTCTGCCGCATGCAATTTATATTCGGCATCGTTCGCATCATTTTTGGCCGTTTCATAGCGAGCCTGTAAATGATTCAGACGGCTTGCCGTCGCCGTCAAATCGCCGACAGAAACATTTGCATTTTCATGCGAAGCGTGGAACGGGCTTCCACATACTGGGCACGTATCTCCTTCTTGCAACGACGACTGCACAAAGGAAACGATTTTATTCATATCGTTCGAAAGGCTGCGATCCCGTTCATCGCTCACATCCTTCAAAAGCAAAAGCTTTTTGCGCCACAGGTTTTCGGCATCCGTCCGGCGAGAGCGTGCAATCGCAAACTGGCTTTTCGCCTTTTCCACGGCACACTTGGCACCGTCCAAACGATTCAAACGGTCCGAAATCACAGCCTGTTCGCTTTCAAGCATTTTATGAGTCGGATTCGCCTTTTCGTAATTCTGATTTTCGGAAAGTTTCCGGTCTACATCCGCACGGGAATCCTTTAACGAAATTCCTTCTTGACGGTAGGCCTCCAAACGTTCCTTTTTGGCGCGGATTTCCTGAATTTTTTCCGTGCAAAGTTGGCGCAAACGGAGAATGTCGGAATCAATCGTCGAAACCTTCTCGCGCAAGCCATTGCGCGTTTTATCTTCCGCGCGCAAAGCGTTTTCTTCACGAATACGCGTTTCCAATTCAACCTGAACTTGGCGGCTTTTCTGCTCATATTCCGGAATCTTTTGTTGCAGAATTTTTTTCTGCTCCATTTTTTTGACATGAGCCTTTCGGACCATATCCAGCTTTTCAAGTTCCGGCATTAAAAGTTGGGCTTCGGCTCCGCGGGCAAGGCGTTTGCGCGAAGGATCCAGTTCCCGATTTTCCGTGGCAAGCGCTTCTAACGATTTGCGAAGCTCCTGGCAATTCTTTTCGGAATCGATGATTTGAAGAAGAATCCGTTCATACTCTTCATTCTTCTTCAGTTCACTTTCTTTCGAAGCTTTGATTTTGCTTGTCGCATCAACCCAGGCTTTTAAATCGCGTTCTTCATTTTCGGGCATCAACTGGATGCCGTTTAAAAGGTTCTGCAATTCCTTCTGGCGCGATTCTTCTGACTTGTTGCGTTCAAAAACGGCCTTTGAAATTTTGCGGTAAATGCCCTGGCCCGAAAGTTTTTCAAGGATCGCCGCCTTATCTTCACGGCTACTTTTCAAAAAACTGTCAAAGCCTCCCTGGGGAAGCATGACGGCACGCATAAACTGGTTAAAGTTCAGCCCGACGATTTCTTCGATTTTCTTCTGGGCTTCGGTCGTTTTGGAATATTCATCTTTCGCGACAAAAACGCCCTTTTCTTCAAAAAGAATTTTGCGTTCCGGACTCTGCATGGCACCATCGGCGCGGTTATGGCTGCGGTGCACTTTCCAGATTGCCTTGTAGCGGTTCCCCGCCGATTCAAAGATCACTTCCGAAAAAGATTCTCCCGTTCCCGTCGTCATGACGAGTTCCGGGCCCACGTTCACATTGCGCTTGTCCGCAACATTTTCCTGACGTGGCGTTTTGCCGTAAAGTGCAAGCGAAATCGCATCGAGGACAGAGGTTTTACCCGAACCTGTCGGGCCCGAAATCGCAAACAGGTGGTTGCGCAAAAATGCCGGATCGTCAAAACGGATATTCCATTCGCCAGCAAGAGAATTCACATTCTTAAAATGGAGAGCAATAATCTTCATTAGTCAACCATCCCTTCCTGCACGGACTTCAAAATTTCTTGGAACGCCTGTTCCACCCGGATTTTCAATTCCGGATCCTGGTCAAAACCCATTTTCGTCTCTACACTTTCCATTCGACGTTCAAAAACTTCTGTCGGCGAAAATTCCGAAAGATCCCGTTCTTCTGTGAGAGTTGCACGGGAATTATCCACACGGGCCACATATTCAGCCTGGACGAGTTCAAGACTTGTACGGTCAAAATCGTCCGCCAAGTTTTCGCGCAGACTCCCTACAGAGCCTGCACCGGTAAACTGCACCCGCACCCAGGCACCCGGAGTTTCCCGATCTTGCCTTGCGATCTTTTCTCGGATTTCCGAAAGATCCGTTCCCGAAATCGTCACAAGTTTTCTTGGCAAATTCAACCCGATCGGCCGAACGACCGGAGCCACACCCGGTTCAAAATTCACCAGCAAGACTTCGCTTTGCGAACGCGCTTCATCGAATCCCATCGGAAGCGGAGAACCGGAATAGCGGATACGGTCTTCGCCCGCCACTTTTTGCGGACGGTGAATGTGCCCGAGCGCGACGTAATCGAAAACAGGCGGGAAGATTTCGGAATTCACGTTTTCCAGATTGCCGACAATGGAATATTCCGTATCGTCCGCATTATCCGAAGGCGAAGCTCCGGCTGCGTAAAGATGCGCCATGGCGACAATCGGAAGATTTTTCCCGAGCTTTTCGCGCAGCTCCAGGGCGAGCTTTTGAAGTTTTTCGAAATGCGCCTTTGTTCCCGCACGCACGAACTGTTCATCCGTTTCGAACTTTTCACTGCCAAGGCTCGCCTGCAAAGAAGCGTCTCGCAAATAGGGAGCCGCGCAAACAATTACCTGCGGAGCTTCTTCGTTTGGAAGCGCAAAGACTTCATTCTTAAACTGGTTCGCCGCATCAGGAGTAGCCACCACGCGAACATTCAAAAGTTCCAGCAGCGAACGGGAAGTGTTGAGCGTCGACGGCGAATCGTGATTGCCAGCCGTCACCACAACATTTTTACAGCAGGTCCCGTTCAAACTGGTCAAAAAGGAATAATAAAGCTCTAGAGCAGCATTGCTCGGAGCCCCGGTATCGAAAATATCCCCGGAAACGAGCAAAGCGTCTACTTCGTTCTGAACGAGGATTTTCTTCAATTCTTCAAAAAAAGACCGGTATTCCTCGATGCGCGAATGGTCGTGCAACGTGTTTCCCAAATGCCAGTCCGACGTATGTAAAATGCGGTATCCAATATGACTCATATTTCAAATTTAACTTGCTTTTTTTTGTCAAATTTGACAAAAATCACAAAAAACGAGAATCCTCTCCCCTCTAAATTTGAGAACGTTCTCGATTTTAAAGTTTTTATTTATATTAAGACTGTGGAAAAGTTTACTGACATCTTTCAATATACGCATTTTCGCAAGTATCTTGCGGAATATCAAAGCGCTCGCGCTCTTGTAGAGCCCTCTTTTAGCCGTACCGAAATTTGCGCAAGGCTCGGACTCCCCAAAACCCGCAGCTATTTTGCCGACGTCCTCCGGGGAAAAAAGGTTTCTCCCCGCATGGTGCAAAAGTTCATCGAAGTCCTGGAACTTGACCGAAAGGAAGCCAAATATTTTGAATCCCTCGTCAAGCTCGACCAGGCAAAGTCGGATGCCGCCCGCAAAGATGCCATGGAAGACCTTCTCAAGATCAATCCGCACCCGCAGATGCTCTTGAATTCCGACGCATATGAATATTACGCGAAGTGGTACCACAGCGCCCTGTTCGCCATTTTGGACGTCATGGACGTTTCCGACGACCTTACCCCGGTCGCAAAGCGTATCTTCCCGAAAGTCACCCTGGGAAAGCTGAACGAATCCGTCGCCCTGCTCGCAAGGCTCGGCATTATCCGCAAAAATGACGAAGGCTTTTGGAAACCGACCAAGGACTCCATTTCGAGCGGCCCGTACAACAACGACGAGCTCATCCGCGAATACCAGCTCCAATGCTTTGAACTTTCGAAAGAAGCTTTGCTCACTCCGAGCAAGAATCCGCACGTGATGAGCACTCTCGTCTTTAGCCTTTCCCAAAATGCTTACAAAAAGCTCGAAGCGGAACTGCAAGCATTCAAAGCACGCGCCCGTGAAATCGTCGCCGAGGACCAGGAAAAAGCGGACGGCGTTTACCACATGAACATCCATTTATTTTCCAACCTCGACTCGGAGGCCAAGTAATGAATCTTTGGACAAAATATTCCATGATCGCATGCGGAGCCTTCCTCTTTGCCGCCTGCAGCGAACAGCATGCGGGGGTCATCAGCGAAACGGAATCGGGCAAGACCCTTGCTGGAATTGTCGTTACCGCATCCGGAGAATCTTCGGCGCACACATCCGTGTACGTTGTATCGAACAGTTACACCGCCGCACGCGACAGCATCCTTTTTGAAACGACCACCGACGCAAACGGCAATTTCCAGATCGATCTTCAAAATCTTGCCGATGGCGAATACACCGTTCTCTTCGAAAGCGCAGAAACAAACCTGGTCGCCAAGGAAGAACTGGCAATCGAAACCTCTGACGGTACCGTGAATGCAGACACGCTCACGCTCAACGCGGAACTTCAGAGATCTTCAGAAATCGCCGTAAGCCTTGCCGATTATGCGCTTTCCGCCGGCGACACGCTTTGCATAAACGGAACTCTCGTTTGCAAGACCGTGACCGAGGAAGACGTCCAGAACGGAGTTGTCGTTTTGACTTCTGTACCGGAAGCTGCCTACACCTCGCTTTCGAGCTTCGGAAATTCGGAAATGACCATTACCGTGAACATGGAAATCGGAGACGGTTCCGCGTATGCACTTTCGAGCGCTGGCGCAAGCAAGGCGCAAATGATTTTGAGTCGCACACTTCCGGATTCTTTGCAGTCGAAAATTCAGGTCTACGTGGATTCCGCCACATTCCCCATCTGGATCTCGAACGAAGTTGCGTCCCCGCTCCTGATGGACGACAACGGTTTTGTGGTGCCCACCGAAAAGGTTTACAGCACCGCGGACTCGACCCTTTACTGGGGCGTTTTCCCGACCGTCGATTTGAGCGCATCGACCAGCCAAAAGCTTTACATTTTCAATTCCGAAACCCAGCCTAAATTTTCTTCTCGCATGCGCTACGGCATGCACTGGGATTCCTTAAGCGCCGAAGGCGTTTGGGCGGGTGCGAAAGCTTATGCCGCAGGCGATAAACCGGATACGGTAAAGGCGTTCCCTGTCATCGTAGACGGCAAATTCGCCGTATCGTTCTGGACAAAAATCGAGAAGTCCGCATTCGAAGGCGATTCGAGCATTGCCATTTTCACCGCCATGCAGGATTCCCTCGGCATTGTCATTCGACAGAACGGTTCGAGCAAGAACCTGGGCGTGGAACTTTTTGTGGATTCGGACACTCTCGTCATTTCCGACACGACCGTTTACGGCTCTTCCAAAATCGCCGACGGCAACTGGCATCATTATGCAGTCTCGATCAACGGAGACCACATCACCATTTTGAAGGACGGAAAGGTCATTCGCAATACGGACTTCAAACTGGCCGGCGGCTTTGGAAACGTCGAAAACTTTATCCTTGGCGACAGCCGCCTCGAAGGGACTCTCGACGAATTCAAGATCCTCGGCGGTACGCAGGATTCGAATTCTCTCCGCCTGATTTACGAACTGGAACGGAACGATCAAATTCCGTGGGCAGAAGTCGACGGCTGAATGATGATATGCGGTAATCAATACCCATCATAAATACTCATTTTCGTGGGGATTTTGGCGTCTTTAATGTTCTGTGGCGGACAAAAAGACAAAAACTTGCATTTTCAACCATTTTGTCATATATTTAGTTCGAAATGCAAGAAACAAACGAAAAGAAACTGGAAAAAATGCTGAACGCGAACAGCGGCTATATCACGCGAAAACAAGTTGACAACCACAAGATTCCTTCGTGGTTCTTGACTGATTTCGTGCGAAAGCAGGACCTTGTCAAGATAGACAAGGGATTCTACGCCCAGGAGCAATGGATTAGGGACGATTACCTTGTTTTTCAATACAAGTATCCCAGATTCATCTTTTCATACGTTTCAGCACTATTCTTGCATGGGCTAACGGACCAGCTCCCAGATTACTTCGAAGTGACCGGCCCCAAGAACTACCGACCATTCTCACCGAACCCATCCGTCACCATCCACACGGATTCTCACGAAGAAACCTACAAATTGGGAATCTGCAAAATAAAGACATCTCTTGGGCATCTGGTAGAATGCTACGATATGGAACGAACGATTTGCGACATCATTAAAAGCAGTCAAAAAATCGATGCGGAAATTTACGGCAAGGCACTCAAACTTTACGCAAAGTCAAAAGACAAGAACACCCACAATCTTCTCCGCTATGCACAGGCTTTGAAAATAGAAAGCAAGGTGGCGGAACTTATGACGGTGGTATTGAATGAAGATTAACAAGAACTCCCTGCAAGCAAGAATCAACAATCTTTCCAAAGAAATGGACGTCCACGCCAACGTCCTGCTGGTATCGTTCTTTTTCGACGCTTTCATTTCAAGACTCGCAAAGTCAATACACGCAGACAAATTCGTTTTCAAAGGCGGATTCTATCTCGCCACATTGCTCGGCGTAAAGAACCGCTACACCACCGACATAGATTTTCTTTTGAGAAGGGAATCTATGGACGAGAATAGATTGAGGGAAATTTTCACTGACATCATCGCAATCGATGCCGACGATTCTATCACTTTTGAAATAAGCGACATTTCTCCTATCCGCGACGAAGATGCCTATGGTGAATTTTCCATTCTTTTGACCGGGCACCTAGAGAACGTCAGACAAAGTTTCCATGTCGATGTCGCCACGGGCGATCCTATTACGCCAAAAGATATAGTGTTCGGCACCGCCCACGTAGAGGTCGACCGGCATCCAGTACTTTTCGAGTTCTCCCGCTAGGAAGGCGGTCACTATCCCTAACGCGAATGCAATGAAGAAAATTTATTTCTCTTGAAGCAAGCGATCCATATTTTCAAAAGCATTTTCTATCGCTTCTGTATGATATCGTTCGTGCATGCTATAAACAAAATCAGTCAGTTTCTTTTCTTCAAGCTGAGCGAGAATTTTGTTCGCGGTGTTCCTTTATAAGCAGCATACTGCTCCATCAAGAAACTGAGCAATTCCATTTCCTTCGCCATCAGCATCTCCTAATGTAAATGGAATCTCGCGGGTCGCCCGTTCTTTGTTCGGCTTCCCACATATCGAAAATCCCGAAGCAGCTAAAATTCCACATTTGAAGTTCCGGATTGCTCAACATTTCATAAGTCTTCGAGAACATGAACTGCTTGTACGCATCCATAATCGGGAATCCGTACTTCTTGCTAATCATCTGCGAAACTTCGCGATCGTAGTAGTCAAGAATGAAAGGAAGGACTTTGTTCATTGTGACACCGCCTTAACAAATATAAGTTTTTGCAAAAATTGGCTGGAAGCCTAACACAAAATACAATCCATTCCCTTTTGCTCGATTATGCGACCTTTTTACCGTTTCAACTTAGCCAAACTTTCAAAGGGTAGCAATTCCCCGCCGTTTGTGTCGTTGCGGAGGTCGTTATATATGTTTCTGCAGTTGGCACAAATGCAGTGGAAATTCTGACGAACATTTTTTACCGGGCGCTTGCTCGGGAAAAAGTAATAGATGTTCTGGACACCACCGTAATTTAGGAACGCCAAATCAAAAACCTTTTCGTAATCATAGCCGCAGATTTCACACGCAGCACCCTTTTTCTTCACAAGATCCAGTTGAAGAGGCACTACCATGCTGTAATGATATGTTTTAGGGACACTTTCCGTATTCGTTTCACACAAATTAGAAGCAAAATTCTTTTTCGCAGAAACAGTAAAGGCATTATAGAGAAAATTGACCCACAGCCATTCCAATTTCGTCCCGAGAGAGTCGTTCAGCACCATCCCCGAATGCCCCTCTTTCCATACATATCGAGGAAACGCCTTTTCGAGATCCCGAATACTGAGATGCGCGCCACACTCCGTATCCACCAGGAAATCAGGCTGTATATTCACATAATAAGTCATCCGGCCCTTGCCAGACCAGTCTTCGTCATGATAAGGGTCGGACACGATCCTTCCGCTCATGACCACGCCGGTTTTCCCCTTGCCGACACGGAGCATAAAGAAGCGGTCCCCGCAGTGAACCTTTTCGTGCTCCCACACACTCCAGTTCAGCATGTAGTTTTGCGTATTTCGCGCTTCTTCCATGGCATTCTTGAAACGGTTCATGCTGTAGCTGGAAATTTCCGGATTCCATCTCAAAATGACGACGCTCATAGGGACCTCCTGTGGTTTTGGGCCTACACAGGAAAGATACATCCATTTTAGCGTCAATTTTTGACATTTTATGATTTTCAGCGTAATTCATCCGCCTGTCCATAATCCTTTGAATTGTTTATACTATTTTTCTCCCTAGATGCTACGGGCTTTCGCTCTTGTTCTATTGCGATGATTTTTATTTCAACGTTGATTGTATTTTCTAACATTTCGGGGCTGGCGACGCAGGGGATGCCTGCGCCATCACCTTGCTGTTGAAAGTGCTGTCGTTCTTGATTTTCGTGGGGATTGTGGCGTCTTTAATGTTCTGTGGCGGGTAAACATGGATAAAATTTAATACACTGTATCGCTCTTTTACTAATTTTTATATAAATTTTAGTAAAAAGGAGCATTTTATGGGAACCACAATGAATACAATCAGCGCAAGAATAGATTCCAAGCTCAAAGCGCAAGCCGAAACCCTGTTCGACCAGCTCGGGATGAACATGAGCACGGCAATAACCGTATTCTTGAAACAGGTCGTCCGTCTCCGCAAAATCCCGTTCGAGATCGCCCTTGACACTCCCAACGACGAGACTATCGCCGCCATGACCGAAGCAAACGAAATCGCGTCAGGAAAACGCAAGTCCAAATCCTACAAGAACGCAAACGCAATGATTAAGGACATTCTAGGCGAATGATGGAAATCAAGACCACAGCAAAGTTCAGGAAGGACCTTAAGCAGGCTAAAAAGAAAGGGTTAAATATGGCCCTCCTGCAAAAGGTCGTTGATGATTTGGCGATGGGAGTGGGTCACGTTCCGCGAATGCCATATTCAACCGGACTGGCTGTTGATTTACAAGATTTCGGGCGATGCGCTCATATTGACGCTGACGCGAACAGGTTCGCACAGCGATTTGTTCAAGAAATAGGAAAAAGGGACCCGCCGGCATTGAACCGAACCGGCTGTTTTGAATACATACAATAAGGTGGTGCCCTAAAGACTTGTTTTACAATCCAACGACGTTATGAGCAAATCAAGAATGTTGAGTCTTGTGGAATAGGCCGCCTTCATCATCGAAAGGGCTTCTTCAAAAGATTTGTCTTTGTCTGGAAAACTGAGGGCTTGAGTGTCAATGGGCCATAGAGCAATATTTCTGTCGTTAGATTCTTTGGTGTAGCTTGCTAGGGAATCGATGTATTGCGGAATTTCTTCCAAAGCGCTTTTATATTGAATCCAGTTATTTCGAAGTATTTCTTTAAAAGTCTGGTTCTCAAACAAGGCGGAATACCAGATTCCGGAATTTGTTCGCCATCCATTTAGTTTATTTTCTATGAAAGTTCCCCAATCGAAGTCCCACACGGGACCGGCTTTTAACAACCCGGAATCTTTATACATATAGGCACTTTTAGGGTGCGTGAGTTCGGTATTTTCAGTGAGTTCGTAAACGATCAGGTAATCGGCGAAAGACTGTAAATCAAGATAGTTTTCGATTTCAAAATCCGAGCAGTCTCCATAAAGAATACATTCTACCGTGTCTATGTAGGTGACGATGTAGGTCAGTTGTTCTTCCGATGAAATGTCGGGGTTTTTAATGTTGACGGGTAAATCGTTGATGGAAGTCCTGAATTTAACTTCTTCATCATAGTAAGTGTCAAATTCGAGAAGATAGGATTCCTTGTTTATGTTCAAACGGTTTTTGCTAATCTGGATTTTTTCGCATATAAAGTAATTTCCGAGAAATTTCCCATTCAAAAAGACTTCTGCGAATTTTCCGCTCGGGCTCCATTCTAGATTTGTTCTTTTCGCTATTTCAAACGCGACGGCGTTTCGAACAAGGGTCCTATCGAGATAATTGGCCAAAAGAACCCATTTTTTGGCTTCGGCCATGCCAAGAAGACTTTGCTTTTCATCGAATTCGATTGCGTAGGGCTTCTTGGGAAAATCCCAGGAGGTATTTCCCCTTCCTTTGATTGTCAAAGATAGAATTTCACTTTCTGGAGAATCCTCGCCCCATATTTGCAATTTTGCAGATATTTCGGTGTCGCGGTCTTGGATTTCTTGAAAATTTTCTGTCTCGATGACGATGCGGGGAAGGCCTGCATAAGGATATTCGGAATCGTCAAAAGAAAGGGAATCTATAATTTTTGAAGATGACGAACTTGAGGCGATACTATCTTCGCCAAGAAACTTTGGACCTTCCTGACTGCTGCTCGAAAGGATACTGCTGGAACTGGTAGAATCCTTAATCCATGCCTCTTCTTTATCAAAAAAATCGCTATCGGCTAGGTTTGCGTTATCGCTGCAGGCGAGCAATAGGCTTCCGAAAATGATACCCAAGAATAGGATATGTCGTTTAGGAATATAATAGCGTATGTTGATAAATCTAAATGTTGCATGGATTCGTTCGGCTTCGGCAAACAGCACGAACTTTTCAGGATCGCCAGTAAAGTTCACCGAACTTTCCTTGGCAACAATCTCCAAGGCATCGATTTCGGCTTGAGTGAGCATACGACTCCGACCCATACTTGAGTTCTTGCCAATCCATTTGACATAAAACTTGCCATGAGGATACGGAGAAATACCCGTAATCTCGACCGGTTCGGACGAGACTAAGCCGTTAACAATACTGCCTACTTCCAGCATCTTTCAAATCGCCCTTTGCGCAATCCGTAGCAAAGCGATAAAAACCGACGGCGTCAGACAAATTTCGCAAAGCCACAAAACGCACTTTGCGCTCTTGCTCGATGAAATTTACAGGCGGAACAAATAATTCCCGAACTAGCGATTTTCTTTGGAAAAAGAAAAGGACGCAGGTCGCTGCAATTTATCACGCTGAGGCTCTGCATAGCCCATGTACGATAAATGCAAACGACCCACGTCCCAAAGCGGGCGACAGAAAACACAGCAAGCTTCGTATAGATTGCTTCGCCTTCGGCTCGCAATGACACGATGAACGTTGCTGTTCTTGTCGAAATACGCCTAAACGAGCCGCATTGCTACGGCTTGAAAATCGTATTCACGTGAGCGTTCGCCTTGTCCTCGTACATTGGAAATTTGCAGATTTCAGCGTGAGAACAAGAGCTAATAAACTCGATGCGCCCCGCATTTAAAATGCGGAGCTATGTCGGTAAGAATATAGCATTCTTTTTTTGTGTTCGAGAAAGGCTATCAGCAGGCGGAAGGGAAATTTCTTTGTTATTTTATTCTATGTAGGATATCTGTATGGAACAAAAATTCAAGCTAAAACTGGAATCTCTGCGTCTAAAGAATTTTAGGGCGTTTAGGAATGCTGAAATAAAAAACATTCCCAATTATTGCGTCCTTGTAGGGGCAAATGGGGTTGGCAAAAGTACCGTATTTTCAGTTTTTGAATTTTTGAAAGATACAATGGAAAGCAACGTCAATGCCGCGCTTGGACGGCTTGGCGGTAGTCTTGGTTTTAGGGAAGTCCGTAGCCGTGGTTCTGAAGGTCCTATAGAGATAGAAATCAAATTCCGTATTGATGATAAAAGCCCGTTGATTACATACTTTATTGCCATCAACGAAGAAAATGGGCGAGCCATTGTGGAAAGAGAGTCCCTTCGGTATCGTCGAGGCAGTAAAGGGAAACCTTGGTCGTTTCTTGACTTTTCTCATGGAAAAGGGTTTGCTATCACAAACGAATTGGAAAATGTTTCGTCCGAGCAAGAATTACAGCGAGAAGAACAAACACTCAAGGCTTCCGATTTGCTTGCGATAAAGGGCCTTGCCCAGTTTGAAAAATTCCCTGCGGTGATGGCTCTGGGTGAGTTGATAGAAAAATGGCATGTTTCGGATTTTCATATAAGTAAAGCTCGGACCACGCCAGAGACTGGTTATGCGGAACATCTCTCGCGAGAAGGCGAAAACCTGCCGTTGGTGATTCAGTATCTGCATCAGTTCCATCCGGAAACTTTTGATAAAATTCTAAAACTCTTGTCCAAACGAGTCCCTGGAATTTCTAATGTGGAAGCCAAGACGACAGAGGAAGGTCGAATTCTTTTAAAGTTTCAGGATGGAGCATTTGCGGATCCCTTCTTAGCTCGTTATGTGTCCGATGGCACAATTAAAATGCTTGCGTATCTGGTTCTACTTTTTGATCCGAATCCGCATCCCTTACTTTGCGTTGAAGAACCGGAAAACCAGTTGTACGTAAGCCTCCTTGAAGAGCTTGCGGAAGATTTTAGACAGTATGCGAATCGTGGTGGGCAGGTGATGGTTTCTACGCATTCCCCGGACTTTTTGAATGCACTTAGGCCGGAAGAAGTCTTCTATATTGTCAAAAAGAATGGCTACTCCGAAATCAAATGTGCTGCGGATGATGAACAAGTTGTTGCCTATGTAAATGAAGGCGATAAGTTGGGATATTTGTGGAAGCAAGGATTTTTAGGGGATGTCGATCCGCAATGACTGTTGAAAACCTTGTGATCCTTTTGGAAGAACCCTCGGCGAAGAAAATGCTGGATGTGGTGGTCCCCAAGATTTTGCCGCCAGGCATTAGTCATCGTTGCATTCCATTTCAAGGAAAATCCGATCTCGAAAAAAACATTTCCTTAAAAATTCGAGCGTGGCAAAAGCCGAATTCCGTATTCCTTGTAATGCGGGATCAGGATAGTGGCGACTGTAAATTGGTGAAGAAAAAATTGTTGGAGGAATGCGAAAATTCGCGCCGTCCTAAAAAGGATTACCTTGTTCGAATTGCATGTCATGAATTGGAGTCTTTTTATCTTGGCGATTTAGATGCGGTTCGAAAAGCCGGTTTCAACATCAATTTGTCTAAGAAAATCAAAAATCCAGATGAAAAATCAAATGCGGCAGAAATGCTTTCAAAAATAACAGGTGGAGAATATCAAAAGATTCAAGGTTCCGCTGCAATAGCGCCCTTCCTAAAATTGGATGGTTCCAACCAATCGACGAGTTTCAACATGCTTATTTCGGGAATCCGAAAAATTGTAGGTCTGCCCTAGTTTCAATGGGCCATAGGACAATATTTCTGTCGTTAGATTCTTTGGTGTAGCTTGCTAGGAAATCGATGTATTGCGGAATTTATAAATTTATCATATGCCTCAGGAATTCCGCATTCAGACAATTGCAAAGATTCGCTCCGATTTTCCGGACAAGTTCGGGATTCCGCGCCAAAGTGGGATCTTAAAGGATCTAAAATCCCAGATTGTGTTTGAGCCGGAGTTCCGGAATGCGGATGCTCTTCGCGGGCTTGAAGAATTTTCGCACCTGTGGATCGTCTGGATTTTTTCGGAAAATATTCGCAAGGAATTCCATCCGACCGTTCGACCGCCGCGCCTTGGCGGGAACGTTCGCAAAGGCGTTTTCGCGACGCGGTCTTCTTTTCGTCCGAATCCGCTTGCGCTTTCCGTCGTCAAAATTGAAAAAATCGAAAATTCAAACGAAGGTCCCGTCATAACCATTTCCGGTGCAGATCTCATGGACGGAACCCCGATTGTGGACATTAAGCCGTACCTTCCTTATGCAGATGCTGTTCCAAACGCGACAGGCGGTTTTACAGACAAATTAAGTTTCGTTCCGTTGGCGGTGAATTTTCCGGATACAGAGCTCCAAAAAGTTTCTCCCGAAAAACGTTCCACACTTTTGCGCGTGCTTTCCGAAGATCCGCGCCCTGCGTATCAAAAGGATGCGGACCGCGTTTATGGTTTCCACTTTGCCTCTTACGAAGTCAAGTTTACGGTAAAAGAAAACACGCTCTGTGTCCAGAGCGTGTCCCTTGTTTGAATCAAAATTTTAGCCATTGCAACGGTCAGAAAACCGACGTTTTTACAACTTGCGAATCGTTTCTTCGGAGAGATGCGTTATTCTAGCTACCTTTTCTACAGAATCACCTTCAGCCAGCATATCACGAGCCATCTCGCGAGTTTTATCAAGGACGCCTTCGGCGACCTTCGCATTCACTAAGTCTGCGTAGTCTTCTAAGAAGGCCGCGCCCATAACGTTATGGTCCCATCTTTCGTGATGCATTTTTTGGTAAACCTCAAATTCTTCTTTATTGAAATTAGATACTTTTGAGCTTTCCGTCAAAGCATTCCCCGAAGCAAAACTTATATTAAATCATGTACCATTTAAGACATTAAAACGGATGGGGCTATGAAGATAAAGTTTTTTCTTTCGTGCATTGCGTTCGCTGTATTTTCGTGTTCCGAAACATCTTCCCAAGCAGAGGAGACTCCTTCCTCTTCACAAAAAAGCCTTGTCATCGTTTACGAAAACGACGTTCATTGCAATATGGAGGGCTATGCCAAATTTGCAGGTCTCCGCGATTTGATTGCCGATACAGCCGACGTGGCGACCGTTTCTGTCGGCGATTTTTTGCAAGGCGGAGCTTGGGGAAGCATTTCACACGGAGGCTATGTCGTTCCAACTGTAAATAAAGTCGGTTATGACGTCATGGCTCTCGGGAACCACGAGCTCGATTACAAATTTCCGCGTTTGATGGAACTTGTCGATTCCCTGACTCCACCCATCATTTGTTCTAACCTTGTCCTCAAAGGGACAACGACGCCCCTGTTCAAACCTTACGTTTTAAAACAAATCGGTTCAAAGAAAATCGCCTTTGTCGGGGCGCTTACGCCCGATGCTTTAGTAACAGAATCTTATGCATTCGAAGATGATTCCTCAAAGGATTCATACGACATTCCGGCAGGCAATGTTTTTCAATTGGTACAAACCGCGGTAAACAATGCGCGCAAAGCGGGTGCCGATTACGTGATTCTTCTTTCGCATTTTGGCATTGAACCACCCTTCACTTCCATGGAATTAATTCAAAATACTTCCGGAATCGATGCTGTTCTCGACGGGCATTCTCATTCCGTTGTCGCCGAAAAATTTGTTCCCAATTTAAATGGCGATAGTATTCTGGTTTCCCAAACAGGTTCCAAATTTCAAAATGTCGGCGTTTTAGACATTACGCATGACGGAAAATTTCATTCCCGATTGATTCCGCTAGACAGTATCACGACCTCAAGTAAATCCGTTTCTGCGGTCTACGATAGTTTATACGCAATTGCGGTTCAGGATTTGCAACAGGTAATTTCCAGTACAAAGTTTGATTTGACCATCAACGGAGATGACGGGAAACGTTTGGTCCGCAAAGGCGAAACGAATTTAGCAGATTTCGTCGCCGACGCCTTTCGGAACGCTTTCGAAGCCAAAATCGGTCTGGTGAACGGAGGAAGCGTTCGCGCCACGATCCCTGCCGGGAACATCTCTTACCAAAATATTTTAGACGTAATGCCGTTTGCAAATGACATGTGCCTTGTCAAAGCGACCGGAAAACAGATCAAGTCCGCGCTTTCTGAAGGGGCTTCGCATTTGCCCGATGAATTCGGAGGCTTTTTGCAAGTTTCGGGTATGCGCTACGAAATCGTCATCGATTCCATTCCGCACATCGAAAACATTCAAGTCGAAACCGACAGCGGCTACGTAAATATGGCAGATGACAAAATTTATACCGTGGGGATGGCTTCTTACCTAGCATACGCCGGAGCCGAAATCACATCGTTTCGGCAAAGTGAAATCGTTATAGACAAAGTGATGACGGATGACGAAGCGGTCATGAAGTATTTAAAATCACTCGGTTCAGAAATTCCGGAGCTTTACCGCAAGCCTCAAGGGAGAATTTTGGTAACGGCAAGCGAAAAGTCCCGCTAAATTTCTAACTTTGTTCGCAATATGAAATTTTCCGAACTTCCCTTAGACGAACGTCTGCAACGCGCAATCGTCGACGCAAACTACACCGCCCCAACACCAATTCAAGAGAAAGCGATTCCTCCGGTTTTGGAACACAAAGACTTGATGGGCATTGCCCAGACGGGTACCGGCAAGACCGCCGCATTTGCACTTCCGATTCTGCAGAACTTGCTCCAAGGCGGAGACTCTAAAGGACAAAAGCCTATCCGCGTTCTGGTCCTGCTCCCGACGCGAGAGCTCGCCATTCAAGTTTCGGACTGTTTTGAAAAATATCAGAAATACACCCGTTTAACAAGCGCCTGCATTTTTGGCGGAGTCAGCGATTTACCGCAAAAAAGAGCGCTTTCCCGCGGAGTCGATACGTTAATCGCCACGCCGGGCCGTCTTTTGGATTTAATCAACCAGCGTGTCGTCAGCTTAAAGAAGCTCGAATACTTTGTTCTTGACGAAGCAGACCGCATGCTCGACATGGGCTTTATTCATGACATCAAAAAAGTGGTAGCGCTCCTTCCGCAAAAGCGTCAGAACCTGTTCTTTAGTGCCACGATGCCGCCCGAAATCACAAAGCTCGCGGCTTCGATTTTACGCACAGATCCGGTCCGCGTCGAAGTCGCTCCGCAAAGTACGCCCATTGAACGCATTCGTCAGGAGCTTTACCGCATCGACAAGCGTCGCAAAGGTGCGCTTCTCAAGGAAATGCTTTTAGAGCATCCGGAAATGAAAAAGGTGCTTGTCTTTTCGCGGACCAAACACGGCGCAGATAAAATCGTCCGCGTTCTCGAAAAGGCAAAAGTGACCTGCGCTGCCATTCACGGCAACAAGAGCCAGAACCGCCGCCAGGAAGCTCTCGGGAACTTTAAAACGGAACAGATCCGCGTTCTCGTCGCCACGGACATTGCAGCCCGCGGTATCGACGTGGACAACGTGACGCACGTTTTCAATTACGACCTTCCCGATGTTCCCGAAACCTTTGTCCATCGCATTGGACGTACCGCCCGAGCAGGCCGTGACGGCGTGGCCATTTCTTTCTGCGCCCCGGACGAAGAGCAGGACTTGCGCGCCATCGAAAAGCTGACCCGTGTTCAGATTCCAGAAGGCGACAAGGCTATTTTTGAAAAGCTCCCGCCTCCGCAAAAGGAAACTCCCGAAAGCGAAGCCCGCAATTCTCGCTGGCGCACCGGAAAATTCGGCGGTCGCAAAGCGCGCGAGCAAAAAAAGGAATCGGCGAAAAAGGAACCGAGCAAACCTCAAGCGGCGCAAAAGCAAAACGCAAATCCGACGCCTAAGACTCACACGGGCAAGCGCCTCGGCAGCCGCGCACGTCGCCGCTTAAGAGAAGAACAGGCAAAAAGACAGCAGTCGCAAAACGGATAAAAGAGGAAAAATCTGTGGCAAAGAAAATTCTCATCATGGTCGCAAGCCCCAAGAACGAACGAAGCGGAACGCTCATTCCGACAAAAGCCTTCGTGGACGGAATGCTCGAAAACGGCGACTATGAAGCGGAATACGTTTTCATTGACCGCCTAAACATCAAGCCTTGCCGTGGATGCCTCACCTGCTGGGGTCGCCCAGACGGTAGCTGTTTCATTAAAGGCGACGACGTTCCGGAAACCCGAAAAAAACTCGAAGAAGCCGACGTGGTCATTTGGAGTTTCCCACTGTTCCTCTTTAGCATTCCAGGGCAGATGAAGGTCCTTCTCGACCGTATCGTGGGAATGGTGCACCCCTACATGGGCCAAAAGTTGAGCGGGGAAAATTCGACGCCCGATATGAACAAACCGATGCACGGTCTACAGCACCAGAAGCCCGGCCAAAAGATCATTCTGCTGTCGAGCTGCGCCTGGATGGATATCGACGTCGTTTACGAACCGATCGTGAAACAGTTCGACATCATTCTCGGCAAGGGCAAGTATTATATGATTGCCTGCCCGCAGATGCGCGCCTTGCATCA
>DGSB01000082.1:0-713 GCA_002390045.1 Fibrobacter sp. UBA4373
CCGCCCACCAGGAGTCCAAAAACGCCGGCAACGCCCATGGTAAGCCCCACAACCACAGGAGCGATTACCGCGAGAAGCGAAGGAAATATCATTTCGCGCTGAGCGCCTTTTGTCGAAATCGCTACACACCGAGCATACCGCGGAGTCGCCGTGCCTTCCATAATGCCCGGGATTTCCTTAAACTGCCGACGGACTTCCTTCACCATGGCGCTTGCGGCCCGCCCCACCGCTTTGATCGTCAAAGCACAAAAGACAAACGCCATCATGGCCCCGATAAAAAGCCCACCCAAAAGCATGGGATTCATCAGATTCAAATCAAAAATCTGCATAAAATCCGCATAGTTCGCCTTGCTCGCCACAATGCCCATCAGCTCGCCATTTTCTGAAATCGCTCGCGCTCCCCCGTCTACAATTCTCACGTCTTGCAACAGAGAGAAAGCATGGGACAGATCTTCAGTACGGCTTGCAAATGCGACGTTTCCTACATGCCAAATTCCTTTTGCAGAAGTCGCCAAATTTCCAAGCCAAATTTTGATTTCTTCTACATAGGACGCCAGGAGCGCCATCGCGGTAAGGGCCGCAGAACCGATAGCAAAACCTTTGCCCGTCGCCGCCGTCGTATTGCCAAGCATATCCAGTTCATCGGTACGATCGCGTACTTTTTGGTCCAGTCCGGACATTTCCGCGTTGCCGCCCGCATTGTCGGCAATCGG
>DGSB01000082.1:902-30655 GCA_002390045.1 Fibrobacter sp. UBA4373
ACAATCGTCACCACAGGAAGCCCCGTAGAAAACATGCCGACAGAAATGCCGTCGATAATCGTCGTCGCCGGCCCCATTTTTGCCTGTTCCGCTATTCCTCGGGTCGGCTTATACGCATCGGAGGTATAATATTCCGTAAACTGTCCAATGAGAACTCCGGCCATCAGTCCCGAAAAAACGGATCCGAAAATCCCAAGCGATATGAATTCCATTTTGACGAGAGCAAAAAGAGCGATCAATATAAGAATAGAAGAGCCTAGAGTTCCCGTCAGCAGAGACCGCAGAAGACCTTTAATGCTTGCGTTCTCCTTGGTGCGGACCATAAAAATTCCGATTACCGAAAGCAAAATTCCAATGGCTGCGACAATCATCGGGGCAATCACATATTTAAATCCTCCGGGAAGAGCGGCGCCGAGGGCTGCTGTCGCAAGGATCGATCCGCAGTAGGATTCGTAAAGGTCTGCCCCCATGCCGGCAACATCTCCCACGTTATCGCCCACATTGTCCGCAATCGTCGCCGGATTGCGCGGGTCGTCTTCCGGAATTCCGGCTTCGACTTTTCCGACAAGATCTGCGCCTACGTCAGCGGCTTTGGTATAAATGCCTCCGCCGACTCGTGCAAAGAGAGCCTGTAAAGAAGCTCCCATTCCGAACGTGAGCATGGTCGTGGTGATTTCAACCGTCTTTGTGTGAAGATCCGCGCCAAAGCCCCAAATATGATGATCGTAAACGTAATTCAAGAAAAAGAACCAGGCCGAAATGTCCAGCAGTCCGAAGCCTACGACCACAAGTCCCATGACAGCTCCGCTGCGAAATGCAATCAGAAGTCCTCGATTCAAACTGGAAATAGCCCCTTGAGCTGTGCGAGAGCTTGCATACGTCGCCGTCTTCATTCCCAAAAATCCGCAAAGCCCGCTAAAAAATCCACCGGTCAAAAAGGCGATAGGGACAAATGGATTTTGAATTTTTAAGACTGCAAGGATGACAAAGATGAAAAATAAAACGATGAATACGATCGAAACCGTTTTGTACTGCTGTTTTAAATAAGCGGTAGCGCCTTCGCGAACATATCCTGCAATTTCACGCATCCGATCATTTCCATCGGGCTGCTTTTTCATAAAGCGATAAAAATAAAGAGCCATGGCCAGCGCAAATAGAGCCGCCGCAGGGACAAAATACCAATAGCCAGGAATCGTATTCATACAAGCCTCTCTTTGATATATCCTTGCCCCCTCATTCTTAATCTAACGAAAATTTTTCAAAAAGCAAAAAAAATGATTGCCCACTGTCACCGCGAGGCCCCAACAAGTCATTGCAAGGCCTCTAAATCTCATTGACACAGTCACTTCAATCTGAATTTTTTGAAAGAACCTGCCGACACGCCCACGAAAGCGGCGACAACAGCCACCGTCAAAAGGAGCGGAGCTATCGCATACGAATAATAGGCTCTTGCAAAAACGTTTCCCAGAATCAACAGCACAAAAATAAACAGATGCGCAATTTGATTTGTCGCCCGGGCCGTTTTCACCCGAAGCGAAATGAAAAGAGCGATTCCCGTAAACACAAAGCTCATTAAAATACCGAGCAAAACGGATTTCAAGAAAATCGTCCAATCCGAAAATCCCGTCGCAATCATGTAAGCACTTTCAGCCAAGAACATGAATACAATCGGAAGCGGAATCAACGCAAGCAGCTTTCCATAAAAAATGGCCGAGGGCTTTACCGGCAAAAGCATCAGCAGTTCCAGGGAACCGCGTTCCCGTTCTCCGGCAAAACTATCGGAAGCCAAAGGAGCCACCATCGGAGCAATCAAAAGGGCGCAGTTCAGCATCATCCGCGTGAACACCCACGGATCGTCTTCACCCGGAAGAAGTATCAACTGCGAAACAATCAGAAGAATCGGCGGAATAAAAAACGGGATTAAAAATTTCGGTTCGCGCAGAATCATTCCCAGTTCATGGTGCGCAATTTTCAAAGTCGCACTGTTCATTTGCCAAAAGCTCCTTCCGCCGTCTGGATTGTTCCGCGATAAACCGATTCGAGCGAAGCCTTGCCCGATTCCACATGGGTAATTTTTGCATTTGCTGGAAATCCATTTTTAAAGACTTCCGGAGAAACTCCGTCGGGAAGCTGGACATGCAGAACAAATTCATCTGTCCTGAGTTCGCTCATTTTCTCCGCGCGCAGGATTTTTCCTTTATAAAGAATCGCATACGATGTCGCCACCTGTTCCATTTCCGAAAGAATATGGGAACTCACGAGTAACGTACCGCCATCTTCCTTTTTCCAATTCGCCAGAAGTTCCCAAACGGCTTCCCGAGCGCCCGGGTCCAAATTGGCGACAGGTTCGTCTAAAAGCAAAAGGCTTGGGCGATGTACCAGCGCCCGTGCAATCTGCACTTTTTGCCGCGTTCCCTGCGAAAGCGTTCCCATCGCCGTCGAAACATCCGGAAGTTCCAAACGTTTGGCGAGTTTTTCTATTTGCGAATGGACATCCTTCACATCATAAAAAGACGCAAAGAACTGGAGATATTCCGCAATCGAAAGCTTGGGATACGTCCCAGGATTTTCAAGGAGAATTCCACACTTCGAAAGATCGAGGAATCCTTCCGAATTTTTGAATTCATTCTCAATCGAAATCGCTTTGGAATCGACAGAGAGTCGCCCGCAAAGGATCCGAAGGAGCGTCGTTTTTCCAGCACCATTCGGGCCGAGAAGCGCTAAAGAATCCCCCATTTCAAGGGACAGATTTACATCATCCAACGCCAAATTTTTTGACTTTGGATAAGTATAGGAAAGGCCGGAGAATCGGAATACGGTCTGCATGCATCCTTAATTTAGAAATTTCTATATTGAAAGACATGTCAGATCCTATTTCCAAAGAAGGCTTTGACAAACTCATGGAGGAATGGAAACGCCTCAAGTTTGTCGAACGCCCAGAAATGCAGCGCCAGGTTGGCGCCGCTGCCGCCGAAGGCGACCGTTCCGAAAATGCGGCATATACTTACGGTAAAATGCGTCTTCGTGATATCGACCGTCGCTTGCGACAGCTCGACAAAATACTCGACCACGCTAAAGTCGTATCGACCGAAGCACCTGCCGACGGGTCCATCCGTTTTGGCGCAACGGTCACCCTCGAAGACCGCAAAACCAAAAAGAAGCGCATTTACACCCTCGTCGGCGTTCAAGAAATCGACCCGCTCCAAGGAAAAATCAGCGTGAGCTCTCCGGTGGGCCAAGCTTTAATCGGTAAAAAGAAAGGCGATATCGTCCCGATTACGGTTCCCCGCGGTACGATCGAATACAGCATCATCGAGATAGAATACAAATGAATTTTGTCGATACCCACTGCCACATGGATGCCTATTCAGAGATGTCCGGTGTGGATTTTGATATTTGGTGGAAAACGGTCGACCCCAAGCCCGATGCGCTCGTTCACGTTTCTTGCGAAGAGCCGACTTTTGAATACGCCAAGAACATTTCCGAAAAATACCCGAACGTTTACGCATCTTTCGGAGTCCATCCGATCAATGCCGATTCCTACGATTCTCGCGTTGAACAGGAACTTTTAAAACTCTGGGCTCGCGATAAAACGGTCGGCATTGGCGAAATCGGTTTCGAGTACCATTACGAATGCGCAAGCCACGAAAAGCAACGTGAAGTCTTCGAACGTCAACTCGAAATCGGGAAGCCCTTTCACAAGGTTTTTGTGCTGCATCTGCGCGAAGCCGAAGAAGATTCCCTATCCGTTTTGCAAAACGCGGACTTGCGCGGCGCTACACTACATGTGCACAGTTGCACGACGAGTGCGCATTTTGTCGATGAAGTTTTAAAACTCCCCTGCCGCGTCTATATCGGCTTTACCGGGATTTTAACATTTAAAAGCGCCGCCGAAGTTCGCAAAGCGGCAAGCCACGTTCCCTTGGACAGGCTTTTGCTCGAAACGGATTCCCCCTACCTTGCCCCTGTTCCGCACCGAGGTAAAGTAAGCCACGCCGGGATGATTCCCGACACGGGGAAAGTTCTCGCCGAAGTTCAGGGAGTCCCCTTTGAAGATTTAATGGCAGCCGTTCGGCAAAACACTCACGATTGTTACGGAATTTGACTTTTTTTCACATTTTTTCTTTTCAACCGAAACTCCAGGTTTCGGTTTTTGTTTTTTGAGAACAATTTCCATTTTCTTTCGAATATTCCAAATTGGAGTTTTTCGTTATATTTTCGCTATTTTCAGATGTAATAAAATTTTACATTGACCACCACCCCCCTTTTGTTTATGTTTAATTTTTGAGAACATTCTCAAAACGGAAAGGATTGGTGTTTATGTTAAAGAAATTCGCATTATTCTCTACGGTCGCATTCGGACTTGCGACATCCGCCCAGGCCCTCACCATCAGCAAATCCGGAGGCTGGTTTGAAACCGTTTATGCGGAATGGTCTCCGGTCAGCGGAGCCTCCAGCTACAACGTCTATTGCGACGGTACCAAGATTGACGACGCGCTCATCCGTACATATTCCTCTTATGTACGCGCAGACATCCCGGGCGTCAAAGCAGGTTCCCACACGATCAAAGTTGCTGCGGTGACTTCTGGATCGGAAAAGGAATCCGCCACGACGACGGCAACAGCAATCGCCCACGACCGCGCCGGTTTCGCCTTTAACGACGGACATGTTCCAGGCGCTTACAACACCGACGGTACGCTCAAGAGCGGCGCTGTGGTCATTTACGTTTCTGAAAACACGAAAAATACGGTCACACTCGACGTTCAAACCAAAAGCAACGGCACCACGACCACGTGCAAAAGCTTCCAGGGCATTTTGAACTGCATGAAGAAAGGTTATGAAACCCGCCCGATCGACTTCCGCTTTATCGGAAACGTCACCGATTCCGATTCTCTCGTCGCAGGCGACATGGTAATCGATCTCGGATCTTCGGAAACTTCTTACCTCACCATCGAAGGCATTGGCGAAGACGCTACTGCAAACGGCTGGGGCATCCGTTTAAAGAACGCGCAAAACGTGGAAATTCGCAATCTCGGCATTATGAATGTGGATAGCGACGAAGGCGACGATATCGGCCTTCAGCAAAACAACGCTTACATTTGGGTGCACAACGTGGACTTCTTCTACGGCGATGCGGGTTCCGACGCCGACCAGGCAAAGGGAGACGGTTCTCTCGACTGCAAAAAATCTACGTACATCACCTTCAGCTACAACCACTTCTGGGATAACGGCAAGAGCAATCTTCTCGGCCTTTCCGAAGGTACCTACAGCTACAATTCTACCGATTACTACATCACCTATCATCACAACTGGTACGATCATTCCGACAGCCGCCATCCGCGTGTGCGCTACTACAACGCCCACGTTTACAACAACTACTACGATGGCAATGCAAAGTATGGCGCAGGCAGCACCGAAGGCTCTTCGATCTTCATGGAAGGCAATTACTTCCGTAACTGCAAATACCCGATGCTCACCTCGATGCAGGGTAGCGACCTTTACGCGGGTACGTCCACGGCAAGCAATGACAACGCCACATTCAGCAAAGAAGACGGCGGAACGATCAAAGCTTACAACAACTACATGACGGGCACTTATACCTTCATTCCTTACGGCGCAAGCTCTTACACGAATAAAGGATCTACCGTCAGCGCATCTTCCATGGGCATTACGACGACCACGGACTTCGACGCCTATGTGGTTTCTAGCCGAAACACGACCGTTCCTAGCAACATCACTTCCAAGCAAGGCGGACATTATTACAGCAACTTCGACACAGGCTCCAAGATGTATTCTTATACGGCGGAATCTCCGGAAAATGCGAAGACGACGGTAGAATCCTATGCCGGACGTATGAACGGTGGCGATTTCGACTGGGCATTCACCGATGCAGATGACGAATCCTATGCGGTGAATACCGCTCTCAAGAGCGCACTGCAATCTTACACGGGATCCGTGAAGAGCATCCAGGGCGACGGCGAAATCGTGATTACGAGCTCTTACAGCACAGGCTCTTCAAGTTCCGCAACATCTTCGAGTTCTTCCGTTTCTTCGAGCAGTTCTAAAACCTCTTCCAGTTCGACCGGTTCTTCGAGCTCTGTTGCGACTTCCGGAACCATTACCGGCGACATCGTCCACAACTTCACCGAAGACGGTGTCGATAGCGATGTTTTTGATATCATCGGAAGCCTTTCGACAAGCAAGGGTTCTGTCACCTATAACGGCGAAACTCTCACCCGTTGCCTCAAGATGGAATCTTCGACTTCCGTCACCTTCACGCTTAGCACGTCGGGAACCATGCAGCTCGTCTTCCTTTCGAGCTTCACCGGCTCCGTTAAAATCGACGGAACCAGTTACACGGCTTCCGCAGGAATCGTAACTGCCACACTCTCTGCAGGCACGCATACCATCAGCAAGGGAGACGTTGCTTATCTCTTCTTGATCATCATTGATCTCGATGATAGCGGAAGCAGCTCCAGTGCAGGCGTCGAAAGTTCTTCCTCGACAGAAGACAGTTCATCCTCGAGCGAAGATAGTTCATCCTCGAACGAAGACAGAACGGCCATTTCCACCAAGATGACCCATCTTCCGGCTGGAATTTCCTTCAACCGTGGCACGAGCCGCCTTACGATCGGAAGCGCATCGGTGAACCGCGTCGACATTATTTCGATTCAAGGAGAAAAAATTCTCCATTCCGCAAACGGTCAATCGGAATTTAGCCTTGCAAAAATGCCTAGCGGCATCTACATCGTTCGAGCGATCACTGCGGAAGGCACATTCTCCATGAAGATTTTCAAGGATTAACTTACCCCAAACCAAAAAAAAACGGGCGCCGAATGGCGCTCGTCTTTTTTTTGCTAAATTTCTCGTGACTTTAATTAAAGAGGTTGCATTTATGAGCAAGAATTATAAAATCGCAGTTCTCCCGGGCGACGGTATCGGTCCGGAAGTGATGAAGGAAGCTGTCCGCGTTCTCGACGCTGTGGCAGACAAGTTCGGCTTCAGCACCGAAAAGGAATGGGCTGACGTCGGCGGTATCGCTTACGATCATTTTAAGCATCCGCTTCCGGAAAGCACTCTCAAGACGGGTGAAGCTGCAGACGCAATTCTCTTCGGTTCCGTTGGCGGCCCGAAGTGGGAATCCCTTCCGCCGAACCTCCAGCCGGAACGCGGCGCTCTGCTCCCGCTCCGCAAGCACTTCAAACTTTTCTGCAACCTCCGCCCGGCCAAGGTTTACAAGGAACTCGCCCCGGCTTGCCCGCTCCGTGCAGACATCGTCGGTGACGGTTTCAACATTCTCACGGTCCGCGAACTCACGGGCGACGTTTACTTCGGTCAGCCGAAGGGTCGCGAAGGTTCCGGCAAGGACGAAATCGGCTACGACACCATGAAGTACAGCCGTTACGAAGTCGAACGTATCGCTCGTTTCGCATTCGAAGCTGCCAAGGGCCGTCGCAACAAAGTTGCAAGCATCGACAAGGCTAACGTTCTTACCACGAGCGTTTTCTGGCGCGAAATCGTGAAAGACATTCACGACAACGAATTCCCGGAAGTCGAACTCGAAAACCTCTACGTGGATAACGCCGCCATGCAGCTCCTCCGCCGTCCGCGTGAATTCGACGTTCTCCTTTGCCCGAACCTCTTCGGTGATATTTTGACCGACGAATGCGCAATGCTCACCGGTTCCATGGGCCTTCTCCCGTCCGCTTCTATCGCTGAAGGTTCCTTCGGCCTCTATGAACCGGCAGGCGGTTCCGCTCCGGACATCGCTGGCAAGGGTATCGCAAACCCGCTCGCCCAGATCCTTTCTGTCGCCCTCATGCTCCGCTACTCCTTCAAGGAAGAAGAAGCAGCTAAGGCGATCGAAACCGCTGTGGAAAAGGCGATCAGCGCCGGTTACCGCACGGGTGAAATCTGGAAGGAAGGCGACAAGAAGGTCGGCACCACCGCTATGGGTGACGCTATCCTCTCCTTCTTGAAGTAATTCTCAAAGCTTCACAGAAAGCACTCGCGATTGCGAGTGCTTTTTGTGTATCTTTCTAATTTTGAATTCGCTCAGTCTTGCTGTGTATTCGCATTCCTCGGAATACCCGATAAATTGCCATATAAGGACTTTTTAGGACAGGTGTTAAACTATATTAACATGCAGCAGGATAGAGTTGGTTCTGCCATTGCTTATGGAGTAGATCAAATGAGAATCAAAAAATTGATTTTGGCGGTCTGTGCAGCCTCGATCGTGTATGCAGCCCCGGATCCAAACTTCCACATTTATCTCGCTTTCGGCCAGTCCAATATGGAAGGACAGGGCGACATTGAGACACAGGACAAAACTGTCGACGAGCGTTTCCAGTTGCTCTGGTCTGCAGATGCGGGGTCTTGTAACCAAGGCGCGTCCATGGGAAAATGGATCAAGGCGATTCCCCCACTAGCCCATTGTATGGGTGCTAAACTTGGCCCTGCCGACTATTTCGGGCGTACCATGGTCGAAAAGACGGATTCCCAAATTCGGGTGGGTATCATCGTGGTCGCAGTTGCCGGTTGCAGTATCAAGCTATTCGACAAGGATAACTACGCAAGTTATGCGAAGTCTCAGCAAAGCTGGATGACCCAGCGAATCAACACCTATGGGGGCAATCCGTATGCTCGTTTGATCGAGATGGCCAAGAAGGCTCAGGAAGAAGGAGTCATCAAGGGCATCATCTTCCATCAGGGTGAAACGGATGCCGATGACGACCAATGGCCTTCTGCGGTCAAGAATGTTTACGACAACATTATCAAGGACTTGGATCTCGGAAACGACATTCCATTCCTTGCAGGCGAGGTGCTGCGTAGCGGTACCGCTTCCAGTGCCAACGGCAACATTGCGAAACTCCCACAGCAGTCCTCCAACTTCTACGTGGTCTCTTCCGAAGGGTTCAACCAAGTTCTGGGCGATGGCCAAAACGTGCACTTTACCTCGCAGGAATACCGCGACTTCGGTAAACGCTATGCCGAAAAGATGATCGAGGTCTTAGGCGACAAGATCAATCCGGTCGTATCTACGATCAGTTCCAGCAGCGAAACACCCGAAAGTTCCTCAAGCGAAGCTATATCGAGTTCTAGTGCTGTCGAGTCGAGTTCTTCGACCGACGCAATCGATGCTGTTGCAGCAACATCATCTGTTATCGGGAAGGCTGTCGTAAACGCAGACCGAATATCTGTACCAGTCAAGGTCAATGGTACCGCCATAAGCGCAAAAGTGTTCAGCATGCAGGGGAAGGTCGTCCTCGACTTCAGCAATAGCTATGCCGGCGGAGCACTCTGCTTCAATACCGCCAAACTCCCTGCAGGAAGTTACATACTCTCCGTACAGGTCGGTTCTGAGCATTCCTTACAGAAAGTATTTGTCAAGCAACTCGCCCGATAGGGGGATGGTGCGTATGGATTGAACAGGAATGCTAAAATCCATTAGGATTCAGCACAAATGTGGGCTAATTAGATCGTGCGGAACTTCTTCGCCAAATCCTTGCGATTCAAGGATTCCAACCGCTGAGCGAGATTTTCGCGCAGCTGGCCATCCATTTTGCGAATTTCGGAAGCGTTCGCGTCTAGATATTTCGAAAGCCTGTCAAATTCATTCATCGTGGCGAGCATGTTCACATAGTCCGGATTCACGTTTTCATTCAGGCGGAACTTTTCATGCGCATCCAAAAGTTCCTCTTTACGCTTTTCCGAAACAACCTGGCAAAGACTCATCAAGTGATATTCTTTAGGGAATTTTTCATAGAGCTGTTCGGCCAGTTCCAAGGCTTCTTTTTTCTTCTCTTCCTTAAAGAGCATGCCGACTTTCAAGTCCAAAAATTCTTCTTCATCGCTCCCCATAGGATTCTTGACTTCGGCAAGAACACGGTTCGCATTCGCCAAGTCATCGGCAACGTAATAAGCGTTTGCCACGTCGATATTTGTCTTGTTCGAATGTTCCGGATCGGCGAGGTAGGCAAATTTTTCGTACTGCTGCGGATTGCCCGCTCCGTCGGCCAAGTCCATCAATCCTGCGTAAATTTCGCCTTCATTTTCCAGTTCGTGCGAAGTCACGGTCGAAACCACTTCCTGCATCACCTTTTCCAGTTCTTCTGCAGAAAGGAAGTCATGGGCCGAAAGGAACAGCTCCGTGCGAGGTTCTTCGCCAACCGAGTTCACAACCAGATCGTGCAAAAGGCTCATCACATATTCACGGTCTTCGAAAGACTTCGCCTTTTCCACAAACAGGTCAATGGCCGCACCAAAAAGTTCTTCCACAGCCATTTCAAGTTCGTCTTCGGATTCCGGGATTTCAAAGAATGCGCTGCAGTTCATAAACCAGGCGAGCATTTCCAAACGTTCACGGTCTTCCTTCAGGGCCTCGATCTTTTCAAACTGGTCCGCAAGAACTTCATAAAGTTCACCCGCATCATCGATGGCGTCATGGTAACCCTTGGCGACCGTCAAAAGGACTTCACGGATTTTGTCAGCAGCACTGCGGTTCGATTCTTCGAGAGCAGCGGACTTCCACACTTTTTTTTGCTTTGTCATTTACTTTTTTCCAATAATACGTTGATAGATAGATTGCGCTTTCGCTTCATCCCCCGCATTGTAGTAAGCGTTGCCTACATTTTCAGCCCCAATGCGTCCTTGAGAATTTCCCATTTTCCATGCGTTCATGTAATTTTCGAGAGCTTCCTCATAACGATTCTGCGAAAAATAAATCTGCCCCAAATCCACATACAACTGGTCCGAATCCTTCTTAAAGCGGAGTCCTTCTTCCAGAGTAAAAATGGCCATCCACGGCGAAGCATCTTCCATGTACATATGAGCCAAATAACGCCGAGCCGAAGTGTTCTGCGGATCGATTAAAAGCCCGTTTTCCATTTCCCGGATTGCCTTTTTCGGCATTTCCATCCGAGTGTAATAATGCGAAAGCGTATAATGGACATCCGCTCCGGCGGCCGCCGAATTGTCCACAGCCCGCTTTAACGTTTTAACGGCATATTCGTAATCGCCGAGCTTTTCATAAACTTCGGCAAGGCCATACCAAGCATCAATCCGGTCCGGATTCAAACGGGTCGCCGCTTCAAAATGCTTTTGCGCCAGAGCAAGGCTCCGCGATTTAATAAAGCATTCGCCAAGCGCATAATGAATATGATCCGTATCTTCGCCGAGTTCAAGCGCACGCTTGTACGCGACAATGGCAAGTCCGTAATCGGAACCTAGGTAATACAAGTCCCCGAGCAAGACCCAAGCCTTGGTAAATTCCGGCATGAGCTCCACCGTACGCTTGTACGCGACCATCGCCACGTTATTCTTTCCGAGTTGCACCAAAGTGTTACCCAGATTGAACCATGCAAACGGTTCATAACGGCCGTCCTGAATGGCTGCGCGGTACATCTTGACAGCCTGCTTGTATTCGCCCTTGTCGTAAAGTTCGTTCGCCACTTTAAAGTAATCCTGCGCAAAAGATTTTGGGCAGAACGCAAAAACCGCAGCCAAGCAAACTGCAAACAAATTCACGGACCGGAATTTCAAGATCTTACGGAACAAACTTGAACTCCTTCGTCGCCTTTTGCGCCACCGGATAATGGCCGAGTTTTGCAGGTTCAAACTTCCAGCTTCGAATCGCCTTGAGAGCTTCCGTTTCAAAGCCGTATCCGGCAGGATCCACGGACAGCACTTTCAAATTCGTCACATTGCCGTAAACATCGATTACCATGTAAACCTTTACATATCCCGCAATGCCGAGTTTTTTTGCACGCGACGGGTATTCCGGGTTCACCGTCTTGAGTGCCTGGGCTTCTTCGTCCACATCTCCCGCTTCATAGACCACATTCTGCATTCCGCCACCGGCGCCGACTTCCACGCCATCGCCCGAGCCGTCACCGCGAGAGAGCGAAAGGTCCATGGCAAAATTGGAATTGGAACGCGCACTGTTCGAAGTGCTCGTCACTTTAAACTTGTTCGTCTGAATGATCTTGTGAATCATCTTCTGAGGTTGCGTTTTTTTCTTTTCCTTGACCACGGTTTCCACTTCCGTAATCGCTTCAATCGAAGGCTTCTTAGGAGCCCCATGATCGCGGAACAGCAAAACGTTCAAAACAGGAATCGCCAAAAAGAAGAACGTATTCACGACAAGCGCAAAAACGACGGCAAAAAACCATCTGGAACGAAACAGAATTCCGGAAAGCTTCTTCAACCGCTACTCCTTCGACGCCGAAATGGAAACTTTACGCACATGCGCAAGGTTGCATTCATCCAAAACATCCACAATCTTTCCAGAAGGCGCATCGCGATCCGAAACAATAATCACCGGGCGATCGGGCGCTTCGTTCATCATCTGGCGGAGGATCGTCTGTAACGAAGACAGGTTCACCTGGGTTTCATTAATGTGAACCGTTCCTTGCCGCGTAATCCCGATCAGAATGCTTTCCTTGGAAAGTTCCTTGACCGTACTCGCCTTTGGCTTGGAAACGTCAATGCCCGTTTCACGCGTAAACGTCGACGTCACAATAAAGAAAATCAAGAGGATGAACGTCATGTCCATCATCGGAGAAATATCGATACCGCCAAAACGGCGACGTCTGGGGCGGATAAAACTCATAAACCCTCCGCAGAAAGCTTTTCATTTTCGAACTGCAAAGCTTCTTTCCAACACTTCGCTTTCAAATGATTGAGCCGAGAAAGCAGCTGATTATTGGCGAGCACAATCGGGAACGACACCAGAAGTCCCGCCTGCGTCGTCAGCAACGCTTCCGAAATTCCATCGGCGATTAACACCGGGTTTCCAAAGCCAAAAAGCTGGATTGTGCTAAAGACGTGCACCATGCCAGAAACCGTTCCTAAAAGTCCAAGCATCGGTGCAAGCGACGCACAAACGGAAATCGTCGGAAACGCCTTGTCGAATTCCACATCGTAGGAATGCGTCGCAAGCTTTAAACTATTGTCAACGGCGGTACGTCCAAGGCTTACCGCGTCCAAAATGGATTTTTGAAGAGTCGCAAGCATTCCATGTTCGCCACGGCTTTTGGCCCGACGGTACACAAAGTAACGTTCGAACAAAAGAATCCACGCAAACAGGCCAAGAAGGAAGATCGGGAGTAAAACCCAACCTCCCTGCACCAGCAAGGCGCGAATTTCTTCTAATGCCGAAAGCTTTGTCATTTTAGCCCTGAATCCAGCGGGAATTTAAAACAGCAAGTCCAGCCTTTTCCATTCGAGCGCGAATCGTATCGGCACGGTTCGTGAGGAACGTGAGCAAGAACTGCAAAGGAATCGCGACAATCAGGCCGGCTTCCGTCGTGAGCAGCGCAACGGAAATACCGCCAGCCAGGAGTTTCGGATCCGAAGTTCCGTGCATCGTAATGACCTGGAACAGCTGGATCATTCCCATCACCGTCCCCAAAAGTCCTATAAGAGGAGCCGTCGTTGCCAAAACGGAAAGAGTCGAAAGCCCGCGTTCAAGAGTCGGGACTTCACCTGCAAAGACTTCTTCAATCGCCTTTTCAGCAGCAGCACGGTTCGGATAATCCTTAGCCATACCGGTTTTCACCACTTTGCCAATCGAACCGTGAAGCTTTTTCGAAAGCTCGCGAGCTTCATCCATTTTTCCTTCCGAAGCAAGTTTCAGCACTTTACGGTAACGAAGAGAAGCCCCTTTGATCGAAAGCACGACGATTCGTTCAAGAACGATCAACAAGCCTAAAAGCAAAAGTGCGGCGATCGGGTACATCAAGATACCGCCGTCGTGGAACGCCTGTTTAACGCGGTCCATCCACGTCTTTTCTTCCGAGTTCACGAGTTCCGTAGAGAGCGTCGTGCTCAAAAGCACATCCACAGGCACCATGGCAAATGCAGAGTCTTTCGCCATCCGGAAAGCTTCATTCACTTCCTTACGCGGTTCCGCCGTATTCATCTCGTGCCACGTAAAGATCTGGCCCTTATCTCCCGGAGCCGGGAGCATCATCGAGACCGAACTGTCCGAACCCGAAGAGGCTCGCATCGCATAGATTCCGCCCAAACGAAGTTCTTCGCCAAAAGCAACTCGGCTTCCAAAAATCAACTCGCCCTTTTTCCATTCGATTTCGCGGCTAAAGGCAAGTTCCTTTTTCGCAAGTTCAATGACACTGTTTGCAATGCGCATCGGATCGTCGCGGTAAAGCGCCATGCTCTTTTCCGTCCGATTGAATTCATCGATTCGCTGCGGAATCTGGAACGGAATTCCTCGGTCCTTCAGCTGGGACATCGGTTCCAGAATTCCCTTGTCCGCGGCAAGAGCCATATATTCGGAGCGTTTTGATTCCGTATTCGCCTTCACCTGCGCCAAGTCTTCACGGGCAACGCGCACGTTTTCTTCCAGGCGAACGCGTTCTTCCATCAGGCGATCGAGTTCGTCTTTCGCCTCTTCGTACTTCTGGTTAAAAAGTTCTCGTTCCTGGTTTGCCTTTTCGCGATCATTCCAGCGGGAAGCCACTTCCATATCGCGCTTTTGACGCGCTTCTTCAAGCTCGGCTTTCGCCTTGTTCAATTCGGCACGTTCCCGAACAAGCTTATCGCCGTTTACATCGCCGCCCAGCGGAGTCTGAGCCAAAGCGAACCCCGAAACAAGAGCGCAAGAAATCAAAACATTTTTCAAGGAGAGCATCACTTTTTCACCTCCTTACTGACCGATTCAGACCGCGTTTCTGCTTCCGAAACCTTTTCCGCAGGAACCGGAACCCTGACAATATGCGGAGCCGCCTTTCCTTCCGCAACGCGGAACGCATCCTTCACCTGGGCGCGGAGTTCCAAAGATGCCGGAACCTTTTTCCAATTGTAAGCTCCATTTACATGATCCAACCAATAGTATTCCGTCTGGTCCGCACTTTCAAAGATCGCGGCGACAGCCCCATAGCGGAAATACTTGCCCTGCATCTGCTTGCCGGTTTCCGCATCGGTCAAATATCCGTCCCAGGATTCCGTCGTATAACCCATCCGGATGCGTTCCATAAACACTTCGAGCACTCGGCCCAGAGCGTCATCCGGAGCAATCACTCCCTTGCGAAGTTCCGAAGCCATTTCCTTTAAGCTTTCGGCCGTTTCCGTTGCGCGGTACGGGAAGTCCGCTTCAAAATACGGAACGAGTCCTTCGATGACCTTGGCAAGATCCTGGGCGTATTTCTGCTTACGGGCTTCGTACCAATGGGCGACTCCCGCGGACTTATTGCGCGCCTCATTCAAACGGGCGAGTTCCGCCTTCATCGTTTCAATCTCTGTGCGGAGAGATTTCTTTTGATTGTTCAGCGAAACGACCTTATCACGTCCGGACTTGATAAAATCCTCATGACGTTTCTTTTCGTCGGCATGCAATTTCTTTTCACGGGCAGTTTCTTCGTTGACCGCTTTGATCTGCCTGCGAACACCATCGACGGTTTCCGCAGCGAAGGTCACTCCCAAGCTCAAAAGGAAAAATAGGGGAAGGAATTTCTTCATGATTATAAAAATACAAAAAACGCCCAGCATCGAGCTAGGCGTTTTCAAGATTAAAAGCGAATCCTTAACGACCGAATTCCTTGATGTAAGCCGGCGTATTCTTGGCGCCATGCTTCTTCAAATATGCAATCAGACGGGTATAGCCTTCGTTCTTCGCCCAGTCAAGAACCGAGTATCCCTGACCGCACTTGGCGTTCACATCGACACCCTTTTCGACAAGGTAAACCATGGCGTCGTAATTTCCACCCTTCACCGCAAGGTGAATCGGATAGTAAGTATCCGCACCGCGGACTTCGAGAGGAGCACCCGCATCGCCGAGAATCTTCAAAATATCCGCAGCACCGATCTTTGCGGCCAAAGCGACAGCGGCTGCCGTATTGGCAATTTCACCGGTTTCCTTCATCTTGTTCACGAGGAATTCGACGACTTCCTTATTCTGGCGTTCGATTGCATCTTCCAGATAGGTTTTGCCGGCGCTGTTCGAACCGTCGAGTTTTGCGCCATGATCGGCCAAATATTGGAGAACGTCGATTTTTCCCTTGTTCACGGCAATCGCGACAGCGGAGTTGCCATTGTCATCCGTCGAGTTAATGTCGTAAGCGGCCTTGAGGAAAAGGCTCATGCTCGCGGTATCGCCCGGCGTCACGAACGAAATAAACTTGTTCGGGGTAAACGGAATTTTCTGCTTGGTCAAATACTTGCGGACAGAAGCCGGGTCATTCGGATCCATTTCGTCCGAGCATGCGGTAAACATCAACGAAAGCGCGCAAGCGCCGAGAACCAGAAGGGATTTCTTTTTCATGCGGAAAACTCCAGTAAAATAAAGTCAGATTGAAAATAAACAAAATTTGGCAATTTGGACTCGAAATAACGGATTTTTTCGCAATTTTATGCGAAAATTTCCTCGCAACACGCCCTAAAAATTGTAAACTTAAAGACAAATGAGTATTTGGAGCTATCCATCCCGCGCGATTATCCTTGCCGCCAGCCTTTTTTTGGCAGCAAATTCCGTATTTGCTGCTTCCGACAGCGCAAAAGGTTCCCTTCCTACCCAGAATTCCACGGTCCAGAAAGAAGATTCATCCCAGGCGCCTCTCTATAAGACGCACCCGATCCGTCTTGGACTTACCTATGAATTTGGATACCTGAGCTCTTCCAACCTCGAAACGAACATGTCCCGCAAGGGAAAGCGATTCAACGCGGACCTGGATGTCGCCCACATGCTCGGGGTTACCGGTCAGTACAGCTTAAACGAATGGGTTTCCCTTTTTGGCGTTCTTGGCTACCGAGAAATCAGCATCGAATATGAACCGCGCGACGCTTCCGCAAAAAAGGAATCGATGAACTCCCATACGATCCAGTTGCAACTCGGAGTCGAAGTGGGATTTTCGTTCCTGACCGCTAAAAACTACCAGCTCCGCGCTATCGGGTTCGCAGGGCTCATGAGCGGATTGAACCTGATCGATGACTATTACATGAGCACACCGCTTTACGGATATGTCCGAGGAATCGGCCTTCAGCTGAACCTTCGCCATTTTGCCATTCTCGGTGGCGTCCGTTCGACTCATGTTTATTGGCACACCTATTCTTCGGATAACTGGGAAAACGATGACGACGAATTTATGGCAGACTTTGACCTGATGTCGTCCCCGTTCATTTCTATTGGCATAGGATTCTAAGTATGAAAATTCTTGTTACAGGGGCGGCTGGATTTATCGGTTGTGAAACGGCCCTTGCCTTTTTAAGAGACGGTCATGAAGTCGTCGGAATCGATAACCTGAATGATTATTACACGCCAAAGCTGAAGCACGATCGTTTAGCCCGCATTCCTCAGGAACATTTTCACTTTGTCGAATGCAACCTGACCGACAAGGAGACGCTCCTTGCCCTGTTCAAAGAACACGCCTTTGATATTGTCGTGAACCTTGCCGCCCAGGCAGGCGTTCGCTACAGCCTCATCAATCCGCAGAGCTATGTGGATTCGAACATTACGGGATTCTTGAACATTCTCGAATGCGCGAGAGCCTATCCGCCGAAGCATTTGGTGTACGCCTCTTCTTCGAGCGTTTACGGACGTAATACGGAAACACCTTTCCGCACCACGGACCGCGTTGAAAAGCCTTCGAGCCTTTACGCCGCGACCAAGCGGTCGAACGAACTGATGGCAGAGACCTACCATCATCTGTTCCAGCTGAACCTGACGGGGCTTCGATTCTTTACCGTTTACGGACCTTGGGGCAGACCCGACATGTCTCCTTGGCTCTTCGCCGATGCCATCACACACGACAAACCGATTAAGGTTTTCAATAACGGCAAGATGATGCGCGATTTCACCTATATCGACGATATCGTCGAAGGGATCCGCCGAATCGCCTACAACGGAGCCGAAAAGCCCGCCCCGCTGAACCGCCTGTACAACATCGGACGCGGCCAGCCGATCAAGCTCATGGACTTTATCGCCACCCTCGAAAAGAACTTTGGGAAAGTGGCCGAAAAGATCATGATGCCCATGCAACCTGGCGACGTGGAAATCACCTGGGCCGATACGGACTCTCTGGAAAAGGAAACCGGATACAAACCTTCCGTAGACCTCGATACGGGCATCGCCCGATTCGCAGAATGGTTCAAGTCGTACACCCAGGCCTAGGCTATCAATAATTTCTATATTTGGCGGCATGGATATCGATCAAAAAGACCGCTTAATTCGAGCCACCGGCTCTCATGTTCCATTTCGCCTTGTCCTCGCCGACATCACCCGCACTGCGGAAGAAATCGGCGTGATGCACAACGCCTCGTCGGAAGCCCTGAAGCTTCTCGCCGAAACTTCTATCGCTTCGCTCTTCCTTTCGTCAAGCCTCAAGTTTATGGGTACGGTTTGCGTCAAGGTGACCTTCGACGGCGACATCACCTACGCCGAAGCGGATTCGACTCCGCAAGGCCTTGTCCGCGCCATGATTCCGCAGGAAGAAATCCAGAAGAACAAGAAGTTCGAACCGGCGCTTTCCCCGCAGCGTTTTGAAGCCGTTACGCTCGATGAACGCGGCAAACGCGTGAACCAGAGCATTATCGAAGCGGTTTCCGAAAGCATGGGCCGCAATCTTTCCGTATTCATGCTGCAGTCGGCGCAGACCCGTTCCGCAGTCGGAATCGAAGCCCGTCTAAACAAGGACGATCCTAAAAAGCTCGACTACGCGGTCGGTTTTTATCTCGAACCGTTTGCAGACATCGCTCCGGACGAGCTCACTCTGCTCGAAGCCCAAGTGGCAAAGCTCCCCACCTTTTCGGAATTTTTCGACGGGAAAAAGTACAATCTGGACGGCCTCATGGACGCCATTTCCGGCGACTACCCGACGACGATCGTCCGCGAAATCGTTCCCCACGCCTACTGCCCATGCAGCAAGGTCAGAACGCTTTCGACTCTCGCCACGATCCCGACCGAGGATCTCGAAGATTTAATCAAAGAAGGCAAGGATCTCGAACTCGTGTGCGAATTCTGCCGAAACAAGTACATCATCACCCCAGACGAAATCCAAGACATCCTCAAGGATCGTCTCACAAAGTAATTGCGCTATGTTCACCAAACAATGCATTGTCACTCTTGATATGGAAGGGGTCCTGACCCCAGAAATTTGGATCGCCGTCGCAGAAAAAACGGGCATTCCCGAACTCCGTCTGACTACGCGCGACATCCAGGATTACGACGAACTGATGCGCGGACGCTTAAAAATTCTCGAAAGGGAAAATTTGAAGCTTTCCGACATTCAGGAAGTCATCGGAACCCTTCCGCTGCTCGACGGTGCAATGGACTTTTTGAACACGCTCCGCGATGAAGCCCAGGTGATCATCCTGAGCGATACCTTCCAGGAATTCGCCTACCCGCTCATCAAAAAAATGAACATGCCCTCGATCTTCTGTCACAACCTGATCGTCAAGGACGACAAGATTGTCGACTACCATCTGCGTCTGAACGACCAGAAAAGAAAGACCGTGGAAATGCTCAAGACTTTGAATTTCAAGGTGTTCTCCGCAGGCGACTCTTTTAACGACACGGGAATGCTTCTTGCCGCAGATAAGGGCTCGTTCCTCTTTGCCCCGAAGAACGTCACGGACAAGTTCCCGCAGCTCGCCCACGCGAACTCGTACAAGGAACTTCTCGACAGTTTCCATCAGTTCCAGGATTCTCTTTAATGGCCAAATCCGAATTCCCTGTTGTCGTTTTAAACGCGGGCAAAGAAAAGTCCGCCAGCCGGAATCATCCGTGGATTTTCAGCGGAGCCATTCACCATGTAAACGGCGAACCTAAAGCCGGCGATACAGTTGAAGTCCGCTCGGCTCATGGGGAATTCCTGGGTTACGCAGCCTATTCTTCCGAATCCCAGATTCGTGCACGCCTTTGGGCTTTTAAGGAACGCACCCCGATCGACAGGATCTTTTTTTCGAATATCATCGATCGCGCGATCGAGAACCGTTTAAGCCGCGGATTCGATGTCCACGACACCAAATCGGCCTTCCGCTTGATCAATGCCGAAAACGACGGCATTCCTGGCTGCATCGTCGACAAGTACGCGGACATCCTTTCGATTGAAATTCTTTCCGTCGGAGCCGAACGATTCCGCCAGACGATTTACGAACTTCTGGCAGAAAAGATTCACCCCCGTGGCATTTTGGAACGTTGCGATTCCGACGTGCGAATCAAAGAAGGACTCCCCCTTCGCAAGGAAGCCGTTTATGGAGACGTTCCTAAAACGCCAGTCGAAATGATCGAAAACGGAATCAAGTTCGACGTGGATGTTTGGAACGGCCACAAGACCGGTTATTACCTGGACCAGCGCGACGCCCGTTTTAACGTGGGCAAATACGCCAAGGGAAAGCACGTTCTCAACTGTTTCTCTTATACGGGCGGTTTTGGACTTTTTGCCCTGCAGAACGGCGCAAAGCTCGTGACCGAAGTCGACGTTTCCAAAGACGCTCTCGCGATTGCCGACGGCCTGATTCAAAAGAACGGTTTTGACAAGGCAAACGTGGAACTTGTCGAAGCGGATGTTTTCGCTTACCTGCGCAAGTGCCGCGACAGCCGCAAGACCTTTGATCTGATCGTTCTCGATCCGCCGAAATTTATCGAAAGCAAGTCCCATTTGGAAAAAGGCGCCCGCGGTTATAAAGACATTAACCTGCTTGCGCTAAAGCTTCTCGCTCCACATGGAATGCTTGCCACCTTCAGCTGTTCGGGCCTCATGGAAATGAACCTTTTCCAGAAGATTGTCGCAGACGCCGCAATCGACGCCCACCGTGAAGTCCAGATTATTGAACGCTTTGGACAGCCTGCCGACCATCCGGTCAAGACGAGCTTCCCGGAAGGTCAATATCTGAAGGGTCTTTTACTGCAAGCCGATTAGCGACGCGGCAACGCGTTCGCATTTTTTTCCTGCCAAACGGCATCTTCCCAAGCGCGCTGGGCTTCATTCGCCCATTCGGAATTCGGATAATATTCCACCGCTTCGCGGTACTTTGCGACAGCCGAGCGAAAATCTCGACGGCAGCGGTAGACGTTACCGATTTGGAAGAGAAGATACGCCTTGGTATTTTCATCGCGGGATTTTTTCTGCAAAGCCTGATACTGCGCAAGCGCCGAGGCATAATCGCCCTGACGATAGGCATCATTCGCCAGATCCATCGTCGGATTCGTCTGCTTTTTCTGCACCACCGGCTTTGGAGCTTCGACCGGCTTGGATTCTACGGTTTCCACCGGTTTTTCTTCGACAGGCTTCACTTCTGCGGGCTTTACTTCCGCGGGTTTTGCTTCGGGAGCCTTCGGCTCTGCCCCAGAAAGTTCGGCGATTCGATTCTTTGCGCTGGCAATCGCCGTTTCATTTTTCGAAAGCCGGACATAGGCTTCCAGTTCCGCAAGTTCTTCCTTTTTCTTTCCCTGCTTCCGGTAAATCAACGAAAGATAATAGTGCGCATTGTAGCCGAGTTCCGGATAGTCGAAAGCGCGCTTTAAATTGTATTCCGCTTTATCCATTTCTCCGAGTTCATAACGGCCAGCGCCCGCGAAGTAATAGGCGCCCGGATTTCCCGGTTCCTGCAAAAGGACTTCTCGTGCCGCAGAGCAAGCGGTTTTATATTCCTTTGCGTTAAAGGCTTGCTTCGCCTTGAGGAATGCGGCGGAGCTGTAAGAAAATTTCGAGTCGGACTTTGCCGCGGACTTTTCAGCCTTCGGAGCTTCCGCCTTCACTTCGGCTTTCGGAGATTCGGACTTTCCACCGATCTTCGCACGTTCTGCGGCGGCGGACTTTTTATCGCCGAGCTTTTCGTATGCGGATGCAGCCCCTTCATAAGCGGCGGCCATCTTCGGGGCGTATTTATAAGCCAGCTGGAAGTTCGCAATGGCGCCCTTGTAATCCTTCATTTTAAGGCGTACCGAACCTGCCGCGTAAAAAGCATCGGCATTATGCGGATCGGAAGCGAGAATCGAGCGATATTCACCAAGAGCGTTTTCATACTTGCCAAGCGCTTCAAAGCGAGCGCCTTGTTCAAAACGCGGATCTTCCGCAGCGAAGACAATCGAAGAAGTGCAAAGAAGAAGCAAAATACCACGAAGATTTTTCATACAGCTACAAGATAGCAAAAGCCCTGTAAAAATTTCAGAACGGAATCAAAAACGAAAAGCTTTTCCTCTTGGAATTGCACTTTTTTTGTAACTTTTACAGCACCATGATTGAATCCATTCTTTTGGGCCTTTTGCAAGGCCTCGCCGAATTTCTTCCGATTTCCAGTTCGGGACATCTCGTTCTCGGACACGAACTTTTAAATATGAAAGAAGCAGGCATGTTCTTTGACGTGATGCTTCACGCCGGAACGTTGCTTTCGATTTTTGTCGTCTTCCACAAGAAGATTACCGACATCATCGTGGGCTGCCTCCGCAGAAATCCGGAACAGCTCCGCGAAGCGGGATACATCATTCTTGCGAGCATTCCGACAGCCCTCATCGGTCTCGGCTTTAAGGACGTACTCGAAGGTCTCTTCGAAAATCCACGCGCCGTCTGCGTTGCCGAACTTTTCACCGGTCTGTTGCTCTTTACTTCCCAATGGGGAAAGACCGGCGCCAAGCATCCGGAAAACGAAGGCGTAAAAATGAACTGGTGGCGCGCCCTGCTCACAGGTACGGTGCAAGGCATCGCCTGTATTCCGGGCATTAGCCGCAGCGGTTCCACAATCAGCGCCATGATGTTCATGGGTGTGAACCGTAAATATGCCGGCGAATTCAGCTTCCTCATGAGCATTCCTGCCGTCGGCGGAGCTGCGCTCCTGGATGCAATCAAGTGGTTCAAATGCCAGAGCCTGACCCCGGAAGCGGCACTTCTCGATCCGGAAAATGCTTTGAAGTGTGCCGATGCCGGTGGCTTTACCCCCGAACTTTTGGTGGGAATGTTGGTATCCTTCATCTTCGGCATCATCGCCCTCAAATGGCTCATGAACTTCCTCCAGAAGGGAAAATTCCAGCACTTCGCCTGGTACGTTTGGGCGGTCGGCATTTTAGGGCTTATTTTCCTGAAATAGACTTTATATGTAGAAAAGGATCTTTATATGAAGACAATTTCAAGTAGACCATTTCTTAGTTCTTGTATCGCACTGATGTCTGCAATTTTTATCTCTGCATGTGGAGACGATAACAGTTCCAGTGCCACAGATTCGCCAATAGAATCTTCTAGCAGCATAGAATACATTGAGCCCACAATCAATAGTTCAGCTGACTCCGACTCTGTCGAAAGTAGTTCCAGGCACACTATCTCTAGTTCATCAACGACAACAGTTTCCTCATCCAGCATCGAAAGTAGCAATAGTAGTGAAGTTACAAGTAGTAGTAGCACAAAGGAAGATACGGTTGTTGTAAGTAGCAGTAGCTATGCTGAAGATGAAAGTAGTAGCAGTATCAATAACACTAAAGAAGAAAGTAGTTCTTCTATGGAAAATGTTGTTGAATGTAGTTCTTCCAGTGAAATTATTGTAAGTAGTTCTAGCGAAAAGAAAGTTGAAAGCAGTTCTTCTAGCAAAATTGTTGAAAGCAGTTCTTCTAGCAAAATTGTTGAAAGCAGTTCTTCGGAAGAAATTGTGAATAGTTCTTCTAGTATTGATGAAGATTATGTTGATGAAAATGAACCGAAGAGTACAGAACCTCATTATGTAGAATTAGATGAATTGAAACTTAATGGGTTCAGAGTTGAAAATAACATTGCCTATCTTTCTTGGGAAAACAACACAGATTACACAATGCAAATCAATGTAGAATACCATATTGAATGTAAAGATGATTTATTTGATGAAGATGAAGAACTTGTTGATGCTGATAGTACAATCATGTACACAATTAAAGCAAATTGTGTAAAGGAAAAAGCAATTTATGAAATTAAAAATAATGCTCAACAATGTGTTGGTTATGTAAAAACCATTACAGCAACGGAAAATGATAAAAGTAATTTTGCCGGTTGGAAATGGGGTTCAGATAGAGGTATTGAAGACATTGCTTTTTATAACTAAGTATAATCATTAAACTAATTTAGAAAAGGTGCTGACAAAGCACCTTTTCTTTTTATATTGGATTCAAAAAAAGGCTCTCCCCAGGAGAGTCTTTTTCATTTTATCCGCTTTGACATTTTTTGTCACATTTAAAATCTATCTTGAGTACAAGCTTAAATCAAGGAGACTGTTATGGCTCAAGATATTTTTTACATCAAACTGGAATCTTCGAAAAAAGAAGTCCTTCACCAGTTTACCCGCAGCAATACGGGCACCTTGGACTATGCGGGAACCGTCGAGTCCGCGGACCTTGCCACCATGCAAAGCGTCGAAGGGAGCCGTTATTTTACCCCGAGCTGGTACACCTACCTTCCTACGGAAATGATCGCAGAAATCACCGTATATCTGCCGGGCGACATTCAAAAGCTCGACGCAAACCAGTATTCTTTCTTGCTTCACATTGGAGCCATTCTTCTTGCCGTGCAGGAACGCGATCCGCTGCTCGTCGCCGAACTTTTAAACCGCCGTTCTTCGGTATTCGGCAGCTTTTTGCCGATCCTTCTGCATATCATTAAGCCGATTGCAGCCGAAGCCCTTTTTGCCTGGGTTTACGGTTCATTCCGCGGTGAAGGAAAATTCCCTGAAATCTACAAGAAAAACGTCGAAATTTCTATCGGTGAAACCGACACGACCGCAATTCTTTTTGCCGCTGCCCGGGACGCTTTAACCCCGAATCCGGAAACCGAATCGGCGAAAGAAATGTTCATCCGCTACTTTAAGCAGAACAAGCCTTTCAACTTGACGATTGGACTTGTCGGAGCATCTTCGCATCCCTGGGTGGAAAGCCTTAGTAAACTCCATTCGACAGCAGATTTTTCTTTTGGAATGAATTTTACTGAAAAATCTCTCTTGGCCGGCCAAAAGATTCAAGAAATTTACGCTTCGCTGAAATCCAAGGCTCAAGCGGAACCTTACAATCCGCACGACAGCAACGCAATCAGCGTTTCGATCGATAGCCTCGAATCTTTTTACAGAGGAATTCCTGGCAAAAGCAAAGCGGGCTACATCCGGGCTACCGGGGCAGAAATTCTTCGAAAGGCTCGTCCAAACCTGTTCTCCTACAAAACGACGCTTTGGCGAATGGGCGCAACTCCAAGCTATTTCGAAAACAGCATCATTATGCGACTAGAATTTTAATTCGTAAAAAGAAAGGCCAGCGCTTCACGTTTTGCATATTTCAACCGCTCATTCCCGATTTCTTTCATAAAAAATTTATTTTTCGAGATAGTCCGACGAAATGATTTTCTAGTTAGAATTATCCTAGGGTTTGAACGGAGCAAAATATGGGAAACGTGACTCGCATCTATAATTCCGTCGCATTTTTATGTTCTTCAATCATTCAATCCTGTACAGAAGAATTTTTTATTCAATACAGCTGCCTTTCGCCGTCCGAATGCAAGCGTATTGATCAGAGCATCCAAAAAGAGATCCCGGATTTTTTCACTCCTAATCCAGATAAAAAGGAATTTCCCATTCCATTTCAGGAATCCGACCTCACCGATTTTTTGTACCATCATCTCGACGTTTTAAGCGAGAGCTTCAAAAAAGAGCAAAACTTTTTTGCCGTCATGAGGCTAATCCAGCTGCTCGATCAAAAGCTAGAGTTTCTGCTTCTGCAAAAGATTCAAGAATTTCAGGACGATGATTTTTCGGTCACCCTGAATACAAATCGAGAGCTGACCGGGATTGGACTTTTACCTCGATGCAGCTGCTCTTGGGAACGCAAGCATCGATTGTCTCACCGGTATAACCGCATGGACAATTTCCTGTTTCACATGCTCCTCATGGAAAACAGCATTCTGGGCGAACTGATCGACAAGCACTTCTTTTTGAAAAACGAAGTGCTCCCCCATTTCCATGAAAAGAAAATCTTGAAAATCGCCGCGACTCCTTTACGGCACGAAAGCTTCGCCCACATCATTCCATACGAAGAAAAAAACATCCAGTATTTTGGAATTCAATATGACGAAGCCCGCAATCAAGAAGCGAACGCTCAAATCTGGGCCAAGATTTTGCAAGCGTCCGGCCAAGACTGCGATATGCTTCTTTTCCCGGAAATTCTCGGGAATGCGGAAACAACCGACTATATCGTCAAAAAGATTCAGGAATTTCCGAGCAAGCAAGATCTGCCATCCCTTATCTTTTTGCCCTCCTTTTGGAACAAGAAAAGCAACGTCGTCACGGTTCTAAACAGGAACGGGGATATCATTTGCAAGCAAGGAAAGCAAAATCCCGTCCGCTTCGAGCAAAAAGGTTCCACCTTGCTCGAAGGAATTCGAACAAACTACGTGATCAACATTTTCCATTACAACGGCATCGGAAGATTTGCCATTCTCATCTGCAAGGACTTCCTGACAACCAAATATTTGGAACAGCTCATGCGCTGTTTTAAATTGACCCTGATTATCGTTCCTTCCTTTTCAACGGGATCCTACGATTTTAGGCAATCTTTTGAAATTTGCGCAAGCGATGACTGCAACGTCATTTGGATCAATACTTGCGCCGCATTGCACAAAGGAAAAGAAGAAAACTTTAAGAACATCGGGTATGTGCGGAAAAGGGTTTCCCAAGCATCCGACGAATCTCAAATGCTTTCGCGCATGCCCATTTGCAAAACCGCATTCGATGGGAAATGCAACCATGACTGCATGTTTTTTGAAACCATTCAAGGAGTCTAACCTGTATGGAACTGGAATTCATTGAAAAAATTCATTCGGGAAAATTCATCTCTCGCTACAATCTCCACTACAAGACCGTCAGCGGAAAACCGATCGTCTATGAAATCATCAGCCGGAACGCCAATCTCCAAACCCAAACCGACCTGCATGAAGGCAAAAACAATGCAGTCGTTCTTATCCTTCACGACAAAAGCGGCGAAAAGATTCTCTTAAACCGGGAATTTCGCATGGCCGTCGGGGAATGGATTTACAATTTTCCTGCAGGCTTAATCGATCCAGGCGAAACCATCGAACAGGCTGCGGCTCGAGAACTTCGGGAAGAAACGGGGCTCACCTTGGAAGTCATTTCCGATATTTGGAAAGAAAGCTATTCCGCCATCGGTTTTGGCAACGAAAAGAACGTCGTGGTCGAAGGCATCGCCAGCGGCAAAATCCTTCCGAGCGATTCCGAAAACGAAGAGATCGAAGCCCGATGGTTTTCAAAGGAAGAAATCCAAGTCTTGTTAAAAAAAGAGCGTTTTGCCGCAAGAACACAATCCTATTGTGTCTTGTGGTGCAAAAAATGAAGATCCAATTCAAAAGATTGGCACGATTCTTGCAATTACAAGCATGAGTTTTGAACGGTTTCTGTCGAAATCTTGAGAATTTCCCTGAAAAGAAGTTCCCAAGATTCCATCGTTTTCTTTTTGAAACGCAGAACTGTTTCATTTTGAAACACGTGTTGATTTTTTATTGGAGATAAACATGGCAACTGAAAAGAAAGAATTCCAAACCGAAGTCCAAGACCTTCTTCATTTGATGATCCATTCCTTGTACAGTAACAAGGAAATTTTTCTCCGCGAACTCATTTCGAACGCGGCTGACGCCCTCGACAAACGTCGCTTCCTTTCCCTTTCCGACGCAAAGCTTTTGCCAGAAGGTACCCAGCTCAAGATCGACCTTTCCGTGAATTCGGCGAACAAGACCCTTGTCGTCGAAGATAACGGTATCGGCATGAACAAGGAAGATCTCGTGAGCTGCCTCGGTACGATCGCCCGCAGCGGCACGAAGCACTTTGTGCAAAGCCTCAAAGATTCCGACAAGTCGAGCGTGGATCTGATCGGTCAGTTCGGCGTCGGCTTCTATTCCGCCTTCATGGTCGCGAACAAGGTCGAAGTGCTTTCCCGCAAGGCCGGCGAAGAATCCGGCTACCTCTGGAGCTCCGACGGTACGGGTTCCTATGAAATTTCCGATATGCCGAAGCAAGATGTCGGTACCAAGATTACCCTTTACCTCAAGGACGGCGAAGACTTCCAGGAATTCACCTCCGAATGGGGCGTCGAATCCATCGTCCGCAAGTACAGCGAATTCGTTTCTTACGGCATCTATCTGCACCACGAGCCGACAAAGAACGACAAGGGCGAAATGGAAACCAAGGAACCGACCCGCTTGAACGACAAGCAGGCTCTTTGGCGTCAAAGCGCAAGCGAAATCAAGGAAGAACAGTACAAGGAATTCTATTCCACCGTCGCTCACGAAGGCGGCGAACCTCTCGCCTGGAAGCATTCCCACGCCGAAGGTTCCCAGGAATTCTGGACCCTGACCTACATTCCGTCCAAGGCTCCGTTCAACATTTGGCAGAATGACCGCATTAACGGCCTGAAGCTCTATGTGAAGAAAGTCTTCATCATGGACGACTGCAAGGATCTTCTCCCGCCGTGGCTCCGCTTTGTGCGCGGTGTCGTCGACAGCGAAGACCTGCCGCTGAACGTCTCCCGTGAAATTCTCCAGTCGAACAAGATCATTACCACGATCCGCAAGCGCGTCATCAAGGACGTTCTCGACAAGCTCGCCGAGATCAAGAACAAGGACCGCGCGAAGTACGAAGCCTGGTGGAAGGAACTCGGCATGGTTCTCAAGGAAGGCTTCTACATGAACTGGGAACACCTGGACGAACTGAAGAAGCTCACGCTCTTCAAGTCCACGAAGTCCGCCGACAAGTACACGAGCCTTGAAGAATATGTAAAGAACATGCCTGCCGACCAGAAGGAAATTTACTACCTCATCGGCGAAAACAAGGATTCGATTGCCGCAAGCCCGATTCTCGAAGCTTACAAGAACAAGAATTACGAAGTGCTTCTCCTTTCCGATCCGATCGACGAATTCATGATGAACTCCATTCAGGACTTCGACGGCAAGAAGTTCCACGACGTCAGCCGTGGCGATGTGGACTTCGAAAAGACCGAAGAAGAAAAGAAGGCGGAAGAAGCTTCCAAGACCGAATACAAAGACCTTTGCACCGACCTCCAGAAAAATCTCGATGCAAACATCAAGGAAGTCCGCATTTCGAGCCGTCTTAAAGACAGCCCGTGCTGCCTCGTCACGGACGAAGCCGCAATGAGCCGTCACATGGAACGCATGATGTCCGCCATGGGCCAGAGCGTTACCAAGTCCAAGCGCATTTTGGAAATCAACCCGAACCATCCGATTTGCAAGATGCTCAAGGAAAAGATTGCAAAGAAGGAATCCCTCGAAGATTGGCCGAAGGCTCTCTATGGTCAGGCCGTTCTCGCCGAAGGTTCCCAGCTCGAAAATCCAGGTGAATACGTGCAGGCGATCAACAAGCTGCTCACAGCACAGCTTCACTAATTAGACATTTCTTGTCAATGAGCCGTCTTATATTTAAGACGGCTTTTTTTGTACACTTTTCTATTTTTGAGCGCCCATGGAATCCGTAGAACGCCTTTTTGAATTTGCAACCCAGTTGCTGAAAGAAACTTTCGGTTTTAAAACCTTTCGCCCAGCGCAAGAGGCTGTTCTACGTAATCTTTTTGAAGGCAAGGATACGCTTGCGCTACTCCCGACGGGCGGTGGAAAGTCTATCTGTTACCAGATTCCCGCCCTCGTCTTTCCGGGCACTTGCGTCGTCGTTTCTCCGCTTCTCGCCCTGATGAAAGACCAAGTGGACAACCTTTGCGAAAACGGCGTGGCAGCAGCCGCGCTCAACAGTCAGGTTTCCAAGGAAGAGGCTTTGGAAATTCG
>DGSB01000094.1 GCA_002390045.1 Fibrobacter sp. UBA4373
CAGGCGGGATCTGTCGTGGGGTCGCGCGGTTTTGGCTTTTATTTTGACGATGCCGGTGTGCGAAAAATGGTGCCGCATGTGAGCGGTGTGCGAATCGGCGACCGTTCGGAATTCGGAGCAAACTGTGTGGTCGCTGCCGGCTTTTTAGCGCCGACAACAATCGGCGACGATTGTCATTTTGATTCTTTTGTGCAGATCGGGCATAACTGTACGGTCGGAAACCGCGTCTACATGGCTTCGCAGTCGGGACTTGGCGGAACGACCGTGGTAGAAGACGATTGCGAATTCGCCGGTGGCGCTCAGATTGCGGGGCATTTGACGATAGGCAAAGGCGCTGTCATTGCGGCGAAGGCCGGAGTCACCAAGAGTATTCCTGCCGGAGCCGTCTATGCGGGATTCCCATCGGAACCGATCGACAAATGGCGCAAAGGCGTTGTGGCGATTCGCCGGCTTGCCGAAGGCAAACGGTAATGAAAAAGGAGGAGTACAGGCGTACTCCTCCCCGGATTGAATTTTATGTTCGCTTTTCGGATGCTCGAGTGAAGTGATCATCCCCAAACTCAACCCGTGCCAAAATTATCATTCTGAATGGGGAACTTCAATATTTTCCTTCGATGGCGAAGAATAAGTGTATTCTAGCGGAATACGGAAAATTCATCCAGAGCAGCCAACTCTTGGATTTCAACTTTTTTCTATATTTTGACCTGAGTTGCCCTCATAGCTCAAATGGATAGAGCACGCCCCTCCTAAGGGTGAGATCTACGTTCGATTCGCAGTGGGGGTACTTTTTTTTAAGGGGCCTATGAAACGCTTGACCGTTTTATTCACCGCGATATTCTTTGTGATGCTGCTGCTGCCGGTATCGTGGGAATTGGCTCATTCTTTCGAGAAGGGAGAACCGTTTGCTCCGCTCGATATTTTCCGGGATGTCGTTCGCCCTTTTGAACGGGAATCCGCTTTAATCAGTGATGCCTATTTGCTGAATGAAAGAATGGGCTATCTTGCGGCCCTGGTAAAACAGGGGGATTCCACCCTCGCAGAAAAAATTTCGACCGTCGATTCGATTGCGGAAACCTTAAAGCGCAGTCTGGTAGAGGTCAATTCCTATCTGCCGATGGATTCTACGGATTCTGCGGTCCTTCAAATTTCGCAATTCCAGAAAAAGCTTGCCGGGCTGGAATCCGATACGGCTCTTGCGGACAGTCTTCACAAAATGACGGCGCAAATTCAGAATACGTATGCGTCTTTTTCGCTAGACCGTGTGGCAAAGGTTTGGTGGAACAACGGAATCTTAAATGGAAAATATTTGAGGGCTTACGAAAAACGCTTGGAAAAGGAAAATGCCTTTGTTAAAAAGGCGCGCCCGCTGTACCAGTCTTTTGCGTGGAAGGTCCTGCGGGATCCGGGCGAAAAGGCGTTGAACGCGGATTCGAGCTTTCTTTACTACCGTCAGGATGTAGACTTTTTGGTGAAGCCCGCTCCGTGGACTCTCGACAGTCTGGAAAATCCAATCGAAGCGGTTTTGGACTTTAAAGCGGAACTCGAAAAGCGTGGCGTGGAGCTGCTGGTGGTCGTCGTACCGGGCAAGCCTTCCATTTACCCGGAATTTTTGAATTCGTCGATGTACAGCTTGTTCGGAAAGGACTTTTCTTTGGGACGCCGCTTTGTGGATACTTTGCAGGTTCTCGGAGTGCATACGGTAAATCTTTACCCGGTTTTGCAAAAAGAAAAGAAGAACGATCGCACGGGAGATCTGCTTTACCTGAATACGGATACGCATTGGACGCCACGCGGAGCCCGCATCGCTGCGAAAGCGATTGCCGAACAGGTGAAAAAGATGGAAGTTTCGAAAGAACTTCCAAAGCTCGCCTTGAAGGATTCTATAGTGACTGCCGTGCGCACGGGAGATATTGCGACGATGGCGGACCTCGAATATGCATTCCCCGATCAGACGGTGGAAGCGCATCAGGTGAAAGATGCCAAGACCGGGGCACCGCTCCGCAGTGATTTTCGCAAGTCTAAAATTTTGATTTTGGGCGATAGCTATTCGCGCATTTACGAAACGGACGCTCCGATGTCGGCGGGCTGGATTTCTCAATTTGCAAACGAAATGCAGACTCCCGTCGCAAGCATTGTTTCGGATGGCGGTGCCAGTACGCTTGTTCGCGAAAAGCTCGCTCGGCGTTCGGGCGCTCTCAAAAACAAAAAATTGGTGATTTGGGAATTTGTAGAACGCGACTTGCGTTTTGGGGCAGAAGGCTGGAAAAAAGTGAGGTTTGACTGATGGCTGAAAATACTTGGTGGAAGCGTGCGTTGAAAGTTTTGCCGGGTGGCGTGGATTCTCCGGTGCGTGCATTTGGCGGTGTGGGTGGCGAACCTGTTTTTATCCAGCGTGCGGATGGACCGTATCTTTTTGCCGATGATGGAACGCAGTATGTGGACTATATCGGTTCCTGGGGTCCGATGATTTTAGGCCATAATCCGCCAGAAGTAACCGAAGCCTTGCGCAGCCAGCTCGGTCGCGGTTTAAGCTTTGGCATGGGAACGGATATCGAAGTGGAACTCGCGGAGTTTATCCTTTCGAAAATCCCGGGCATGGAAAAGCTTCGCTTGGTGAACTCCGGAACGGAAGCGACGATGAGCGCGATCCGTGTAGCGCGTGGCGCGACCGGTCGAAACAAGATCATCAAGTTCCGCGGCTGCTATCACGGCCATGGAGATTCCTTTTTGATCCAGGCGGGTTCCGGGGCTTTGACGCATGGCGCTCCGAGTTCCCTGGGCGTGACGCCGGGCGTTGCGCAAGACACCTTGATTGCGGACTACAACCATTTGGAACAGGTTCAGGCACTTTTTGATGCCCACCCGAATGAAATCGCCGCGGTGATTGTGGAACCGATTGCAGGCAATATGGGATGTGTTCCGCCGAAGGCAGGCTTCCTCGAAGGCTTGCGCAAAGTTTGCACTCAAAACGGAACCGTTCTGATTTTTGACGAAGTGATGACGGGCTTCCGCGTTTCGGACGGCGGCGCTGCCAAACGTTTTGGAATTGAACCGGATATGATTACTCTCGGTAAGATTGTGGGCGGGGGAATGCCTCTGGCCGCTTATTCGGGCAAGGAATCGCTTATGCGTAACGTAAGTCCGCTCGGTAAGGTTTACCAGGCGGGAACGCTTTCCGGAAACCCGATGGCCGTGACCGCGGGCCTTGCACAGCTCAAACTTTTGTACAAATTAAATCCTTGGGACGCCTTGGAAGAAAAAGGCGCAAAGCTCGAAGCGGGACTTCGCAAGTCCGCACAAGAAGCTGGCGCTGCTGTACAAATTAACCGTGTCGGCTCCATGTTCACCGTATTCTTCTCGAACGCTCCGGTTGTCGACACGGAAACCGCCCTTGCCGCAGATACGAAACGCTTTGCAAAGTTCTTCCACGAAATGCTCGGCCAGGGAATCTTCTTTCCGCCGTCCCAGTTCGAAACGACCTTTATTGGGGCGCGTCACTCCGACGAAATTTTGGATAAGACTCTCGCTGCTGCGAAAAATGCATTTGAAAGGATGTAGCCATGAATATTTCCGAAGCCGTCCAGTTCCTTGCCGAAGAAGCGAAAAAGTCCGCCACCGCATTTGACATTATCGGTGGACATTCCAAATCTGAAGGCGTTTCCGTTTTTCAGGGAAAAGTCCAGAATACAGAAATTTCGGAATCCGTCGGGGTGGGCATTCGCGCCTTTAAAGGGGTAAAGCCCGGTTACGCTTATACGGAACGCTTGACAGAAGACGCTCTTCGTCAAACAGTAAAAGACGCCTTGTTGCATACGCAGTTCACCAAGGATCTTCCGATTGAACTTCCGCATCCCGAAAACCATCCGTTCCGCAAGATCGAATACAATCCGGACTTGAAAAATGTGACTCTTGCCCAGATGGCGGAACTTTCGATGGATATTGAAAAGCGTTGCTTTGCTCTTTCGGAAGATGTGAAGAACGTTCCGTATCTCGGCTGCCAAAAGGAAGAATCCCTGACGGTTTTTGCCAATTCCAACGGCGTTTATTTTGAACGCCGCGACAATGGCATTGGCGCGGGCGCCGGGGTTGTCGCGGAACGTGGCGATTCGAAAAAGCTTGGCGGCTTCGATCAAGATAAGATGAGCCTTGAAGAACTTTCTGCCGAAACGATCGCGAAAAAATCGGTGGAACGCGCACTCGAACTTTTGGAACCGAAGAAAATTCAAACCGGCAAGATGCCGGTGATTCTTTCGGAACGTGTCGCAGGCCAGGTTCTTGGCATGTACGCTTCTTCTTTTGTCGCGGAAATGGTGCAAAAGGGGCAGTCCCGCTTGCAGGGAAAGCTCGGGCAAAAGATTGCCGGGGCGAACCTTACGATTTTGAGCGACCCGACTCGCGAAGACCTTCCGGGTGTCAAAACATATGACTCCGAAGGAACTTATGCGGATACGGTGACCGTGGTGAAGGACGGCGTCCTTTCGGAATTTTTGTACAATCTGGAAACGGCCCATGTCGAGGGTCGAAAGAGCAACGGCTGCGCTTTACGTTCTTACGAAGGCAAGGTCGGTGCGGGATTTTCGAACCTGGTCGTTTTGCCGGGAGAACATACGACCGCAGAGCTTTTGAAGCTCTTTCCGAAATGCCTGCTTGTGGTGCGTCTGGAAGGCAATTCCGGCTGCAGCGCAATCAGCGGAGAAATGAGCATCGGCGTGCAGGGTATGTATGCGGAAAATGGCCAGATCCTGCATCCGGTGGAAGGGGCGACTCTGAGTGCCAATTTTATCGATTTACTTGGATCGCTCGTGGCTATCGGCAAGGATTATCCGGAATCTTACACAAGCCGTCAGGTTCCGGCCTTGGCGTTCCCGGAGATTGCGGTATCCAATTAGTCGTGAATGACAAAATCTGAGAACGAGGGGTCTCATTTTGTCATGATTTTGTAAAAATCGTAACAAATTCTCCCTTTGTTGCAACTTTTTGCTTTGCTATTTCATCAAAAGGGGGATTATAACGGTAGGTATTTATGAAGCCTTTTCTTTCGATAGCAACGATTGTTTTCGGTATTTTCCTGATTTCGGCCTGTTCTTCGGATTCCGCAGGCTCCTCGGTTCAAAAAAAAGCGGCTTCGAGTGTCGGTAAGGCGCAGAGCTTACGCGTTTCCGGCTATATTGCGATCCCGGATTCTACGTCGGGAACTTATACGGCAGATGGCGAGCTTGTGGCGAAGGAGCAGGTGGATCTCAAAGCGGAAACTTCGGGAAAGCTTGTGAAGCTGTATGCGAAGGACGGTCAAAAGGTTTCCAAGGGAACGCTTTTGGCGAAGCTTGACGATGCGGAACTTCAGGCGAATTTAAAAAGTGCAGAAACGGCTTTGGATCTCGCCGAGAAAAAAGCCGCTCGCACAAAAAAGCTTTATGAAAAGGACGGCGCGACTGCCGAAGAACTGGAATCGGCAGAAAGTGCCGTGGAATCGGCAAAGGCTTCCAAGGAGCTGATCGAAGCCCAGCTGAAAAAGACCGAAATTCGGGCTCCTTTTGCGGGAACCCTTGGCGTTGTTGAAGTTTCGGAAGGCGCCTGGATGACTTCCGGCTCTGCCGTGGCGACGCTTACGAATACAAGCGAACTGAAGGTAGAATTTGAACTTCCGCAGCGGTTCTCGCGCAATGTGAAAGTCGGAGACAAGGTTGTTTTAATCGATACGGAACAGGGGATTCGTGCGGATGCAAAAATCTGCTTCCTGGATGCGATTCTTTCGAATTCGAGCCGTACCCGTAAGGCTCGTGCCGTGTTGAATAATAAGGGCGGAAAATATCTGCCGGGAACCTATGTGCGAGTCCAGTTGGATTTTGGGCAAGGAAGCATTGTCGGAATGCCTGTTCCGTCGGAATCGGTCACTCTCGATGCGAATGGCGCCTATGTCTTTATCGTTCAGAATGGCAAGGCGAAGAAGGTAGACATTAAAACCGGTTTAAGAACCCCGATTACAGTCGATGTGCTGAAAGGCCTTTCGGCGGGCGATACGGTAATCGCTTCGGGCCTGATGAGCGTGCGTGAGGGAATGAATATTGAAATCAAGGAACTCACGAACAATATGAATTACGGGGTGAACGAATGAGCTTTTCTACGCTTTCCATTCGACGCCCGGTGCTTGTCACGGTGTTCTCTTTGGGCATTGTGCTGATTGGAGCCTTTGGGGCGTCAAATTTGGGTATTCGTGAATATCCGAATGTCGATTCTCCGATCATTACGGTCCGTACTACTTATACAGGCGCAAATGCTTCCGTGGTAGAAACGGAAGTCACCGAAATCATTGAGGCTTCGGTAAACAGCGCTTCGGGCATTAAATCTTTGACTTCCACGAGTTCTGATGGAAGTTCTACGATCCGCGCGGAATTCGAAGTGGGAACAGACCTTGAAGCGGCTGCGAATGATATCCGCGACCGAGTTTCCCGAGTGCAGAGAAAGCTCCCGGACGGTGCTGATGCGCCTGTCGTTTACAAGTCCGATTCGGATTCCGATCCGATTTTGATTGCGAGTTTGCTTTCGGATACTCGCGATGCAATGGAACTTTCGGAACTCGCGACGAATGTGGTGAAGGAACGCTTGCAGACGATTGCTGGCGTTTCGGAAGTGAATCTGTGGGGTGCAAAGACCCCTGTAGTCCGCATTTGGCTGGATCCTCTCCGCATGAAGGCGATGGGCGTAACGGTTTCGGACATTTCTTCGGCGATTTCGGTAGAAAACGAAGAACTTCCGGCGGGAAAGATAGAAGGCCAGACGATGGATCTTTCCATTCGTACGCTCGGCCGTTTGGAATCCCCTTCGGATTTCAATGCGATTCCGGTGAAGACCGCTTCGGACGGCACTATTGTCAAACTTTCCGATGTGGCACAGGTCCATTATGAACCGAAGGATACGCGTACCGGTTTTAAGCGCAACGGCAAGAACGTGATTTCGGTTGCGGTCGTTGCACAGCCCGGTTCGAACCATGTGGCGATTGCTGACGAATTTTACAAACGCGTGGAAGCGCTTCGCCGCGATTTGCCTTCGGACATCCAGATTTTAAGCGGACGCGATACTTCGATCAATATTCGCTCTTCGATCAAGGAAGTCATCGAAACGATTTTTATTTCGTTCTTGCTGGTGATCGCTGTGATCTTCCTCTTTTTGCGGGAAGCGCGCACGACTCTCATTCCGATGGTCGTGATTCCCGTTTCGATTGTGGGAAGCTTTTTTGTCCTTTACATCTTTGGATTCTCGATCAACGTGCTGACCCTTTTGGCGATGGTGCTTGCGATTGGCCTTGTGGTGGACGATGCTATTGTGATCGTGGAAAATATTTACCAGAAAATTGAACGCAATATGTCGCCGAAGGCGGCTGCGGTGGCGGGCATTCAGGAAATCTTTTTTGCGGTAATCGCGACTTCCGTTGTGTTGATGGCCGTGTTTGTGCCGATGCTTGCCCTGGGCGGAACGACTGGACTTCTTTTCCGCGAATTTGTGACGGTGATGATTGGAACGGTCGTGATTTCGACCTTCTGCGCTCTGACGCTCACACCGATGCTTTGCGCAAAGATTTTACGGGTGCAAAAGAAGGGCGTGCTGTACAATGCGACAGAACCTTTCTTTGAATGGCTGAACGAAATTTACAACAAACTCTTGAATGCATTTCTTCGCGTCCGCGGGCTGATTTTTGTCATCATCGGCGTGTTGATGGTAGCGGCCTATTTTTGCTTTACGAACCTTTCGAGCGAAATGGCTCCGCAAGAAGACAGCAACATGTTCATGGTGAATATTTCGGCTCCGGAAGGCACTGGCCTTGGCCAGACGAAAAAAATGACCGAAGCCTTTGTGGAAGAAATGACCGCCCTCATGGATTCGACGGAATATGAAGAAATTCAATCGGGCGCACGCTCGGGCGGAAGTTCCATGATTCGTGTCAGCTTGAACCGTGACAAATCCAAACGCCGTTCGCAAAGTGAAATTGCGCGGCAGGTGCAAATTTTGGGCGCCAGTTATCCGGATTTGCGGGTGATGGTCTTTGAACCGCAGAGCATTAGCACGAGCCGTGGCGGCTTGCCGGTACAGTTCGTTTTGCAGGCAAGCGATATCGAAGTCTTGCGGGAACTTTTGCCAAAGTTTACCGCCGAAGCGGAAAAGAGCCCGATCTTTAGCGTGGTCAATGCGGATCTGAAATTTACGAAGCCGGAGCTTCATATCGAAATCAATCGTGAAAAGGCCCATGACCAGGATGTTTCCGTCGATGACATTGCCAAGACGATCGCTCTCACGATGGGTGACCAGACTTATGGGGAATTTTACAAGGACGGCCGCCAGTACGATATTATTGGAGCGGTTCCGTATCAGTACCGAGCTTCGCCGACGAACCTTGACGAATTGAGCGTTCGCAATGGCTCCGGGGAAATGGTCTCGGTTTCGAACTTTATCACTTATACGGAAAAGTCGGCGTCGCCTTCGCTGCCTCGCTATAATCGCTTTAGCGCGGCGACGATTTCGGCGGGACTCATGCCTGGAAAGACTGTGGGCGATGGCGTTGCAGAAATGCGCCGTATTGCCAAAACGGTGATTCCGGATTCGTTGAATATTCAGACAGAACTCACAGGAACTTCGAAGGAATATGAAGAAAGTTCTTCGGGGCTTTATGTGGTGTTCCTGCTTGCGCTGGCGTGCATTTTCCTTGTGCTCGCGGGCCAGTTTGAAAGTTACCGATCCCCGTTTGTAACCTTCTTTACGGTGCCGCTTGCCATCGCCGGGGCTGTGATCTCTCTCTATTTCTTTGGTCAAACGTTGAATATTTTCAGTGAAATCGCTTTGATCCTTTTGCTTGGCCTTGTGACCAAAAACGGTATTTTGATTGTGGAATTTGCAAACCAGATTGCGGAACGTACGGGCTGCTCTCGGCTGGCGGCGGCAAAGAAGGCTGCTCGTTTGCGCTTCCGCCCGATCCTCATGACGAGCCTTTCGACGGTTCTGGGGGCGGTTCCTTTGATTATGACGGGAACGCCAAGCCGCGTTGCAATGGGCATTACGATTGTGTGCGGCTTGACGTTTGCGACGTTCTTGACGTTGTTCGTTGTGCCTGCGGCGTACTCCTTCTTTGCCGGACGTCCGGACCGTAATGCGGCAGTGGACCCGGAAGCGAATGCCGACCCGAATTCCGGCGTGAAGCTTGCTTCGATGCTCTTGCCTGCTATTTTTGCAGGTGTGATGCTCCTTCCGCAGGCGGCCAGTGCTGCGGTACTTTCGCCCGAAGAGGCGGTACGGACCGCCTTGGAAAAGAATGCGACCGCTCTGATCTATGAAGAAAATGTAAAAAGCGCCGAGGCGAATGTGAAAAGTTCGCGCAAGGGCCTTTTGCCGACCGTGGATCTTTCGCTTTCTCGCTATTACACCTATGGCGATGAATATTCCAAAACGCAGGCGGGAATCAAAACCGATGTCGATGACGACTTGGGGCATAGCGATGCGTTCCAGATCGCGGTCAATTATACGGTTTTTGATGGCTTTAGCGATATTTCTTCGTACAAGGCTAGCAAGGCCCAGGTCGAAAGTTCCAAGGCCGCTTTGAGATCCGAAAGGGAATCGCTTGCGGCGAACGTGCTTACGGCTTACTTTAATGCGGTGAATGCGAAGTCTGCGCTCGTGCTTTCGGATTCGAACCTTTCCGTTTCAAGAGAACGTCGCGAACTTGCAAAGAACAAGTATGAAGCGGGTGCGGTGACCCGGCTCGATTTTCTTTCTGCACAGATGGATTTTTCGAGCGATAGCGCCGCGAACCTTTCGCTCGAATCGAAACTTTCTTCCGCCATCCGGACTTTGGACGAACTCTTGGGCGGGGGAGTCATCCGCAGCGGAAACGATTTGCCGGATTCGATCGATGTGGATCGGGATCCTCTTTGGAAGACCGCCGAAGGATTTGCTGCTGCAAAAGAAAAAGCCTTGGAAAATAACGCAGAGCTTGCATCGGCAAAAGCCCAGATGAAATATGCACAGGTAAACCGCCAAGGATCGAATTCGAATCTTTATCCAAAGCTCAATTTGCACGGTTCCTGGAATGCGACAGCGAGCGAATCGGATAAATCCAATCCTGCCGAAGCGAATAGCCAGTATTTTAAGGTCGGTGCCGCTTTGACCTGGAACCTTTTTAACGGTTTTGCTGACAATGCGGCTTCGGAATCGGCAAAAATTGCGGAGCGTTCTGCGGGATTGCAGGTAGAAAATGTACGCCTGAATGTGGAAACGAATGTGGCGAATGCTGTCGATTCGCATTTGCGCGCTCTCGAAGCGCTGGAAGTCGCCGAAGGCAATGCGAACCTCGCGTCCGAAATGCTGAATCTTGGCGAAGAGCGCCTGAAGGCGGGGAACATTACGAATTTTGAATTCCGCGAAACGCAGAGCCAGTGGAGGTCCGCTCGTGAAGCCTTGCTTTCGGCCCGCATTTCGGTGCGGACTGCGGAAATTCAGGTAAAGCTTTTGACGGGAGAAATCCTGAAATAGCGAATTCGGCACCGAAAAGGCGACTATTTCACGTTTTTTACATCCCATTTAGCAAGAATAATCTAATTCATAGATATGAATAGAATCCTTTGTTTGGTGGTATGCTTGGCCGCTTTTCTTTTTGCCGAAGAAAAGCTTCCCGTTTATAAAACAGATAATCCTTCGTCGCAGGTAATCGGCTATTTGACCGTTTCGGATAAGGTGGAAGAACTTCCGATTCCGCCGAAAAAGAAGAAGGTGGTGAAGTATGTGAAGCAGCGCGATTCCAAAAAGAAAAAGCGCGTGGTGCAATATGTGGAACTCCCCCCGGGACCTCCTCCCGAATACATTCCGGTGAAGACTCGGTTTGCGAAGAAAGGTTATGTGCGCCGGGCGGATCTTGCCCGGATGAAGGAACGGGCGACGGACTTAAGCGGCATCTATTCTTCTCCGACGGGAAGCGTGGTGCTGACCAAATCCCCGAATTCCCCGGGGCGGTTCAATATTGTCATTCAGAATGGGCATGGAAAATTCCGCGCTGCGATTTCGATGGGGAACGTGCAGGCGAAGACTCAGTTTGGGCATACGCGCTTCAGCTATTCGGAACCGGGTTGCAACGTGGATGTGGATCTGTTTGAACGCAGGGTACGCGTGGCGCAAAAGGGTTGCGAAGAATACAACAGCTCCCAGAACAAGCTCGAAGGCGCCTATGACGAGTACAAGGAATACCGCCATCGTGCCGAAGTCTTTAACGATCCGGAAGTGACTGCAAAGTTCCGCAAGTTTGTCTGGTGTCCAGAAGGCCCGAGTTCGTGCGAAAAAATCCGGGACGAAGACGGCTGTGACGTGGAAATCGTGTGGAGCAAGGATTCCCGTGGAATGATCGAACGTCATTGCGACGACCGGGTTCACAAGTACCGCCCCATGGAAAGCATGATCCCGCACAAGCAAGACTTTTACAACGGAGAAAAACCGATCATGGTCAAGGCGAAACGCACCGACATGGCAAACGAATGGATGATCTGGTCTTACTATCCGGAAGCGAAGCGCTTTAAGATGGTGCGGCAGGGAATGCGTGCCGATGCCGCCTACATGGAAATTTACGAGCCGTAATTTTTGGCAAAAAAAAATCCCGCGGAGTTCCGCGGAATTTTCTGTTCAAAAGCAAAGAGATTAATCTTCGTCTTCTTCGACCGGAGACTTCGATTCCTGCTTACGCTTGTGCGGATCGAGCGTGATCTTGCGGAGGCGGAGAGCCACCGGGGTCACTTCGACGCATTCGTCATCGTTGATGAACGTGACGCATTCTTCGAGGGTCATGCGGCGGTACGGCGTGAGCTGAATGTTGTCGTCGGAAGCCTTGGAACGCATGTTCGTCAGGTGCTTACCCTTCGTCGCATTCACGATGATATCGGTTGTACGGTTGTGTTCGCCGATGATCATGCCCGGATAGACTTCGGTTGCAGGCGGAATGAAGAGTGTGCCGCGGTCTTCGAGCTTGGCGAGAGCGTAGCTTGCGGCTGCACCCGGTTCCTTCGCAATGAGAACGCCGTTCGTACGTGCCGGAATGTCGCCCTTGTACGGTTCGAAGCCGAGGAAGAGGGACTGGGAAACCGCGTAACCCTTGGAAAGGGAAAGGAGCTTTGCACGGACACCGAGAAGGCCGCGGCTCGGAATCTTGTATTCGAGGCTCACACGGTTGTTTTCATCGGTCTGCATATCGACCATTTCGCCCTTACGACGGCCGAGTTCTTCGATAATCGGGCCGCTGTATTCGGACGGGACTTCCACCTTGAAGGTTTCCATCGGTTCGAGAAGCTTGCCGTTTTCGTCTTTCTGGAAAATCACCTGCGGAGAGCCGATGGTGAATTCATAAAGTTCGCGACGCATGCTTTCGACGAGAATCGTCAAGTGGAGGATGCCACGGCCAGAGACCTTGAATGTAGATGCACCGTCGGCCTTTTCGACGAGAAGGGCCGGGTCGGCCATGTGTGCGCGTTCAAGACGTTCCGCAAGGTTGTTACCCGTAAGGAACTTACCGCCATCCTTGCCGGCGAGCGGGGAAGTGTTCACCGTGAAGAGCATGGAGATGGTCGGCGGGTCGATGTGAATGCGCGGGAGGCTAACCGGCTTGTCCGCAGCGGAAAGCGTATCGCCGATATCGAAGGTTTCAAGGCCTGCAATCTGGATGATTTCACCCGGACCGGCTTCGTCGATCGGAGAAGACTGAATTCCGTCGTAATGGAGAATCTTCTGGATGCGGATGGTCTTGACCTTCGGAGCGTCCGTGTCGTTATCGGTCATGAAGCTCTGGGCGACCGTCATGCCGGTCTTGAATGTACCCTGCTGGACGCGGCCTACAGCCATACGTCCGAGGAAGCTCGAATATTCGAGAGTGCTGATCTGAAGAAGCGGAGCCGCATTCGGGTCGCCCTTCGGAGCCGGAATCTTGTCGATGACGAGATCCATCAAGATGCGAAGGTCGCCATCCGGATCGTCGATTTCCTTACGGCAGATGCCCTTACGGCCGCTGGCGTACACGCAAGAGAAGTCAAGCTGAGATTCGTTTGCGTCGAGTTCGCAGAAAAGGTCGAAAACTTTGTCCAAGGCATTGTGCGGATTGCAACCGTCGCGGTCGATCTTGTTGATGACGACGATCGGGGTAAGGCCGAGTTGGAGAGCCTTTTGCGTCACAAAGCGAGTCTGGGCCATCGGGCCTTCGAAAGCGTCCACCACGAGGAGCACGCCGTCAACGGTTCCGAGAACGCGTTCCACCTGGCCGCCAAAGTCCGCGTGCCCCGGTGTATCGACGATGTTGATGTGGTACCCTTTATAGTTCACGCTGGCGTTCTTCGAAAGAATGGTAATGCCACGTTCGCGTTCGATTGCTCCAGAGTCCATCACGCGTTCGTTCACTTCTTCACCTTCGTGGAACGTGCCGCATTGTTTAAGAATCTGGTCCACGAGCGTTGTTTTACCGTGGTCGACGTGTGCGATAATCGCAATGTTTCTGATTTTATTTTGATCCATCTTGGATATCCTATTTTGGGTACGCTGGTACTCTTTATTTGGCGCGAAATTTAGAAAATTTTCGATAGCTTGGCTTTTGTTTTTATATTTGGGACGTGAATTATTTAGGCATTGACTACGGTGAACATCGCGTCGGGATCGCTTTTGCGGATTCCGAAATGAAATGGGCATTTGCCCGTGAAACGATCGATCAGAAAAAGACCGACCTGATGACGCGTCTTGCCGAACTCGTCAAATTGAATAAAATCGACATTTTTGTGGTCGGCATGCCGTACCGCCCTGACGGAAGAAAGGACGGCAAGAACGTGGTCGTCGAAGAATTTGTGCGCACTCTCGCGGAACGCTTTCCCGAGATCCCGATCAAGACGGAAGACGAAGCCTATACGTCGGTCGCCGCCTTGCAGGAAACGAGTTATCTGAAAAAGAAAAAGAAGCAGCAGGACAAGGGCCTTGTGGACCGCCTCGCCGCGCAGCATATTCTGCAATCCTATCTGGATAATCATTGATTGCTTCAAGGAATGTCCCTGTGACAAAAAAAGACGCCCGCTTTCGCGAGCGCCTTTTCGCTAGAACAACCTGACTCTTGGAGGTATCAGGTGTTACTGAAAATTTGGAATCCACCGTAAGATTCTTGTGCGTGTTCGCTCAAGTCGAGACCACGGAGTTCTTCCTTCTCGCTCACGCGGAGACCCATCGTCTTCTTGATCACGAGGAAGATGGCGCAGGCGGCGAGGAAGCACGGGATCGCGTAAACGATCACGCCGATGCTCTGGGTGAGAACGCTGAAACGTCCGGTGTAATCGAAGATGCCCACGGCGATCGTGCCCCAGATACCGTTCACGAGGTGAACCGAGAGGGCACCGACCGGGTCGTCCAAGCGGAGCTTTTCAAAGAGGAAGACCGCGAGGACAACCAGCACGCCAGCGATGGCGCCGATAATCCAGGAACTGAGCGGGGAAACCGTGTCGGCACCGGCGGTAATCGCAACGAGGCCAGCCAAGCAACCGTTCAAAGCCATCGTGGCGTCCGGCTTCTTCGAAATGATCCAGGATGTTGCCGTCGCGGTGATGATGCCTGCAACAGCGGCGAGGTTCGTCGTCACTAGAATGAGCGTGACATCGAACGGATTTCCGCTCAGAGCAGAACCGCCGTTGAAACCCCACCAGCCGAACCACAGCATGAACACACCGATCGTGGCGAGCGGAATGTTATGAGCCGGGATCGCATGAGACTTGCCGTTCACATACTTGCCAAGACGCG
>DGSB01000057.1 GCA_002390045.1 Fibrobacter sp. UBA4373
CGCAAGACAGCTTGCCAAAATTACGAACCAGAAAACGCTCTGGATTTTGTGCGGGCTTGTTTTTGTTCCGGGAATCGCTTGGGGAATTTTCTTTGAACATGCGGGATTTTTGGGAAACCTTCCGTTGCTTGGAAACTTTGAAGACTATGGGGTTCGTTACCAGTATTTCCACATGTTCCCGCTGGTGAGAATTTTTGAATATCTCTTTGGCATGATTCTGTATAGGCTTTACCGTTCGGGAGCTTTTGACTTTTTGCAGAAGAACTATGTGGCTGGAATTTTGCAGGCGGCATTACTCGTTATTTTGTATGTAAGCCTCTTCACGATGAAGTCGAATTCCGTGGCGTGGAACTTCATTTGCCATCATACGGTAGCGGTCATGATCTACGGCGGTCTGATTATTAGCATTACGACTTCTAAGGGCTTCCTTAGCCGTATTTTCTGCATTCCGATCATCCGTTCGATCGGTCGTGCGTCTTTTTATCCGTACCTGATTCATTTGCCGCTGATCACAATTGGCTGGTCGCTTTGCAATATGAACAGGCCTAGTTCCACGGTAATCTTCTTGATCTTCATTTATACGATCAGTACGTTGTATCAAAAGCACAAGGATCGCTTGCACCGTTTAAAAAAACAGGCGCATTCCCTTCCACCTCAGCAATAATCCGATTTGCAGTATTTGCAAAATGGTTAGTCTAAATCATAAGATTTAGGAATTGCAGTAATTTGTTGAATTTCAAAGAATTACGCTTTTGGTGAGCCCTTGTTGAAAAGCGAAGATCGAAAAATGTGACGAAGCTCTCTTGAGAAAGTTCAATAGTAGGTTATTTTTAATAAAGTGCTTTGGACAAAAGTGCTTTTAAATAGGAAGGTTTTGGAATGAGGGAGCTGCTATTTTTAATAGCAATTGTGATATCGACGCTTGCCGTCGTGTCATGCGGGAGCGAGAAATCGACAAATGTCGATAGCGGTTTTTTGCTCGTGTCCGAAAAGGTACCGCTTTCTGCCTTGGGTTCTTCGAAAGTCCTTTACTACGAAAAATATGCGTATGAAATCGACCATGAAAAGTCCGTCATCGTGACGTATGCGCCTGTTTGCCGCGAGCAGGGGGATTCCCTGTACTGGTCTTTAAAGGGTGAAAAGCGCATCGGGACTTTTAATTACAATACACGGTCGAAAAAAATCATTTTTGATTACGGCAAGGATTCTTATTCCTTCGTTTACGAGGGAAACGTTTTCCCTTATGGAGATTGGAAGGAACAGGAAGATTCCGCCGGGGTTTCGCAGGGCTTTACTGTCGAAAGGGAAGGAATTTTTATGCGTTCGACTTTCTTCACCGGGGAATGCGCGATTTCGAATCTGAAAAAAGTAGGATTCCTCGATTCCTTTTTTGACGGTGAAAAATTTTCGGCGGAAAATTGCGAAGAAGCCCAATCGGAAAGGGGCTTCCTTGTGACTGTGAACCGCTTGCAGCAGGATTTTATCGAATTGAAGGTTTCCAAGGATGAAAAAAGCTGCCTGATTTCGCTTTCGCCCCGTTATGCCGTAGACAAAGTGGATTGTCAGGCGGCTTATGCGGAATACAAGGAAAGGCCGAGAAGCGAAGCATTTTCCTTTGACGATTACAACTTGGATATCTCGGGCGACGAAGAATGCTTCGTGGACCTGATGGAATCTCTCTAGTTCAGCCAAAAGCGCCTTAAAAAGCGGCCCAAACGGGTTATCCGTGAGCCGCTTTTTTCCTTTTTGTTAAATTTGAGCGGTAATTTCAAAAAGGATTTTATCATCTATGAGCATTTTGGATTCTCTCCTCCATAAGGTCTTCGGTACTCCGCACGAACGCAAGGTGAAGTCTCTTCGCCCGGTCATTGCGCAGATTCATGAAGTCCGCAAAAAGCTCGAAGCTTTGGACGATAAGGATCTTGCTGCAAAGTCGGCAGAATTCCGCGAAGCACTGAAAAACGGGAAGACTCTTGAGGATATCAAGGTGGAAGCCTTTGCGGTTTGCCAAGAAGCTTGCGACCGCCGTCTCGGTATCTTCAACATTTTCAAGCCGAAGTTTGAATTTGACTTTGCAAAGCTCGGGACGGACCCGGAAATTCTTTCTGCGGTGGAAGCGGCCAAGGCGGATCTCGAAGCAGGCAAGCCGGAATGGGAAATCTTTATGCCGGCAAAGTTCTATGCCAAGGTGCGTGAACTTTATCCGGAATCCGTGAAGCCGTTCCGCATGCTTCCGTTCGATGTACAGCTTATCGGCGGTCTCGTGCTGCATGAAGGCGCTATCGCCGAAATGGCGACGGGTGAAGGTAAGACGTTGGCGGCTGTCTGCCCGGTGTACCTGAACGGTCTTTCAGGCAAGGGCGTCCACGTGGTGACGGTGAACGATTACCTCGCTGGCCGTGATGCGGAACAGATGGGCTACGTTTACAAGTTCCTCGGTTTGACCGTGGGCTTGATCGTCCACGATCTGAATGCGGAACAGCGCCGTATCAGCTATAACTCCGATGTGACGTATGGGACGAACAACGAATTCGGCTTCGATTATCTTCGCGACAACATGGCTGTCGATCCGAAGGAAGTCGTACAGCGCGAACCGAACTTCTGCATTGTCGACGAAGTGGACTCCATCTTGATCGATGAAGCGCGTACGCCGCTCATTATCAGCGGTCCTGCGGAAGATGCGACGGACAAGTACCAGAAGGCGCGCCAGCTTGTTTCGCAGCTCGTTCGCGGCAAGGATTATACGGTCGACGAAAAAGACAAGCTCGTTCAGCTGACCGAACGCGGTACGAACCACATCGAACAGATCATGGGATTTACGAACCTTTACGGCGAACATGCGGAATGGGTGCACTTCATTCAGCAGGCCTTGAAGGCGGAAAACATTTTCCTTCGCGATCGCGATTACATTGTGCGCGACGGCGAAGTGGTGATCGTTGACGAAAACACGGGCCGCTTGATGGAAGGCCGTCGCTACTCCGACGGTATCCACCAGTCCATCGAAGCGAAGGAAGGCGTGCAGATCCGTCGCGAAAACCAAACGCTTGCGACGATTACGTTCCAGAACTACTTCCGCATGTACAAGAAGCTTTCCGGTATGACCGGTACTGCCGAAACGGAAGCGACGGAATTCATCAAGATTTACAACATGAATACGTGGGTCATTCCCACGAACAAGCCTTGCATCCGTAAGGATATGCAGGACATGGTTTACAAGACCGAAGAAGCCAAGTGGAAGGCGATTGTCGCAGAAATCAAGAAGCGCCATGAAATCGGTCAGCCGATCCTCGTCGGTACAGCATCGGTGGAACGTTCCGAAAAGATGCACCAGTTGCTCTTGAAGGAAGGTATTCCGCATGACGTGTTGAACGCAAAGAACCATAGCCGTGAAGCGGAAATCATTCAGTACGCAGGTTACAAGGGCAAGGTGACTGTTGCGACGAACATGGCTGGTCGTGGTACAGACATTGTGCTCGGACCGGGCGTTCGTGAACTCGGTGGTTTGCACGTGCTCGGTACGGAACGTCATGAAAGCCGTCGTATCGATAACCAGTTGCGCGGTCGTGCGGGCCGTCAGGGAGACCCGGGTTCTTCTCAATACTTCCTTTCTTTAGACGACGACCTGATGCGCATCTTTGGCGGTAGCAACGTCAAGCAGCTGATGGACCGTTTTGGCGTGGGCGATGATGAAGTGATTACCCACCCGATTGTTTCCCGCTCGATCCGCGGTGCGCAGAAGCGCGTAGAAAGCCAGAGCTTCGATACCCGTAAGTACTTGCTCGATTACGATAACGTGATGAACGAGCAGCGTAAGGTGATCTACGGTTTGCGCCGTCGCATTTTGAACGGTGACGAAATCCGTAAAGACATTTGGGCAAATGTCCAGGATGCCTGCGATATCAAGGTTTCCCAGTTTATTTCCAAGGATCGCTTTGCTGACGAATGGAATTGGGAAGGCCTTACTACGGCTCTCAAGTTGAGCTTTGCCATCGATTACAATCCGAGCGAAGAAGAACGCGCCCAGAAGTCTGCGGACCAGGTTCTCGACGAAGTCATCGCGCTTTGCCAGAAGAAGTATGACAAGCTCGTCGAAATCATTCCGGACAATGACTTCCGCACGATCGAACGTCGTATCTTCCTCTACACGATCGACCAGCATTGGAAGGAAAACCTTTACGCAATGGACCAGCTGAAGGACGCCATCCGTTACCAGGGTTACGCTCAGAAGGATCCGCTGGTGATGTACAAGAACCAGGCGTTTACCATCTTCCAGAACTGTCTTGAATCAATTGCAACGCTTACCGCTCAGCGCATTTTGAACATTCGCATTCAGCTTGCCAACGGCGTTTCCGTTGCGCCGGAACAGATCCAGAAGGTGAACCGTCCGGCTCCGCAGCAGGTTCCGCAGAATGCAGAAAATGCACAGCCTGCACAGCCGAACGAAGCTGCTCAGGCTCCGGCAGCAGAACCGGCCTCGGCAGAACAGCCGGCCGAAGAAGCTCCGAAGGCCGTGGATCCGATTCCGGAAGCTCCGTCTTCGAACGCGATTCCGAGTTCCGCTCTTCCGGGCACACGTCCGGAGGCGCTCCGCCGCCGTACGATTCCGGGAGCCCAGGTAAAGAGCGCCGGCCCAAAGCTTGGCCGTAATGATCTTTGCTGGTGCGGTTCGGGTCTCAAGTACAAGAAGTGCCACGGAAAGAACCTCGAGTAATTTCGATGCAGACAGCCGAGCGTTTCTTTTGCCTCGAAGGCATTGACGGTTGCGGAAAGAGCACGCAGCTTAAACGCCTTGCCGAATTTTTGACCGGCAAGGGCTATGACGTGCTCACGATCCGCGAACCGGGCGGCTCCGAAATTTCGGAAAGCATTCGCAGCCTTCTGTTAGACATTCGCTATAAAGGCGTGATGGATTCCAGAACGGAACTCTTGCTGTACAATGCGGCCCGTGCCCAGGTCATTGCCGAAAAGATCGCTCCGGCGCTTGCCGCAGGTAAAGTTGTCCTTGCCGACCGCTTTGCCTGGAGCACTCTCGCTTATCAAGGTTACGGTCGCGAAATCGATCCGCGGATGGTTTTGAATCTTTCTAACATCACCTGTGGAAAATTCAATCCGGATTTGACGATTGTCCTCGACGTTTCGCTCGAAGAAAGCCGTCGCCGCCAGGCCGGTGAAAACCGTGTTGCCGACCGTCTCGAAAGCGAAGCGGTCAGTTTCTTTGAACGGGTCCGTAACGGCTATCTGAAAATTGCGGAAGACTTTCCGGAATGTGTAAGCCTCGTCGATGCGAACGGAGATCTGGACAGCATTCAGGACCAGATCCGCGATTTGATTTTAAAGAAGCTCGCTTAATTTCTTGAAATTTTTAGATGTTGTACCGCACATAGGCGCCGACAGCGTGCATCGTCCGGGACATCGGTTCTACACGTTCATATGCGGCGATCTTGGCGTAGGAATTTAAACGGATTCCCACGGCAAAATGAAGCGGTAGATAGGCTTCGACAAAGGCATTGTTGAAGGCGACAAAGTCATAGCCTTTTGTTCCGTAGTGCGGTTCGGTGTTCGGCCAGCTGCGGAAAAGATAAGCGGCCGCCTGGTTTGCAATCTTTCCGCGATTCTTCCATTCGATTTCCAAATAGGCTTTGTAGCTGGCACCGAGGCTATACTGGTAATTGCGGGTAAATTCATAATTGGAATCCGTCGCGGCCAGGACTTCGTCATAGTTAAAGTCCGAAGATCCGAGGATTACATAAGACGGCATATGGCTCATACGGAAATGGAACCTGTCCGAAAGTTCAACGCTCACATCGGCGCCAAGACCGATTGAAATGGAGGACATTTCCACAAGATCGCCGTAGAAGGTATCAAAATGCAAATAGGCGGCGAGGTCCATCCAGTTGGAACTGTTATGGCGCATGTTCAAGTTGTTGAGCTTTCCCACGGAAGAAACGCGCATGACCATACCGTCTTCGCTTTGATCCTGGGTAAAACTGAAGGTGAAGTATTCAAAAGGCTCTTTGATCTTACGGTCGGGCCTTCCGTAGACAAGCTCTAAACCGTAAAAGCCGGAGACCGCGTTCCAGTCGCTGTCGGAGCGGTCATCTGCATCTTGATCGTAGCGGTATTCGTTTCCGAACCTTTGACCGGCGCCTGCAAAAATGGACCATTGCATAGGAGCGTACCCCGGATTCGTGCGGCTCGGTCCGTTGACCCATTCCTGCAAAGTGGCGATCGGGCTTGCGGCAAAGGCGAACAGATTTTCGAGAATTCCTGCTCCGGGTTTTGAAACGGCTCTTTCGGCAATGCGGTAGAGCATTTCGCCGTAAATGGTTCCGCCGATGCTTGTTGCGAGCAGGTCGTTCGGAGCGGGATATTCGGTTTCGCAGAATTCTTCCCACATCCAGGACCCTGTCAAAGCGAAGAAGAAGCTTTCGTAAAAGTTGTAACCCGAAGAACGGGCGGCAGCATAGTACATGGAGCCTTGGTACGGGTGACCGAAGAAGTTGATGGCGAAATGGTTATCGTCCCACTTCCAGCCTTCCTCGAAATTTCGCTTCCAGTAAGAAGGTCCCGTCTTGGCGTAATTCTTTTGCAGAACGTAGCGGTCCCAACCCCAAACAAAGATGTTCAAAAAGGTGACTTCGCCAAAGGGAATGACAACCGGGAGTCTTTGAGCTACCGGCGTTCTCGGCTCAAATTCTTGCAAGGCGCTTGTTGTAGAGTCCTGTGCGAGGGAATCGGCGGGAGCACTTGCCATCGCCATGGAAAAGCTCATCAGCAGTGCAAAAATCAGAATTCCTTGAAATCTTCTCATACCGGAAACAAAAATGCGAATTCTGTAAACTTTTGGTAGATGACAAATGATAAAATGGGTCAATTTTTCGATGAAAAAGACGATTCTATCTAAAGTTCGCTCAAAGACTACTGTTTGTGATTCGGAACCGATTATCTATATTTGGTGCACAATGCAGTTATGCTTGGAACAAGATCAGCTGGATAAGATCCAGCGTATTTTTAAAGTCCACTTTTCGGGTTTGGAAGTGGACGCTTACGGACCACGTGTGACGGGAGTCGGTTTAACTCCGGATGCCGCGCTGAACGTTGCCGTAATTTCCTCCAAACCGATCTCCTTTGAACAGATGGTCAGCGTCGAAAGAGCGTTTGCCGATAGCGGACTCCCGTTTCGGGTCGATGTCGTGGACTGGGCCAAGCTCACGGAGAGCATGCAAAAGAACATTAAAAAAGAGCATATCGCGATCCAGACAGCGAACGGCTCTGAAAATTGATAGATCTTATGGTAAAAAACTTGATTCTTCCCATGGTATCGGCAGTCCTTTTTTCTGCTGTAGTCGCAAGCGCCGCATCCCAGGATCTTTCCCAGGCGGAATCGGCAATTCAAGGCGGAGACTGCGCTTCGGCGATTTCGGTCCTTCAGCCTCTTGCCGAAAAGAAGCTTCATGTTGAAGACGGAGCCAAGGCGGCGGAACTTTTGGCTCGCTGCTACGTGAAAACGAACGACACGGCAAACCTCGATCGCTTGATTGGCCGCTATCTGGAATATTATGCGGGAAACCCGAAGCGCTCCCGAATGGAAGTGATTGCCGCGGAACGGATGCTCCGCTCGGATTCTCTTGCCGTGAAGGGAATTGAAAAGCTTTTGAACGTACTGGATTACAGCAAGAACCAGTCGGTAAAAGACGATGCACGGAACATTCTTTGCCAGGCAATTGCCAAGGATTCTCGCTTTACGGTCGGACAGCTCACGACGTTTGCCGACAAGGCTCTGGTAAGCCGTAAAGTGGCGAACGTGACTTGGCTTCGTCTCGGAAAGGAACTTTCGGAAAAGAAGAATTATAAAGCGGCCCGTTACTGGTACAAGAAAGTGATCGCTGCAAACGAAAATGCGGAATGGGTCGAAAAGGCGAAGGGAGCGATCGAAGAATTCGAAGGCAAATCTTCGATTCCGACTGTCCTCGTTCTCGCTCCGATTTCCGGTGATTTTGCAGAATTCGGTCAGGATGCCGTTAAGGGCGCGCGTCTCGCTCTTGAAAAGGCGAATCTCAAGGGCAAGGTGAACCTTCGTGTGGCCGATACCCATGCCGATGCTGTGGAAGCTCTTCGCCGCACAAGACAGGTTGTGGCGCAGGATAGCGTCATTGCGATCATTGGACCGATCATGAGTGCTCCGGCGGCAACGGTTGCCGCATGGCTCAGCTCCACACATCCGCATATTCCGATGCTTACGCCGACAGCGACGGATGCAGGAATTTCGCGTATGGGACCGAACATTTTTCAGGTGAACGTCAGCATGGACAACCTGGCTGCGGGCATTGCGAATTACGCCGTGGACTGCCTTGGTATTCATGAATTTGCAGTGCTTTCTCCGGTCGGTGACTTTGGTACGGCGATGACGCAGAGCTTTACGCATGCTGTTGAAAGCCGCGGAGGCGTGATCCTTGCAACGCAGGAATTTGAAGAAGGACGTCCAGATTATACGACGGAATTCCGCAAGCTTCGCGCAGAACGCTTTAACCAGATTCTGCACAAGATGAACATTGCCCGCGGTGTCAAGAACCTGGATGCGATCTCGGCAAAGGATAAGCGCTCCTTTATGCAGGATTCCGTCTTTAAGATTCCGGGCATCTTCATTCCGAGTTCGAGCCCGTCGGATGCAGGCCTGATTGCGCGCCAGGTCGCTTACCATAAGCTGAACGGAACTCTCCTTGGAACTTCGGGCTGGTACGGTCAGGACTTGATCGATGAAGGCAAGAAGCTTGTCGAAGGTTCCTACTTTAGCGTTTCCTTTGGAAATGCGGATACGAACCAGACCTATAAGGACTTCAAGTCTGCTTACAAGGCAAAATGGAACGAAGATCCGAAGGCCGACAAGGTCAGCGGCTTAAGCTACAGCGCGGCAAGCATCGTGTTCTCGCTGATTGCTGCCGGAGAAACGGAACTGGTGAAGAAAATCTATTCGCAGAAAGTGTTCCGCGGCGTGTATGGCGATATCCGCTTTGAAAAAGGTGCTAATGCAAACGTCCAGATCATGAGCGTGGAATCGGGCGCTTTTTCGAACAAGACGGTTTGCCCGTCCAAGTAATTGAAAGCTGAAAACTTCAGCGATCAGTATTCGTCGACGGTGCAACCGCAGAGAGCGTCCATGACGTAATTCTCGGGTTCGCCGCGAAGATAGAACGCATAAAGTCCTTCATCGTCAGTGTAATCTTCCAGATTGACGCCCTTGCGGAGCATCAGTTCTTGGGAGATGCGTCTTTTGAATGCTTGAAAACCGGAGCTTAAAAGGGTCAGGGAAAGCGAGGCCGGTTTGTGAAGAATCTTCATCATAGGGTGCCTTCTTTTTTGTTGACTTTTGCTCGGGACGAGTGACGGAATTTGTCGCAAGTCTCTTTTTTTGATATACATAATTGGAAAAGCGTTTTGAAATTACGAAATACTTATTTCCTCGTTACGAAAAATTAATTTGTACAAAATCATTTCGTGTCCGAGGCTAAAGATCCCTATTTTCAAGGCTTTTCCGCTTTCTTATAAACTAGTTTTAAAATTGGAAAAGAGACCAGTCCGCATTTTTTTAGAAAATGGCGTCTGTGAAGAAAAAATTTTTAGGGCAAAATTTATAACCGATTGAATGAAAACAAGTTAGGGAATTTTTGATGAGAAAAATCCGGGCTTATTTTTGGTATATTTGATTTCAAATGTTATTACACTTTGGAATAAAAACGGTCGCCTGGGCGACACTTTTAGGTGCGCTTGACGCCTTTGCTGGCTCATCCCTGTTTTCGCTCCCGCAAGAATTGCAACAGCAGGCGGAGCGTTCTGTCGCATTTGCGCTGAAAGCGGATTACAAAAAATCGTACCAGATTTTGGAAACGATTCATGCCGGGAATCCGGGGGCAGCCTGTGTTCTTCGGAACGTGACACGCCTCAGCGAATTTGACGACACTGGCGATACGCTCGTGCTTGAAAAGGCGGCGAAAGAACTTTCGACATGTACGGCGGAAGGCGGTTGGGATGTTCTCCGCGCCTTTGAATTAGGCTATGCGCAGTCGGCGCTCGGAAGCTCCTTGAAGGGCGCTCTCGGAACGCGGAGTGCGGCAAAAAAATTTGAAGATTCCGAAGACAAGGATGCGCAGGCGTTTTATGCGATTTACGCTTATTACGTCGATGACGGCTTGAGCTTTTTGCCGTTCGTTTCAGACGATCGGGAAGCTTACTTGAAAATTTTGGAAGAACGTTCGGCAAATTCCGAACTTTTTTGGGCGCTGTTCGCGACGCCTCTCGCCTGGATGTATTACGACAAGCAGGAATACGGCAAGGCGTTGAAGGTGGTGGAACGGGCCATTTCGAAGGCGCCTGCAAATCCTGTCTTTTGGCAGATGAAGGCCGATATGCTGTACAAGCTGAAAAAGTATGCGGAAGCGGCAAAAATCTATGAAAAAAGTGCGGAAGAATATTTGAAGCGCACGGGAAAATCGGTCCGTTATTTTTGCGCGATCGGGAATCTCTCGCGGATCTATTTGGACGCGGGCGATTCGGAAAAGTCCAAATTCTATGCGGACAAATTTTTAGATCCGGATTATGAAAAAATCGAAAAGTGGATGCCCGGTTCGCTAGTGAAAGACTTAAAGAAAAAAGATCTTTTATAAGATTTCTGTTTTGAAAATTCCTCTTTAGAAATTTCCTATTTGCAAATAAAAAATCCCGCTCCGGTTGGAGCGGGATTTTTCAGAGTTCATGAAGCTTTGGATTAATACTTCGCCTTGAGTTCAGCTGGGCATTCGACTTCCACATAGTTGTGGAGCGGGTTGCCTGCTGCGCTCATCCAAGTGGCGAGGAAGAGGCAGCCTTCCTTGGCAACAGGATCGCTTGCGAATGTGCTGTTGCACTTGTTGGTGAGGCATTCCTGACGCTTGGAGATCAAGGTTGTTCCGCTGTAGCTATAGCCAACGCTGGATTCGCAATCAGAAAGGAGACCACCATACTGTTGGCCCATATCTCCCCAGCCCATGCCGGCACAACCGTTATAGATACCTACACCGCCACCCGGGATCATCACGTCGAACTGGCCCTGTTCCACGTCGGTACCGACGTTCGAAGCCATTACCACGAGGACCTTGCCCTTCAAAGCCTGTTGCGGAGCCTTGTTTTCATACTTACCGCTACCGGTGAAGGTGAGAGCGTAGCAGTGACCGCACTGGCCACCGTTCGATGCCGGAACTGCTGCAAAGGCGTATGCAGTGCTGTCGTCAATGATCATCGGAATCTGGCTTGTGCAGGTGGCAGCACTGCCGCCGTTGCAAGCGCTGGTTGCGTTCAGGTCGGTGATGACCGTTCCGGAAGCTGTGCAGGTTTTCGCTTCGTTGCCGCTGCCCGCATTTGCGGTCCAGGAGCAGCTCGGTTTGCAGCAGTCCCAGTAACGGGATGCAAAGCCCGAACCGCTTGCGCCGCCGGAAACCTTCACCAGGTTATTCTTGGCGTAACCATTCGAAGAAGCTCTAGAACTCGAAGAAGCGACAGAGCTCGAGGAACGCACGCTCGAAGAAGAAGACCATGTCCATACGCTAGAGCTCGAAGCGATCTGCTGATTGCTCGAAGAGCTTGGCGTCACGTTTCCTACGGTGAGAGTGAGTGTGAAAGAGGCATCGGAGAACGTGAAGGTTTCGGAAGACGTGCCTTCTTGGAACCAATCAGGTACGGTACCGCTCACGGTATAAGTCTTTGCGTTCTGATCGTAAGCGCAGGTGAGCCAGCTGAGCGTCCAGTTGCGGGACGGTTCTGCTGTAACGCCGCTAAAGACGATGGTCGAAATCGAAGTGTTCTTGGCGGCGCTCTGGGTGAGGTTACCCGTCACGGTGATGCTGCCTTGCTGCTGGCTTGCAGAAGAAGTGATTCCGGAAGCAGAAGAGTTGACGAAAGAAGCAGAAGAGGCGATGTTCGATGCCGAAGAATTGCCAGTCGAGTTGGAAGACTTTTCGGCAATGACCGTTCCGTTCGTGTCGACAACGGTTCCGTTCGCAAGGGTAATGTAACCGGTAGTGCTGTCGAAAGTTCCGATAACAGCTCCGCTTGCGTCGCGGACTGTCAAATCGGAATAGATATCACCCACAGCGACGGAAGCGACGAGCGTTGCCGACGGATCCGGTTCCGGAATGCTTTCGGAAGAGCTGCTGGCAATGTTTTCGCTCGATGTCGGGCCGGAAATTTCGTTACCGGAAAGATCCTGCACGGAACCGTCGGTCAGGGTGATCGACTTGCCGTCTGCATTCAGAGTTCCGATGACGTTGCCGCTGATATCGGTGACGTTGCCGTTATTATCGACCAGATAACCGAGCGATGTGATGTTCGGAAGGAGAGTCGTGTCTGCGGCAAGGAAAATGTTGCCAGCTGCATCGGTGATGGTTCCGTCTGCGTTCAACTGGCCGGCGACTTCGCCCGTAGCCAGGTTGTAAACGGTGCCCGTAGCCGGGTCGATCGTATAGCCCGCGACGTAATACGGCAGCTCAGAAACGCTCTGCGTGTCATCGTTCGATGAATTATTGGATGAATTTTCTCCGCAGTTCCATGCAAAGAGAGCTGCGGAAATGGCAATAATAGGAAGGTAACGTTTTTTCATGATTCCTCTGCTGTTATCCAGTCACACACCGATGAAATCTTTTAATTGTTGCAACCCTGCGGATATTCCGAAGAAAGGCATTCGAGAGTATCCAAGGTGCCGCCCGTATAGGTAGACCAGTCGTCCTTCCAAGCGATACGAGTATCCTTGGTGGTGTTGATGGTCGTTTTATACTTGTCGATCAAGTACTGCGGGCATTCGATTTCTTCCCAGTTGTAAGTCGGGTTGTCGGCGGCCATGTACCAGTCGGCAAACCAATTACAGCCCTTGAGAAGATTGTCATAGCCGGTGAATGCCGCTGCGCACATATCCTTCACGCATTCCTGATACTTGGCGACCGTATTATCGTAACCGAGAGACTGCTGGCAGTAAGTCAGGAAGCCACCGTACTGGGCGCCCCATTGTACGTTGGAACCGCTCACCATGGTAGAAAGAGCGTCATAAAGACCGACGCCACCACCCGGGACCATCATGTCGAACTGGCCTTCTTCCACGTCATAACCGATGTTCGAAGCCATCACGATCATGTGCTTGCCGGCAAGAGCCTTGTGCGTTGCCTTGACATCGTTTGCATGGTTTCCACCATTGAATTGAATGTGGTAGCACTTACCGCAGCCCGCATTTCCGCTACCCGGTGCAGCGACAAAGCCATAAGAAAGGGTATCGTTCACGGCGACCGGAGCCATATCCGTGCAGGCGAATGCGCCGCCACTTCCACCGCCACGATCGCTCGAGCAGGCGCTGGTTGTGCCCTGGTAGCCCATCCAATACTGCTGAACGTTATAGCTCAACGTGTAAGTCGGAATTTCGACGTCGTGAATGTTGCAGTTGCGGGCCGTGGTGTAGCTTGCCTGGTAGGTCGCTTCGCTCGTGGTGTCCACGTTACCCGGCCAAGAACAGTGCGGTTTGCAAGCGTCCCAGTAGCGGGAGCTCCAACCGGTGGCGCCGTTGTTCAAAAGAGAGTTCAAAACCGGAACTTCGTAACCGCTCGGGTCCATGACACCGCTACCGCTAAAGCCGGCTGCGCTGCTCGAAGAAACGGTTCCTGCGGCTCCGCTGCTCGAAGAAGTGATGTCTCCGCTGGCCGAAGACGTTGCGTCGCCCGTTGTTGCCGAAGACGTGATGTCGCCTGTCGCGGCGGAAGACGTCGGGCCGGAAATCAGATTGCCGTTCGTGTCGACGACAGAACCGTCGTTCAGCGTGATATTTCCCGATACCGTATCAAACGTACCGATGACGTTTCCGCTTGAATCGCGGACGGTCATATCGGAATAGATGTTTCCGGCTGGGGTTTCTGCGACGAGAGTTGCGCTTGGGTCGACGGCGATTGCGCTAGAAGAAGAATCGCCGGTATTTATATCTGCATTGCTCGAAGAATCACTGGAGCAATTCCATGTAAAAACGGCTGCACTTAAAAGCAGTGCTGTTTTTGCAAAAGAAAATTTCATAGGTACCTCGTCCCGTCGGACTATCAAATTTGACGGATATTAAAATAATTTAGTGCGCTCTATTTTTCTTGTAAAATTCTATTCACTGTGATTAAGTGTTCTTAATTCGTTCCCGAGAATACTTTATGTAAAAATTGTAAGAAAAAGAAAACTTAATTTTGAGTAGATTGAAAGTAAAAAGGTTCGTGAAGCCAAATTTGGGATGGATGTTTTTTTTGTAAAACTTTAATATCTTTTATGAAAATGAATAAACATTTATTAACTCTAGTTGTGATGGGGTCTGCAATCGCTTTTGCGGAACCGCTTTCGCTGCAAGATGCAATGCAGAAGGCGAAGCAGAAAAATCCCCAGCTGGTTGCGAGCAAAACCCATATTGAAAAGGCGGAAGCGCAAAAGACTTCGGCTCGTTCCCTTTTTATGCCAAAGCTTTCGATTTCCGGCAAGGTGACGAAAATCGATGATGACATCACAATCGATCTGGGCGACATGCGCACGGCAATTCTCGGGTCGAATTACGCTTCGACTTATACAAGCGTTTACGCTTTGGCGAGTCAGCAGTATGCGGCATATGGCGACGAAGGGCAGGCGATGGCAAAGACCGCTGCTGCTACGGCGGCGTCTCAAGGCCAGCAGACTTTAGCTTCGCAGATGCCAGAAGACAAGTTCAGGGTCAAAGTTCAAGACGACCTGTTTTTCAATGCGACAGCGACTCTCGTTTGGCCGATTTTCACGGGCGGTAAAATCTATTCCGCCTACAAGGCTTCGACGGAAAATGTAGAAGCGGAAAAGGCGGCTTATAACTTGGTCGAAAACTCCGTGATGATGGAAGTTTGTACGCGCTATTTTACGGTTCATCTGGCCGAAGAAATGGTGGCACTCCGCACGGAAGCTTATACCACGATCCAAGCGCACGTGGAACAGGCGAAAAAGCTTGAAGAAGGCGGTCAGATTTCGCGCGCGGAACGGTTGCGTGCCGAAGTCGCTTTTGTGGAAGCGGAAACGGAAAAGGGGAATGCCGAAAGAGATCTTTCCTTGGCCCGACTCGCCCTGGCGAATACGCTCGGAGAAACCGATACGGCTCTCACCACGATAACTTCCCTGGAACCGAAGGATCTTTCGGAATCTCTCGAAAGCTACAAGAAACGCGCAGTGGAAAATTACCCCGGCATGAAGCAGCTGGAACAGGCGAAAAAGCGCAGCGAACGCGCCGTGACCGCGGCACGGGGCGATTTCTTCCCGACAGTCGCGCTTTTTGGCAAAAAGGAACTTTATACCAGGGATCTGACGATTCTTGAACCGGAATGGGCTGTGGGCGTCGTCGCGGAATGGAATATTTTCCATGGTGGCGAAACGGCGGGTAAAGTGGCCGAAGCCAAAGCGACGGAACATGAAGTCTTAAGTTTGCAGCATCAGGCGGTGCAGAATCTTTCGCTGCTCGTGGAAAAGCGTTACCGCGAATATCAGCATGCGAAGGGCCGTATTGAATCGCTCAAGAAAACGGAAGAGCTTGCCAAGGAATCCTTGGAAGACCAGCAAAAGGCTTTTAATGCGGGCATGGGAACGAGTCTCGATGTCGTCGACGCGCAGCTTTCGCTGGAACGCCTTCGCATTGCCATGCTCAAGGCGAATTTTGATGCGACGATGGCCCTAGCGGGGCTTTTAGAAACGTGTGGCCAAGTGGAAAAGATTCAAGATTATCTGGAGAGTGGAAAATGAAAAAGATTCCGGCATTTTTGACGTTGTTGATGATTGTGGCGCTGCTTGTCGCAGCGTTTGTAACGATTCGGAATTTTGCGATTTCTCCTAAACCGGAATATTTGCAGGGGCAGATGGAAGCCCGCCGGGTGATGGTTGCGGGGAAGCTTCCGGGACGTATCAGTTCGATCGTGGTACATGAAGGCGACAACGTAACGAAGGGCGATATCATCGCCGAAATTTCGAGCCCGGAAGTCGAAGCGAAAAAGATTCAAGCCGAAGGCGCGTACAAAGCTGCCCAAGCTCAGGCGAAAAAGGCAAAGAATGGAGCCCGTTCTGAACAGATCGATGCGGCGAAGGCTGTGCTTTCCCGTGCGGAACAGGCGGCAAATCTTGCCAAGACGACCTACGAACGTGTGCAGAAGCTTTACGACGAAGGCGTGCTCCCTGTGCAGAAACGCGATGAAGCGGAAACCCAGATGAATGCGGCCAAGGCGCAGGTCGAAGCGGCCAAGGCTCAGTACACTCAAGCGGTGAATGGTGCCCGCGAAGAAGATAAGGCTGCGGCAAATGCTCTTGTTTTGCAGGCTGACGGTGCAAAGGCAGAAGTCAAGGCTTATCTGGATGAAACTCGGATTGTCGCACCGATTACGGGCGAAGTGACCCTGAAAATTTCGGAAGAAGGGGAAGTCGTCGGTGCGGGAATGCCTGTCGTGGCCATTACGGATTTAAAGGACGCTTGGGCGGTTTTCAATGTTCGTGAAGATGATTTGAAAAACATTCAAAAGGGCAAAGTTTTTGAATTGAAGGTCCCGGCGCTTGATAAGACGATTCCTATGGAAGTCTTTTACATTGCAAGTGCAGGCAATTATGCGGTTTGGAAGAGCAGCAAGGAAAGCGGAGGTTTTGACCTGAAAACGTTCGAAATCCGCTTGCGCCCGCAGTCGCCTGTGGCGGGACTTCGCCCGGGCATGACCGTTCTTTGGGACCGTAACTCGGAGAAGTAAGTTGCTCCGGAATATTTGGGCAGTTTCCCGGAATGCGTATTGGAGAAAGGACTTTCCCCTAGTCCTTCTTCTGTTCATTTTTCCGATTGCGCTTTGCAGCTTGATGATTTCCATGTTTTCGGCGGAGTCGCCGTATGATCTTCCGATTGGAGTTGTTGCGGAAGGCGGTGGGGAACTTCAGGGAAAACTTTTGCGCGCCATCGATGCGACGAAGACTTCCGAAATTACTTTGCGCTGTAAGGATATTTCGGAATGTTCCTCGGCAATGCGGAAAGGGGATATTCTTGCCTTTGTTTACATTCCGCACGATTTGGAACGGCATGCGGTTCGATTAGAAGCGCCTGCGGTTACGGTTTATACCAATGGACAGTCCCTTTTAACGAGCAAACTGATCACGAACGATATTCGCGTGGCTGTGGCGACTGTCGGGGCTGTCCTTGTCAAGAATACGATTCAAAATCCGATCGGTGTGGAATTGCACATTGTGGGAAATCCGACAGGGAATTTTGAATATTTCCTGGGCATTGGACTTGTGATTGCGCTTTTTCACATTATCGCGATGCTTTTGGGGGCGTATCTGTATGCGTTCCCGGTTCGCGAAAAAGAAGTGGGCAAATGGCTTTCGCTTTCGGGAAATTCGATTGTCGTCGCTTATTTGGGCAGGCTTTGGCCCGGCGTGCTGATATTGGGTTCCGAACTCATGGGAATGCTCGCCATTGTGCGAAGTGGAATGCCTGCAATCGAAACAATCGATAAGGTCGTGCTTTATGGCGGAGGCTACTTGATGGTCGCTGTCTGCATGGCGATTGGGGCTTCTTTTGTGGGAATTGTCGGAGAAATGCGCATTGCGCTTAGCGCTGCGGCGGTTGTCGGAGGCCCGGCGTTCGCATTTTGTGGGCAAACGTTCCCAGTGTTTGCGATGCCGCTTGTGATTCGCTGCTGGACATTTATTTTGCCGATTACGCAGATGATGCAATTACAGTCTGCCTTCTTCTTTGGACATTTAGGGATTGTCCGCGCGTTCCATGCCTTTGAAATCCTCGCGATCTTTTTTGTGTTCTGGTCGCTAGTCGCCATTTTTACATTGGGAGCGCGTTTACCGCGTTGCGTGAAAAAAGAGGAGGCTGAATGATGTTCCGCATGATAGACCTTCTTTTTAAGGTAACGCTTACCGAATGGAAAGCCTTTGCGAAAGATCCTGCGGTGATGCTGATCGTTTTCTTTGGCGTTGTCTTTTATGCGTTTTACTATCCATATCCCTATAAAAATCAGGTGGCAAATAAAGCGCCTGCTGCCATTGTGGATTTGGATCATTCCGCGATGTCGCACCAGATTATTCGTGCGGCTTCTGCAATGCAGGAAGATACGATTGTTGCCGTTTATGAAAATGAACTGGAAGCGCAGCAGGCTTTGGCGGACGAAAAGATTTATGGCTACATGAAAATTCCGCAAGGCTTGGAAGCGGATCTTCGCAAGGGGCAGAATGCTTCTGTCGGCATTTACTGCCATGGTGGATTTATTCTGCTGTACGGAAATGTGGCGACCGCCTTTACGACTGCAGCGATGTCGGTCGGCGCGACGACGCAGGTAAAGCGCATTGTGATGCAGGGGCATTCCCTTTCAGAGGCGATGGCGATTCGGGATCCGATTCCGACGCGGTTCTTTAGAATGTTCAACGCCTCGGGCGGCTATGGAATTTATGCGGTGAGTGCCGTGCTGATGATTATTTTGCAGCAGACGCTTTTGGTGGCTGTGGGAGTGATGGGCGGCCCGCGTAAGAATCGCCATTTCAAAGTTTTTAAGGATAACGATGAAACGGAAGGCGCTCCGCTTTTGATCCGTTACTTTGGACGTTCTCTCGCTTATATTTTGCATTATTTGGTGGCGCTTTTCTTCTTTAAGTTTGTGATTTACCACGTGTTTGGATTCCCGGACCGCGGAAACATTGGCCTTGTCCTGTTGTTTGGCTTGCTCTTTTTTGGTGCCGTAGTGAATATGGGAATGTGGATTGCTCAATTTTTTAGACATCGAGAAACGGCGCTGCTGGTGTTCGCAAGCGTACCGATTTTTGTGGTGTTTGCTTCGGGATTTAGCTGGCCGTCGGGGAATATGCCTCGTGCAATTCAAATGATCGCGGCCTTTATTCCGTCAACCTATGCGATTCCTGCGTGGCTTTCGATTCAGAATATCGGGGCGAATTTCCAGGAAGTTTCACACAACCTGATTTGGCTTTTTGAACTTTCCGTCTTTTATCTTTTCCTCGGGCTTATCCATGCCAAGCGGGAAGATCTTTTAGGACGCGTCATCTGGAGAGCGAAAAAGCTTCGTCACAGATGGCGTCGCAGGGAACTTTGATTTTAAAAATTAGGACCGTTTGATTCCGCAGGCGGGCCCGCCAAGGTTCGCCGCTTTTTCGTCTTCCTTCTGAGGGTCGGCAAGGATTCCTTCGAATTCCTTGTGACGGCTAAACCAGCGGATTGCGTAAGAGCAGGTAAGGACCGCTTTTTTTCCGCTGTCCTGGATTTTTTTGGCCGCAGAAACGGTAAGCTTTTCGGCGATACCCTGACCGCGCAAGGAGGGATCCACTTCGGTATGGGTAATTTCGACAAGGTTTTCTCCGATGCTTGGAAAATCAATGACGGCAAGCGTTTTGCCGTTTTCGTCTTCTGCCCAGATTTTATTTTCGGATTCTTTCCAGTTCAAATTCATGGGATCCTCGTCGGTTGATGTCCTATTTATAAATAAAAAAAAGGACTGGCGAAAAGCCAGTCCGAGTTTTCAAAGAAGGGAGAATTACTTCTTCTTCACAATGACAGCGTCTTGGACTTTTTTGCCCTTGAGCTTGGTCGAACCCTGTTCTTCCATACGGCGGGAACGGTTCACGAGAGCGTACTGTCCAATGCCCCAGAGGTTCGAAACGATCCAGTAGAGCACAAGGCCCGACGGCATCACGGCGCTGAAGAGGAACATCATGATCGGCATCATCCAGACCATCATCTTCTGCTGGGCAGGATCCGTCATCGAAGCCATGGACTGCTTTGTCTGGAAGTAAGTCGTAAACACCATCACGATCGGGAGAATCGCAATACCGTCCGGCATTACGAACGGAATCGTGATGCCGTTCCAAATCACGTCGGAGCGAGAAAGGTCTGTAATCCAGCCCATGAACGGCTGACCGCGAAGTTCAATCGCGCGACCGAACACCATGAAGAGACCGAAGAACACCGGCATCTGGATGAGCATCGGGAGACATCCGCCTGTGCAAGATGCCATCGGGTTTACGCCGTTCTTTGCATACAGTTCCATAATCGCGGCCTGCTTCTTCTGCGGATCGCTACGGTACTTCACATTGATTTCGTCGAGCTGCGGTTTAAGCTTGCTCATGCCGCGAGTGGAGCGGAGCTGCTTTAAGGTGAGCGGTGTCGTAATGGAACGGACGACGATCGTCAAGAGGATAATGCCCACGCCGTAGTTCGGAATAATCGAGTAGAAGAACTTGAGGAGCCAGAGGAGGAATCCGCAGATGGCGACGAACCAGACGTCGGCACCGCACCATGTCCAACCGCTCACGATAATCTTTTCGAATCCGAGATCGAAGCTCTTGATTTCGCTCCAGTTGAGCGGAAGAATCATAAAGTCGAAGTCGATTGTCGCATTGTCATTCATGTAATCGGAAAGCTTAATGCGGTAGGTTCCCGGATCCTTCGCATTTTCTTCGTTCGTGTCGAAGTGCTCTGCGGAAAGGGTCGCTTCGGAAGCTTCCGGATATTTGATGACCGCTGCCACATACTTGCGGCGCATACCGGCCCAAAGGATCTTACCGTCTTTTTCGTTGAACTTTTCCTTGTCGCGGACCGTTTCGCGTTCCACGCTGTACATGTCGTTAAAGATCACTTCACTGAAGAAGTAAGCGCCCCCGCCAAAGCTTCTGCCCTTCGGGAATGCTTCCGTTTCCTTCATACCGCCGTCCCAGATGATTTCGTAATCGTTCGGGCGGAAACCTTCGAACTTCACCGACTGCTGGATCGAAACGCCTTCCTTGGTGAAGCTGTAAACGCGAATGACCTTGTTACCGTTCGGATCGCTGAAGGTGAATGCGAGGGATTTGTCACTGTCGACGAGAATCTTGTCCGGTGTGTTTTCCGGAAGAGCAAAGAGCTGATTGGAAAGGTCCACTCCGTCAATCTTTAAACCGAGGGCGCCTTTGGACGTATCGGAAATGATTTCCGGGAAGTTGCCTGCGGAATCCGGGAGAGCTTTGACGACGATGCTCGAAATTTTACCGCCGAGATTGTCGAAGACCACGGAAAAGTGATCGTTTTCGACGGTCACCTTTTTGCGTTCGATCGGCTTCGGAGCTTGGGCGACTTTTGTCGAATCCTTTGCGGAATCGGCGATGGCGACTTCAGCAGGCTTGTTCGCTGCCGGAGCGAGCGTGGCCGGAGCAAGCTTTGCAGAATCGAGCGGCGAAAGTTCTGGGACTTTCAGCGAACCGGAACGAGCCTTTTGCGTTTGGGCCGTTTCTGCCTTCGCTCTTTGTGCGGCTGCCTGTTCTTCGGCGCGGCTGGTGGACATCGTCATCGACCATACGAAAAGGCCGACTAGGAGGATGAGACCGATAAGAGTGCTGGGTTTCATTTTCATAGTTATTCTTTCTTTGGCGGGACCGGGTCGTAACCTCCCCGGCAAAAGGGATTGCAACGTAATATACGAAAAGCAGCAAGATAGAAACCTTTGAAGATTCCGTGCACGCGAATTGCTTCGATCGCGTACTCAGAACACGTCGGCGTGAATCTGCAGACTCCGTGGAAAAAATACGGATGGACTTTTCGGTAAATACGGATGGGGAAGATGAGGGCTTCTTCCAGGGCGCGCTTGATGCTCATAGCCAGCCCATTTTTTCAAAGAGCTTCTCGGCACTGCGATGCATGCGCTCCGAAGTCATTTCCCCTTCTTTGTCTTTGACGATAATCATTGCCCAAACGGGCGCAGGAACAGAACGCGCCTTCTCGAAGAAGATCGGGCGTAAAATACGACGGCAACGGTTCCTGTAAACGGCACTACCATTTTTTTTTCGTGCCAAAAAACAAAAACGACAAACCCCATCCGGGCTTTCGATCCATTGCATCATCAAAGATGGTGAATGAACTCGTTTTCCGTGGTGGGCGATTTGTCGATAATCGGACTCGGACTCGAGTCTAAAAGAGCGAAGACTGGGAATACCTAGCCTTACTTCTTATAGATGGTGTCACTGACCGTGAGACGCTTACGGCCCTTGGCGCGGCGGCGGCTGAGAACAGCACGGCCCCAACGGTCTTCCATACGAGCGCGGAAGCCATGAGTATTGTGACGCTTGCGGTTGTGCGGCTGGAATGTTCTTTTCATAGTTCTAAACCTTTAGGTAACAACACGTTACCATTGAAAAAACTTTTTTGGAGTCCCAAAAATAACAATATTTCGAAATTTCACAAGGGAAGTCTCCGGCCCACCTCTACACAACGGGGTGGATTGCTTGTGGATAAATTGTTAAAAATGTGAATTTGTGAAAAAATCCGGAAAAATGGAATCGTTTGAGGCTTGTTGAAAAAGTTTATGCGTTTTTTTATATTTATGCATAAGATTTTTTGAAGACCATCCACGAGGATATTATGGAATATAAAATTAAAGATATCAATCTAGCGATCGAAGGCCGCAAGGAACTCGATCTTGCCGAAACCGAAATGCCGGGCCTCATGGCTCTCCGCAAGGAATATGCTGGTAAAAAGCCTCTCGCTGGCGCCCGCATCATGGGTAGCCTCCACATGACGGTGCAGACCGCTATTTTGATCGAAACGCTCGTGGACCTCGGTGCAGACGTGCGCTGGGTCTCTTGCAACATTTTCAGCACGCAGGACAATGCCGCTGCAGCGGTCGTCGTCGGCAAGAACGGTAGCGTCAGCAATCCGCAGGGTGTGCCTGTTTTCGCCTGGAAGGGCGAAACCCTCGAAGAATATTGGGAAAACACCGCCCGCGCCCTCGTATGGCCCGACGGCAAGACCGCAGACCTGATTGTGGATGACGGCGGCGACGCCACCATGCTTGTGACCTGCGGTGCCGAATTCGAAGACGCCGGCAAGGTTCCGGAATTCAACCCGGCTACCGACAGTGAAGAATGGGGCGTGTTCCTTGCCACCTGCCGCAAGATTTTTGAAAAGGATCCAAAGCAGTGGACCCGTGCCCGCGAAGCTTTGAAGGGCGTTTCCGAAGAAACGACTACCGGCGTGCATCGCTTGTACCAGATGGCTCAGGCTGGCCGCCTGAAGTTCCCGGCAATCAACGTGAACGATTCCGTGACCAAGTCCAAGTTCGACAACCTCTACGGTTGCCGCCACTCCCTTATCGACGGCATTAACCGTGCTTCTGACGTGATGATGGCCGGTAAGGTCGCGGTCGTGTGCGGCTATGGCGATGTGGGTAAGGGTTGCGCTCAGTCGCTTCGCGGTCAGGGCGCTCGCGTGATCATTACCGAAATCGACCCGATTTGCGCACTCCAGGCTGCCATGGAAGGTTACGAAGTCAAGACTCTCGATGAAGTCGTTGGCTACGCCGACATCTTCGTGACCACCACCGGTAACACCGGTATCATCTCCGCCGCGCAGATGAGCAAGATGAAGCACCGCGCCATCGTCGGCAACATCGGCCACTTCGACAACGAAATCGACATGGCCGGCCTCAAGAAGATTCCGGGCATCAAGCGTAACGAAATCAAGCCGCAGTACGACGAATGGATTTTCCCCGACGGCCACAGCATCCTCGTGCTCGCCGAAGGCCGCCTCCTCAACCTCGGCTGCGCTACTGGTCACCCGAGCTTCGTGATGAGCGCAAGCTTCACGAACCAGACCATCGCACAGATCGACCTCTGGCTCAACGCCCAGGGCAAGCAGACTGTCGCCGGCATCCAGTACGAAAGCGGCGTCGTCTATACGCTCCCGAAGATCCTCGACGAAAAGGTCGCACGCCTCCACCTCGAAAAGCTCGGCGTTCACCTGACGACCCTCACCAAGGCACAGGCCGACTACATCGGCGTGCCGGTCGAAGGCCCGTACAAGGCAGATCACTACAGATATTAATCGAGAGTTTCATGCCGGATTCCGCCGGCATCGCCTTTAAAAAAATCCCTCGGCATCGCTGGGGGATTTTTGTTCAATAGTATTTTCTTTTATCTTTCCAAAAACTCGAGCATCATCGCCGGAGAAAGTACAAGAGGATATTCTAAGTCCGCTTCTAGGAAATCTTTATCTCCGCTGAGAATCACATCGACTTGATGAAATAAGGCGTCGCTCAACACCGGTATATCTTTAGGATCTCGCAGAGAGCCTTCTCTCATGCTAGAACTTTCACAAAAGACAAAAGGAAGTTCTTTATACAAAGAATACACTTCGCCAAATTTGGTAGGCCACTTTTCTTTTATCTTCGCGCAGAATTCTTTATCTACGTAGTCCGAAATAAGCAAATCAAAGTCGCCATCGAAAAGCTTTTCAAGCAGTCGACCCGCAGTTCCGCCAAATACAAAGGCTGAAATCAGGACATTTGTGTCCAGCAATATGCGCATCAGCCCTTCTTCCTAAAGCGTCTGAACATAGCTAAATCAGAAATCATTTCCTGCTCGCTTGCCCAGCCCTTGTTCTCGGCAAAAATCTTTTGGATTTTAGCAAGAGTTGCCTTTGCGCTTTTTTCTCCATTGCCAATTTGCGGTTTCGACGATAAGGAATCCTTTACGCCTGCATTATAAACCGCAGTCGGTTCACGAAGTTCGAACGGAATGCCTTTTTCGCTCACGACCCGCTTGAAGAAAATGCGAATTGCAGTAGGAATATCTATACCAAGCTTCTCAAACAATTCAGAAGCCTCGTTCTTCAAATCTTCGTCCATGCGGACCTGCAAAACAGTTGTAGCCATAAAGACCTCCTTTCAAATACAAATATAATACAAACCATTACAAAAGTCAAGTTTTTGATATTAGAAGGCAAATCAGCGTCAACCGCCACCATGGCACAACCGCAAAAAAAACAAAACAAGAATATATTTACAAGTACGAAAGTCAAAAAAACGAGGGGATAGTCTTTTCTTGTTGCTTCGCGTTTTTTATTGCTTATGCAACACTTGAACTTCTAACGCTCCACCTGGCGAATAATCCTGAAATGGGACTCCTAGAAATAATCAAGACCCTTTGGGCAAAAACCAGAAATCAAAACCTTCGAATGCTAAAACTGTTTTTCAGCTTTAAAGGTTGGTGGCTTTTGTGCATCGCTACTTCTGGCATTGCCGCAATATGGGTCATTCCTTATTGGAACTACGCCCGTGCCGAACTCTACAAGGAACTATCTTAAATTATATTTACATAAATTTCCCCATCAACCAAAGGATTCCTAATATGGAATTAATCATCGGCATCGCCATCATCGGAACGATTCTGTACTGCATCGGCTACGCAATATACTATATAAGCGCCAAGGGTATTTTCATTCTCGGTAAAACAGCCGAAGGATTCTCCAACCTTCTCGACGGCAAGGGATTCGCCTTTTTAAAGGACAATTTGGCAGAAGACGACCGCATCCTCGTTACCGGGCACTTCCGACTGTCCCATATATTCCCCAGTTTCTCTTATCTGTGCATTACCATTCCGGTGGACATCCTGCTTACATGGATCGTCTTCCGTGCAAACCACGTATTCTTTGCAGAGCTAGGAAAATTAACCTTCCGCTACAGCAACGGACTCAACGCCATATTAATGTCTATCGTCATTTTCTTGTTATTCTTCGCATTTACATCTTTCTGGGGAATGGTTTTCCGTTTTATCAATCGACGCAAGTCCGAATTTCTCATTACAACGAGCTGGTTCGCCATTCGACAATTCTCATTTTTCAAGAACCCCGTTGTTTGCAGATTCCACTGGGAAGACTTTATCTCTGCAGAACTCTACCAAAATGTCCTTGATTCAATATGCGGGAACTACACTCTGCGTCTCACATTTGAAAACAGCAAGGGAAGCAAGAACTATGTCGACGTTCTCTTCTTGCGTAAGGCAAAAGCTATAAAGAAACAAATTGATACTCTTGCCAAGGAATGGGGTCGAAACGCCAACCTCTAAAAACGGAACTACAGTGAAATTCAAAATATTACTCGCCACACTGGCATTTTGCCTTTGTTCTTGTCAGGAACTCATTCTGGAACTCCTTGGCAAAGAAGAACAACTCACCGTTTCAAAAATATATTCCATTGGAAGCGTCGGGAGCCACTTGACGCCCCAAGCCGGCAACACATACCATCCTGAAAACATGATTGACGGCGACACGGCAACAACCTGGGCATTACCCTTTAATGACAGCGGCAGCATCATTCTGGACTTCCATGTAAGTGCCGAAAAGGTGGGCCATATCGAATTGTTCAATGGCTATGGGAAAAGTGAATTAAGGCACGAACAGAATAGCCGAGCAAAAGAAGTAAGTATCTACAGCAACCGAATGACTACATCCAACATTATTTGGAAAGGCTTTCTCAAAGATACGCTCGGCTTCCAAAAAATTGACTTGAAAACACGCCAAGAGAAAACATCCCATATTTACATCAAGATCAATTCGGTTTATCCGGGCAACAAGTGGAACGACCTTTGCATTTCTGAAATCAAGTTCTTCGGGACCAAGGATTCTACAAATAAGGCGACCAATGAACCTGGCAAAGTCGATACGCCCAAAGTAGAATCAACAAAACCAGAGCCGACAGCAGAACAGGCCGCTCCACAGGAACCGAACCAAAGCGTTTCTACAGACACCTCTAAAACAGACAACGCAACAATCGACAGTTCCAGTGTACAAGAAGCCCCTGCAACACAAGACACACTCGCTGAACAAGACGATGAGACCTTGCCCGAAATAATAGGAGAATCGGACTCATGGAGAAACAATACCACAAAGATTCATCTCAACGAATCCCAGATAGAAACAATGTCCAAACAGCGTTACGTGGTCTTAACCGAATCGCAGAAAAAGGAACTCTCTGATTATTGGACCTACGATACACTTTTTGCCATCTCCGAAAACTGGAATGACTGTACATGCATGATGATTTATTGCTACTGGATCGCACGCGACACCATCTCTGTAGAAAAAGGATTGATTCCAACATCCGCATCGGTTGCTTCGGAATCAAATGATGACGACGTTGATTTGACCATGGGTGATTTCTTCGGCAGCTTGGATTATGTCATTGTCGGTCTCGACGGAAACCTTTACAGAAAAGGCGTTCCCGTCAGCATCGAAGAACTTCGCGCCGAACAGGCCGCCAAGGGAATCAATGTCGAAACAACAATGTCCCCTGATTCCATAAAGGGATATGGATGTCATGAGAATAAATTAGACATCAATATTCCCAGTATGTTGGTAATGCCCAAAAGGACCAGCAAAACCATTATCAGGAACCTGATTTCCTCGGGTTTGAAATTCTGCATTTCAGGGTAAGACAAAATCTCGGGTTTTACCGGTTCCAGCCGGAATTCCCGTCGCCGTAATACCGCGCGGCATCTTCGGGCCCAAAGTCGTCTGGCCCTGTATCGCGTGGAGAAAACCACACGCGCATCTTCTTGATGTGGGCTTTGGATTTAACTGGTCTACCGATGGTGAAAATGAATGCGTCCGGGCCTGTTGCGCTCGGACGTTTTTTGATTATAAAC
>DGSB01000085.1 GCA_002390045.1 Fibrobacter sp. UBA4373
TGGTCGGACCTGCATCTTCTTCCTTCACGGAAGAGATGAACGTACGAGATTCAACGCGAGCCACGTCAGACGGAAGGGAACGGAACAAGTAGCAGTTTTCCTTCTTGGCGAGCTTCGTAGCGAGGCCAGCCTTGACGCACTTCTGCATGAGGCGATCGTATTCTTCGGTAGAACCGTCGACGACAACAACGTCATCCGGTTCGCACATAGCGATCATTTCATTCACCCAAGTACTGATTTTCGGGTGCTTAATGTCGTTGAGTGTAAGACTCATATAGGTTACTCCTATTTGGTTTAACGTTTGGTTTCGATCTTTTCGAACGCGCTAAAATCTATAAAAAAATGAGTTTTCGGAAAGTGGCTTGCCCTCAAAAAAGGGGGAACCCAAACCCGCGGTCGGAGTTGGACGCCTAAAATCTTTGTTTTTCTGTAAAAAATCGCAAATTAATGCGAAAAATAAGATAGATTAGGAGAGTATTTCTCGCTGACATTGAATTAGGAGCTTTATGAATTGGTCTTATCGGGAACATAACAAGAACACCCTTTGCATGATTATGGCCGGCGGCCAGGGTAGCCGCCTTCAACCGCTCACGCGTGACCGTGCAAAACCGGCAGTTCACTTTGGTGGAACATACCGCATCATCGACTTCGTTCTGAACAACTTTATCAACTCCGGCATTTTTAAGATCAAGGTGCTGACACAGTTCAAGTCGGATTCCTTGAACAAGCATATTTCTGCAGCCTGGAACCTGAACGCAAGCCTCGACCAATACGTGGACCTGGTGCCCGCCCAGATGCGTACCGGTAGCGATTGGTACAAAGGAACCGCCGACGCCATTTTCCAGAACATCAACCTGATCACGGATGAACGTCCGGACATCGTCGCGATTTTCGGCGGTGACCACATCTACAAAATGGACGTGAACCAGATGATCGACTTCCACCTTTCGCGCGCCGCACTCTTGACGATTGCAGCCATTCCGGTGCCTGTCGAAGAAGCTAGCGAATTCGGCATCATCGAAGTCGACTCCGACAACCGCATGATCGGCTTCCAGGAAAAGCCGAAAGAACCCAAGCAAATGCCGGGACGCCCGGGCTGGTGCCTCGCCAGCATGGGCAACTACATTTTCACGAGCAAGTTCCTTGTGCGTGAACTGTTGAAGCATTCGAGCGAAGGCGCAACGGACTTTGGCAAGGACATCATTCCGGCGCTTTATCCGAACTATCCGGTTTACGTTTACGATTTCAACACGAACATCGTCCGCGGCGAACGCGCAGAAACCAAGGGTTACTGGCGTGACGTGGGAACCCTCGACGCTTTCTTCGACGCCAACATGGACATTTGTTCGGAAAACCCGCCGTTCGACCTTTACAACAACTACTGGCCGATCCGCACCTACAACTGGAACCAGCCGCCTGCACGTTTCTTTAGCGCCGGCGATTCGGAACATCCGGGTGCAGCGATCGACTCCGTCGTTTCTGCAGGTTGCGTCATCGGTGGAGGCCGCGTCATCAAGAGCATCCTCTCCCCTGCCGTATCCATTCAGAAAGACGCTCTCGTCGAAGAATCCATTCTCTTCCCGAATGTGACGATCGGGCCGGGCGCCAAGGTTCGCAAGGCAATTATCGAAAAAGGTCTGCACATTCCTGCGGGCTTTGAAATCGGTTACGATTTGGAACGCGACAGCAAGATGTTCCACGTAACGCCTTCGGGAATCGTCGTCCTTGCCAAGGATACGGTTATCAAGGCTTAATCGCTAGAATTCTTAACGGAAAACGCACTTCGCTTGAAGTGCGTTTTTTTTGATTTTTCAAAAATTCGTTTAAACGAGAAATCCCCGCGCTTTCGCACGGGGATTTTCAAGGGTGGGTAACCGGACTCGAACCGGCGACAACCAGAATCACAATCTGGGACTCTAACCAATCTGAGCTACACCCACCATAAATGAGCGAGGCAAATATAATAAAGTTTGAAGAAAATTCAAAGGGTAAATTTTGAATTATTCTTCACGTTCTTTACGCCTCATCAATCGCATGAAGTTTGCACGCTTGAAATCATTACGGTGCTCGTTGCAAAATCTCGGGTAGATGAACTGCTTCGGGAAAACCTTGATTTCAAACAGATTGTCACAGCCTTCCAGGCAGCAACGGAACTTCAAGTCCAAAACATCGGTATAATTGTGGCGGAACACGATATTCTTTGCATCGATGTTCTCCACATCTTTCTTCTGCTTCTGGCGATTTTTAATATCGCGGTGAATCGGGCAGTATTTAGCAATCGGGTGACCCCAAAATTCGCGACCGCAACCCGGTTCTTGGCAAATCTTGAGCTTGATGCGTTTCTTCTTTTTGTATTTAGGTAACTGCATAGCACCTGTAAATTTACTAAAAAAGCCCCCTTTTTTCAAACTTTTTCCAATTTCATTCCCTTTCGGCGTCTTATAGAGGACATGATTGAGGAGATGCCGTGCACTTTTTACGTTTTTTAGCTTCGATTACGGCCCTTGGGGAAATTGCAAGTTTCTCTTTGGGATGTTCCGGGGCAGATCTTGCAGCGGAAATCGCAGAATCCGACTCCGCAACTCTTGAATTTTTAGATGTCGGGCAGGGATTGTCCGTTTTGCTCCGGACGGACGACGGGAATTTGGCCGCACTTTACGACGCCGGGAACGATTCCATAGGCTTTTTCGATTCCCTTCGAGCGCGAAACGTCCAACATTTGAATTGGGCGCTCATCAGCCATTGGCATCGGGATCATGCGGGAGGATTTTTGGAATGGGATTCCCGAATCTCTATCGATACGCTTTTTTACGGTCCAGACACAGGAGGCGCATACCTAAGGGACAGCGTTTTAAAACTGGCCAAGCGTTTTGGAACTCCCGCAGTCAAAGTCGGGCGAGGTAAAGCACTTCCTTGCGGAGAATGGAAGTGTCAAGTTTTATGGCCCACCGAATACGCTCCCCTGGAAGGCAATAGGGCAAGCGCCGTTTTACAGATTTCGGACGGTCAATTTTACGCGCTCTTCACTGGGGATTTGGAAAATCAGAGCGAGGCGGAACTCCTAGAACTTTCGGCGAATCTCTCCGCAGAGCTATTACAAGTAGGGCATCATGGTTCTGCAACCAGCTCGTCCCTTCGCTTTTTGGAAAAAGTTTCCCCATCGATTGCCGTCATTTCTGTCGGAGCCCAAAATCACTACGGTCATCCGGCCAAGAGCACGCTCCATAAGCTTTTATGGGTGACCGGAGATTCTTCAAAGATTTTGCGGACAGATCTTTTGGGAAGTATCCGAATCAAATGGCGCCTGGGGAAAGGCTTGTGGAATGGAAATTACTAGTTTAAGGGCCGATGTCGCATCTTTTTCACATTCCCGTCATGGGCACCTGTTTTACGACCGATTCTCCGTTGCGCGTGGCGCATCTGGGAATCGATTCCGCCATTTCACTTGTTGACGACAAGCTGATAGAACGGATTGGACTCGATTACGCCCAAAAGTCCAAGATGCCGTACACGAAGGTTCCTTCTTCCAAAGAACACGCGCGCAGTGCGCGGATTCAGCTTTATTTGGACTTGGTGAATGCCTTGGTACAAAAAAACTTTACTCGGGTACTTCGCGAACCTTTTTCGGGAGATAGCGAAAAAGATCTTTATTTCAAGCTTTTGCCGACCCAGGATCCCCTACGCTTGCGCTATGAGAAAATGCTTAAGCTCCCGAAAGGAGATGCGCGTCTTTCCGAAGAAAAATCTTTGACCGAAATGATGCGCCCCGGATCCATCGACGTGAACATTATGGTGAAGCTGGACCGCCCCGGATTCGACGACGCCAAGGAAGCGCTCCGCGGATATGCAGAATCGAGCCTTTGCGGAAATACAAGCTTGATTTTAAGCGCGGGCATCAACCAAGCGCTCTTCACCGAAATGGAAAAATTCCCGTGTTTTTACCGCAATGCCGAAGGCTCCTTTGACAAAAGGATCGTTTTGAAAATTTCGGATTTTCGGTCCGCGGAAATCCAAGGAAAATTCCTGGCGCGCAAAGGTCTTGAAGTTTCGGAATACCGCATTGAATCCGGCTTGAATTGCGGCGGGCATCTCTTCCCTGCGGAAGGAGAACTTTTACCGCTCATTTTGCAGGAAGTCGCGGCAAGTAAAGAAAAGCTCGTTTGCGATTTTCAAAGTTCCGTGGTAAAGTATTACGAAACTCACGGCTTAGACACCAAGCGGTTAGTGCCGTTTGTTCCCAAATGGACCGCCCAAGGCGGCATCGGGAACTTTGGCGAAATCGAAAGGCTTGTGAAAAATTTTGGAATGGACCGCTGTGGAATCGGATCTCCCTTTTTGCTAGTTCCGGAAGCGACCCTCGTCGATGGCGAAACCCGAGCCCAGCTTGCCAAAGCCAATTTCGAAGACATCCAACTTTCTTACGCCTCGCCCTTGGACGTTCCTTTTAGCCTTTTAAAAAATTGCGGTGCTGAACAAGCTCGTTTGAAAAGAATCGCCGAAGGAAATCCGGGATCCCTTTGCCCAAAAGGTTTTTTGCAAAATAACACCGAATTTTCTAGCCGCCCCATTTGCACCGCCAGCCGGGAATATCAAAAAAAGAAACTTTGCGAAATTGAAAAGTCGGACATTCCTCTCGACCAGAAGATCAAAGAAAAGAATCGCGTCCTAGCGAAATCCTGCATTTGTCACGAGCTCGGGAATTCAGCTTTAATCGCTTTAGGCTTAGAAGACGCCAGATCCTTTCCGCCGGAAATCTGCCCCGGGCCAAACGTCGCTTATTTCAATCGGATCTATTCCCTGAAAGAAATGGTGGACTTTTTTTACGGCCGTGGAGAATCTTTGACCTCGCAAAATCGCCCGCATATGTTCGCCCTTGAAATTTTACTTTATGCGAAATGGTTCAAGGATTGCATTGAAGAGGGAAAGCCCCTTCAAAAGATTGCCCGAAATTTAAAACGCGGATGTGATTTTGCCCTTGAAATTTCGAAGTCCCAAGCGTTCCCCGACGAAAATCTGGGAAGCATCCAAGATGCCGTTGCACGGACACTTCCGCTGATAGAGCCTTACCTGTAATTACTTCCCGGCAAGATTCGGTTTGCCCGTCCAGCCAAGCTTTCCATGGAGAGCGTTCACAAAGCCTGTATTCTTCATTCGGATGAACGTCGTCACATCCTTGCTCTTGGAAAGGACCAGCGAGTCGCCCGCTTCGAGAACATGCACAATTCGACCGTCAAAGACGAGTTCAATCGGAGCATCCACAATCGAAGAAACACGACATTCTGCATCTGTCGGAATAATTAACGGACGCACAGACAAGCTGCACGGAGCCACCGGCGTCAGAACGAATGCGTCCGTCGACGGATAAATAATCGGCCCGCCGGCAGCCAAATTGTATGCGGTAGAACCCGTTGGCGTCGAAACAAGCAAGGAGTCTGCCCAATATTCTGTTAACGGACGGCCCTTGTACTGCACGTCGATATTGACAAGACGTTCCGGAGCATGGGCGCGGATATGGACTTCATTCAATACCGTTTCTGTGCAAATGACTTTTTGCTTGTGATAGATTTTGGCATCGATCATGATGCGGTTGCGGGTTGTATAATCGCCCACGAGAAGCGCGTTTAATGCATCCGGCAAGCTTTCTACCGGAGTTTCCGTTAAAAAGCCCACACGCCCGGCATTGACGCCAAGGATCGGGATATTGACACCCAAGGCAATACGGGCAGAACTTAAAAACGTGCCATCTCCGCCGATGGCGATTAAAAGCGAGCATTTGCGCAAAGTTCGTTCCGAAACAATGCGGATTCCTTTAGGAGCAATCCCTGCAAGAGATTCCACTGCATAAAATGCGATATCGCGATGTTTTGCAGCAAATACAGAAATTTCATCTAGAGCCTTGATGAGTTCTGGGCTCTTTCCCTTAAAACCAACAATGCCGATTTTTGAAAATTTCATGACTTAGCAATCTCTTTTAATTTGTAGATCACATCCGGGAAAACGATTTCGATGTTTCCAGAATTTTCAATGACCGTTTCGCCCTGAGAAAAAAGTGCAATCGCATTGAACATGAGCCCGAGCACCGGATCGTTTTCGGCATCAAAGTGTCCCGCATCGAGTTCTTCCCTGCCGCGGACCACAAGACCTTCTTCATATACGCCGATTGATGCACCTGTCTGCTTCAGGTTCCGAGCAAGCGTTTCACAGCGAGGGCGCAATTCCTTAGAAAGGCTGTCCGGAATGCGAAGAATGCTTTCTCCGTCTGCCGTACAGGCGGCAAGAGCGATAAACGGATATTCTTCTAAGCATGTGCAAAGGATATCTTCAGCAAGGCGTCTTGACGCCAAGCGCTTGTCGTAAACGGAATAGACATCCGCATAAGCTGTTCCATAACGCTCGTGCCGCGTTCCGAAATCGATTTTTGCGCCCATGCGACGCAATGCGGAAAAAGCTCCGGCCCGATCTCCTGCAATCAAAACATTCTTCAAGGTAATCTTTTTACCCTTGAACGCTGGCGATAGGATGGAAAGAATGACAAGGGCGCAGGCTTCCGTCGGATCGCTCGGAACGAAATAGTCGTGACTCGTCAAAATTTTCGTTTCCGAAATCACCGTTTTCACGCGACGTTCCGTTTTAATTCCGCGGGCTTTGGCGATTCGGCGCTCTAGTTCGCTCATTTCTTGCATTCCGGTCGTCTGCACTTGGATTTGCGCACCGAAGTAGGTAAGCATTTCGACAAACGAAGAGCGGACCGGACTGCGTTCTTCCATTTCGACGGTTCTTCCAAGGACAAGCGCATTGACGAGAACTGCATTTTTGGCCAAATATGGAATGCAGCCTTCACGCGTTTCCTTCAAGAACGGAAGAACGGATTCAAAGTGGAACGAGATCGTATTTCCCGCTTCGGATTCCGATTCTTGAACTTCCTTAACACCGAAAACATCCGAAAGGAATGCTTTTGCCCGTTTCAAGTCCGAACGGGATCCTGTCGCCGAGAAAAGGGTTTCCGTATCTTTGGAAGCTAGCGCAAGCAAGAGCGACATCGCATTGTCGCTTTCCGGAATATGCAAAAGCGTAGGAACTTTATAATTGAAGCCGACACCGGTTAAAATCGTATTGGCGCCTTTTTCTTCGATCTTCAAGCCAAATTCCTGAAGTTCGTTTGCAAAAGTGCGAATTCGTTCGGAAAATTTAAAGTCGTCCAAAGTCGTGCGACCGTTTACCAGAAGACCGAGTACAAGCACATCTTCCGAAAGTTCGCGATCGGGATTTAAAACGATATCTTCCATTAGCGTTCCGTTACTTCAAAGTTCAAATAGCGCAAAAGTTCGCGAGCGGCATTCGCCTGAGCTTCCGTCTTGAATGCGATCAAAAGCGTTCCCGCCACATTTTCGCGCACCTTCATGAGTTCAATGTCGCGCACGTTGAGCTCCGCCTTGGCCAGCGGTTCGAGCACGGCGAGAATAGCTCCCGGTTCATCCTTCAACTGGACAGTCAACTGGAAGAAGCTGTTACTGGAATTTTTCCCCGGAGCAAAAAGCGATGCTCGGCCGTCGTTTCCCTGCTTAAAAATTTTGTGCAGGGTTTCTTCATCGGTCGGAAGTTTTTCGATTGCAGCGCGAGTTTCTTTTAGCCCCGCAATATATTCGTCCATGGCGCGCAAGATTTCGGGCTTGTTCGTTTCGGCAATGTCCTTCCACATGGCCCAACCGGATGCGGCAATGCGGGTCATGTCGCGGAAGGCGCGCCCTGCAAAGTGCTGGTATCCGTTGTCCAAAAGGCGCGCCGGAATACTAGCGGCGAGGCTTGAACTTGCCATCTGCGGCATATGGCTGACCCAAGCGACAGTCTGGTCATGATGTTCCGGAGGGAAAACGATCTGGGTCGCCCCGACGAACGAGATAATTTCGGACAAAGCCTTATAATCGTCTTCGGGCATTCCCTTCGGCGGGCAAACAAACCAGTAGGCGTTTTCATAAAGCGAAGGATCGTTGAATTCCACAGAACGCTTTTCCGAACCCGCCATCGGGTGACTTCCCACAAAGCGGAACGGAGCCTTCAAAGCCGCTCCTGTTTTACAAATTTCCGCCTTGGTACTGCCGATATCCGAAACGAGAATCGGATGGTCCGGAGAAAAACGGGAAAGTTTTTCAAGCGTCGAAAGGATGATCGAAATGGGCGTACAAAGCAGGATGATATCGGAACCGTTCACCCACTTGTCCAATTCGTCATAGCCAAAAGTTTCATCGACAAGTTTCAATTCCTTGGCGCGGTCTAGCGTTTTCGGAGAACTGACAGCCCGAATAATGACATCTTCTTTCGCCTGCTTGAAAGCCGCCGCAATCGAACTTGCGAGAAGTCCGAAGCCGACAAAAGTAATCCGCTTAAAAGAAAACATCACTTTTCCACCTGTCGAGTTTCGGTCATAATGACCTGGAAAATATGTTTCATCGATTCTGGCGAAAGAGGGCCGCCCTGCTTTTTTGCCTTTTCTGCCACACGGGAAAGGATTTCCTGTTCCCGGGATGCGTCAAAGACAGGAAGTCCCTTTTCCTTTTTAATTTTGCCAATTTCAACCGCATAGCGGGCGCGGTTATTCAAAAGCTCGATCAAAATATTCTCGAGTTCATCGATTTTTGTTCGCCAGTTAGCAATATCCATATAGGGAAAATTAGAAAGTTTTTTGGAATATCCTACTCATTTCCTATATTTGAGGGTATGAAAATCGCAGTTGGACTTTCTGGCGGCGTCGATTCGACAATGGCCGCATATCTTTTGAAGAAACAAGGTCATACCGTTGTCGGTGTCACCATGTCCCTTTGGGATGGGACCATCCCTATCCAGGATCACGGTCAAAGCGGCTGTTTTGGCCCCGGCGAAGTGCGTGAACTGGAAAAAACTGCCCAAATCGCAAAACGCCTTGGCATTGACTACGAAGTCATCCCTCTCGCGGAGCAATATAAGCGAAACGTTCTCGATTACTTCCGCAAAGAATATAAAGCCGGCCGCACTCCGAATCCCTGCGTCAAATGCAACCAGAAAATGAAATTCGGATTCTTAATCGACAGCGCTCATCAGCTGCTCGACTTTGACGTTTTTGCAACCGGTCACTATGCGCAAGTTTCTGAGAACGGTAGACTTTTGCAAAAAGCTGTCGACGGGACCAAAGACCAGACGTATTTTCTTTCGCGCTTAAAAAGAGAACAGCTTTCCCATGTTATCTTCCCCCTGGGAACCCTGACGAAGAAAGAAGTCAAGGCTCTTGCCGCGGAATCCGGCTTTGAAGATGTGGCCAAGCAGCACGAAAGCCAAGACTTCATTGAATGCGAAGATTACTCGGTTCTCTTTGACAAGGATGATATCAAGCCCGGAGACATCGTCGATACGAACGGCAACGTTTTAGGACATCACAACGGGATTATTTATTATACCATCGGTCAGCGCAAAGGACTCGGCATCGGAGGCTTAAAGGAACCGTTATTTGTCGTAAGGATTGACCCGCATAAGAACCAGGTCATCCTTGGAACCAAGGCGGAACTTTATTCCAAGAGCTTAAAAGCGCACGACGTAAACCGTCTTCTTTTAGATGACAATGTGAACGAAGGACGCGCCTTGGCCAAGATTCGCCACGGCAAAACCCTTGCTCCCGCCTCTTTTAAAATTGAAGGCGATAATTTGTTCGTAACCTTCGATGAACCTCAAATGTCTGTAACTCCGGGGCAAATCGTCGTACTTTATCAAGATGATGCCGTTCTAGCAAGCGGCATCATCGATGACCACTTCATCTAGGAAAACTCCTATGATCCACTTCACGAAAATGCAAGGCGCTGGTAACGACTACATTTATGTAGACAACCGAAACAGCGTGGTTAAAGACCCTACAAAGCTTTCTCCGAAAATTTCCGACAGGCATTTCGGAGTCGGTTCCGATGGCTTGGTTTTGATCAGCCTTTCGGATAAAGCCGATGTACGCATGCGTATGTTTAATCCGGATGGCAGCGAAGCAGAAATGTGCGGAAACGCCAGCCGTTGCGTGGCTCGTTTTGCATGGGAACGATTCTTCCACAAATCCAAGGATGAATTCGACATGGAAACCGGTGCGGGCATCAAGCATATCGTGATTCACCGCAACGGCGAAAGTTTTCTTTCGGCCACGGTAGATATGGGAGCTCCGATTCTTGAACCGGTAAAAATTCCTGTTTCTGCAGATACGAACAAAATCCTTTTGGATGGTCGTGAATTCACCTGTGTCTCGATGGGAAATCCGCACGCAGTTACCTTCGTCGACAGCGTCAAAAAAGCTCCGGTCCACACCAAAGGTCCCGACTACGAAATCGACAAAGTCTTTCCGCGTAAGTCGAACATCGAATTTTGTGAAGTCATTGACAGCACCCATGCCAAGATGCGCGTTTGGGAACGCGGAACCGGAGAAACCCTTGCCTGCGGAACAGGCGCATGCGCGACTCTCGTCGCTTGCGTTCTGAACGGAAAAACTTCCCGCGCAATCGACCTTGAACTTCTCGGTGGAACGCTCCATATCGAATGGCGCGAAGACAATTCCCACGTCATGATGACCGGGCCAGCTGAATTTGTCTTCGAAGGAACCTTCGAAGAATAATCAAAATCTCTCAACCGCTTCAACCGTTTCACATTCCCGCTTTTCGAACGTTACTTGCATCACGCAGGTAACGTTTCCTTTACATACAAAAGAACAAATTGGGAACAAAAAGAACCACTTGTTTACTGCATTTTACAGAAATCGGAACTTTTTAGGCATAAATTAAGGGTGTTTCCACATTCTCTTTGTGAGGTCTAAATGAGATTCCATTTTAACAAGAAGGTTTTAGGCGCAAGCGTGCTCGCTTTAGGGCTTACTACGCTTTCGTTCGGTCGCATCGGCCCGGTGAGCGCTTATGGCGAACTGATTGCTGGTACCAACTCAGAAGACAAGGGCCGAATTTACGGTTCCTGTAAAGGCGTCTCTGACGGAAATGAAGTCGCGGTGCAAGGGATGAGCCTTTTCTGGAGCATCGCAAGCGACGCAGGTTCGCCTTTCTGGTCCGACGCCTATGTGACTGGTCTTGTCGAAAAGCAGAACATTCAGTTGATCCGCGCTGCGATGGGTGTCGATGAGGACTGGGGTGCTGGCAACTATTTTAGCAAAACGACTTACTATCAAAACTTGATGGATGCAGTCGTGCAGTCCGCCATCGATAATGACATCTACGTGATTATCGATTTTCACAGCCACTGCGCCGAAAAGATTACATCAAAAGCCCAAGATTTTTTTGCCAGAATGGCAGAAAAATGGGGAAAATATGACAATGTGATTTTTGAAATTTACAACGAGCCGAAAAATGCCTGCAATGAGGCTTGGTTTGATCTGAGCGGAGCTCGAAATTACTGGGTAGATGGCATTTATCCCTATGCAACCGCTGTCATCAACACGATCCGCCAATATTCAGACAATCTGATCCTTGTCGGCACACCGTATTATGACCAATACACAAACGCTGCTCTCGCAAAGCCTCTCTCCGATAAAAACGTAGCTTACACATTCCATTATTACGCAGGCGAAGATCCATACAGACACACAACGGGAAAAGAAGGAAAGAATGCGGAAGCCGCCATGAACGGTGGACTTTCCGTTTTCGTTTCTGAATGGGGCAACTCTGCTCCTAGCGGTGACGGTGGCTTTACTCCTAGCTATAGCACCACCTGGTACGACTGGATGAAGACACATAAGCTTTCCGGCGCCAACTGGTCCGTTTCGAACAAAAAAGAAACAGCCTCCTATTTCACCACCGACGGCGCTTGGAACTATTCCGAAAGCGGTCAATGGGTCAACAACAACGTCTTCGCCTATTTGCCGAAATCCTATACGGCTTGCAGCGGTACCGTACCGCAGTCCTCTTCAAGCTCTGCAAAGTCCTCTTCTAGTTCCCAAACAAACGGCACTAGCGATTACATCGATAACTTTGAAGACGGTGATAACTTTGCCTTTACCGGTGGCGAATGGTACGCCTATACCGATATCGGTGACGACGGCGCTTCGACAATCAGCAATGGCACTGGTAAAAAAGGTGGCTATAACGTGATTCTTCCGGGATCTTCCACAGGAAATTCTACAGCTTACGTGGCAGGCATTACCGGAGTCAAGCTATCCAAGGGTGGAAATCTTTACGATCCGTATGTCGCTATCGGCGTAGGCTTAAACGAAACCCAGACCGCTTACGATCTTTCGGCATGCTCCGCAATCAGTTACAAGTATAAAGGCGCATCGCACAACTTCAAGGCAGAAGACACGAACGTTTTGGATTACGGTTTCCATCAAACAACCAAAGCCGCTTCGAGCGACTGGAAAACAGTGACCATCGCTTGGAGCAGTCTTGCTCAGGAACCTTGGGCAGAACCGGTAGACCTTTCCAAGAAGCGCATCAACAAGCTCACATGGGAAATCAAGGGAAGTCAGCCCGCTTACAACTATCTCTATATTGATGACGTCCGTTGCACAGGCATGTCGATTGTCCCGGTGGTACAGTCTTCTTCCAGTTCCGCAAAATCGTCCTCCAGTTCTGCAAAATCCTCTTCCAGCTCCGCATTCTCTTCGAGTTCTGCAGCATCTTCTAGCTCGAATCAACCGTCCT
>DGSB01000048.1 GCA_002390045.1 Fibrobacter sp. UBA4373
AAAAAATCCCAGGTTTTCACCTGGGACTTTTCTTTTCCAAAATTGGATTAGGCTTCCGGCTGTTGTTCAGCAACAGGAGCTTCGCCCTGAGCCTGTTCGGCTGCCGGCTGATCCTTGTGCTGCAAAGCCTTGATCGAGAGCTTTACCTTGCCCTTCGGATCGACACCCAAGCAGAGGACGGTGACTTCGTCACCGACGTGCACGATATCTTCCACCTTTTCGACACGGTAGTCAGCAAGTTCGGAGATATGCACGAGACCGTCACGGCCCGGGAGGATTTCGACGAATGCGCCAAACGGCTGAATCGTCTTGACCTTGCCCTTGTACACGCGACCCGGTTCCGGTTCCGCAGTGAGTTCTTCGATCATACGACGGCAAACTGCGCCCGCCTTTGCGTTCGGAGCAGCGATGTCGATCATACCGGATTCGTCGATGTTGATCTGGCAACCGGTCTGAGCCTGCATGCCCTTGATCACAGCGCCACCGGAGCCGATGACATCACGAATCTTGGAAGTCGGGATGCGCATCTTGAGCATCGTCGGAGCCTTCGGAGACAAGCGATCACGCGGAGCAGGAATTGCTTCCTTGATCTTGCCAAGAATGTGGAGACGGCCTTCGCGAGCCTGATCCAAAGCCTTGCGCATGAGTTCCGGAGTAATGCCCTTGATCTTGATGTCCATCTGGAACGCGGTAATACCTTCTTCAGTACCCGTGACCTTGAAGTCCATATCGCCAAGGTGGTCTTCCGTGCCGGTGATGTCGGTCAAGATCTTGATCTTTGCATCATCTGCATGGCCCGTTTCCGAGATAAGACCCATGGCCACGCCAGCCACCGGAGCCTTGATAGGAACACCAGCATCCATCAACGAGAGCGTTCCGCCACAGACGGATGCCATCGAAGAAGAACCGTTGGATTCCAAGATTTCGGACACGATACGAATCGTATACGGGAAGTCTTCCGTGACCGGGAGCACTGCCTTGAGAGAACGTTCCGCCAGATGACCGTGGCCGATTTCGCGGCGGGACATACCGAGCTTCTTGCATTCACCCACGCAGAACGGCGGGAAGTTGTAGTGGAGCATGTAGCTCTTGGAGCCTTCGCCCTGGAGCGTTTCGTAACGCTGTTCGTCGGCCTTGGTGCCGAGCGTGCAGGTAACGAGAGCCTGCGTTTCACCGCGCTGGAACACGGCAGAACCGTGTGCACTCGGGAGAACGCCGAGCTGGATTTCGATCGGACGCACTTCGGTGGTCTTACGGCCATCGATACGGCGACCTTCGTCCAAGATCATCATACGCATCGTGGTGCGTTCGAGATCGGCGAAAATAGCCTTGGCATCTGCGAGAAGAGCCGGGTCCTGGTCTTCGCCTTCGCCGATGATCGCAAGGATCTTCGGGTCTGCGCAAACCTTGTCGGAGAGTTCCGCCATCTTCGGATAGAGCTGAGTCTTCACCATGTTGGCATGGAGAGCTTCGTTCAATTCGTCGAAAATGACTTCCTTGACCGTTGCAACGAGCTTTTCGTGAGCTTCACCCTTGTTCTTCGGGGTGAGGACCATCTTCTGTTTTGCAAACTGGGCAACGAGTTCAGTCTGAGCCTTGCAAAGTACCTTGATGGCTTCGTGACCGGTCGTGATGGCCTTGATCATCGTGTCTTCAGATACTTCGTATGCACCGCCTTCCACCATGCAGACAGAGTTTTCCGTACCGGCGACCACGAGGTCCAGATCGGCAACAGAAACCTGTTCATAGGACGGATTGACGATATATTCATCGCCGATGACGGCGACGCGGACAGCCGCGACCTGTTCTTCGAACGGGAGTTCGGAAAGGCCGATAGCGAGAGAAGCCGCAGAGACGCCAAAGACGTCCGGTGCAAACTTCTTGTCTGCGGAAAGAACGTTAACGATCACCTGCACTTCGCGGGTGAAGTTTTCCGGGAACATCGGACGAATCGGACGGTCGATAATACGAGCCGAGAGAATTTCTTCATCGCTCGGACGACCGGCTTCACGCTTGTTGTAGCCACCCGGGAGGCGACCAGCAGCGTAGGCCTTTTCGCGATATTCGACGGTCAAGGGGAAGAAGTCCCCTTCCTTTTCAGGGCCGAAGCAGACCGTTGCGAGCACAAATGCATCGCCTACCTTGACGACGGCAGAGCCCGAAGCCTGCTTGGCGAGACGGCCAGTTTCAAATACGACGTCGGTCCCATCCGGGAGCTTCGTCGCAATTTCCTTGGCCGCAAGCATCTTATATTCCATAAGCTTTCCTTAAAGATTAGCCGCGGAGACCAAGATCCTTGATCAACTGACGAGCGGCGTTGATGTCCTTGTTCGTCAAGTACTTGACGAGAGTCTTACGCTGAGCAACCATCTGGGAAAGACCGCGGAGGGAGTGGTGATCCTTCTTGTGAGTCTTAGCATGTTCGGTCAAATTCTTGATGCGTTCGGTGAGGATCGCGATCTGAACGCGGACGTTACCGGTATCGTTTTCGTTTGCGCCAAACTTAGAGGTGAGTTCCTTGATCTTTTCTTGCGTAATGGTAGCCATTGCAGTCCATTCCTTTTGTTTTGATTGTTAGTGTTACGTAACTATTACATGTTTATGTCCGAGTATCCCTGCAAGCACCCAGTGGAATTGGCGACAACTGGTGCAGGACCAAGACAAAATGCAACTACGTGGAATCAAACATAATAAAAAAACACTATTGTCATCGCTGAATTTTCGGAATCGGGCTCCAAAAAGGGTGCAAAATGGACATTTGGACGTCTTTTTCTACATTTGTGCCCGCCATGCTCGAATCCTTGAACTTTCATTTCGCCTTTTACGATTGGTTACTCGTCATCGTCGTCACAGCCCTCGGCACGATTAGCGCCTATTTGAAAGATCCTCAACTCAAAGCAGTCACGGCGACAATTCCCATTCCCTGCGGTTTTGCCTATATCGCGGTCGGACTTCCCATGGGGGCTGCCAATGCGATTTCCGGATTCATGTGCCTTTTGTACGTCCACATTGTCCGGATTCTCCATTACAAAGTCAAAGTACCTATTGTCTTGAGCATCCTTGCCGGGCTCGCCTTTTTTGTTACGTTCGGCACATTTTTAATGCCCCGCATTCCCGATAGCGAGCCTTTCTTTATCGGCGTGTGCATTTTAGATTGTCTTGTCGGCATTATCCTTTTCCAGACGCAAACCTACAAGCCGGGAGTCCGTTACAAGACGCCGCTCCCCGTCTACATCAAGGCGCCGGCGATTGCCTTTGTCGTCAGCGGGCTCATGCTGATCAAGCGACTGATGGGAGGCTTTTGCACAAGCTTCCCGATGATGAATTCCATTGTGAGCTACGAAAGCCGCTATTCCTTAGGCGATCAGTGCAGGCAGCTTCCGCTGTTCTTGATTGCAGCGCCGTTCATGTTCGTCGAGATGCACTTTATCGAAACGCGCCTCGGCCTAAACCATTGGATTGTTTTGCTCTGCGGTTATGCGCTTTTCGCCGCTATCTATTGGCCATTAAATCAAGAGTTGCGGCGTCGGGTAAGGGCTGCGGGAGGCGTTGAATTACCGCCTCAAGCTCAGAAGTGAATTTGTGAGAAATGAACCAGTGAGGTTCCTTTCCCGGAATCCGGACCTGCGCGCGATAAGCAAAAAGCATCTGCGACCGCGCGCCCAAATTCTTAAAATCCTCGTCCGTTAAAGGGCCATTTCCGCTGACCATCTTTTTGTAATATTCGCCGTCAAAAGAGTAAAGCTTATCGCCCACGACAGGATAACCCAAAAACGAAAGATGCGCCCGGATCTGATGTTTTCGACCGGTAAAAAGTTCCGCCTCGACAAGCGAGAAAGGCGCTTCGATATCGCCAACCTTTTCCCGGAAAACAGCGACCCGCTTGAATACGGTCTTACAGGGCTTTCCATCTGCAAACGGGAACATCTTGATGCGGATGAAGTGGTTCGGATCTTCGCGCAAAGGCTGCTCACAGGTGATTTCCCCTTCGGGAAATTCCCCGCGGACAACAGCCAGATAAACCTTCCGCAATAAAATCAAATCCAAAGATTTTTCAAACCGCTTTGCCGTATCCTTGTCCTGAGCAAAGATCATGATGCCGCCCGTATCTCGGTCAAGACGGTGCATCGGCGAAAGCTCTTCATTTTTGAATGCGCGGCGGATCACGCCGGTAAACGTGTTGTAAAAGATGTGTCCCGTGTGATGTACAGGAATTCCCGCCGGTTTGGAAACGATCAAAAAGGCATCGTCTTCGTAAAGCGTCTCGAAATCCGTCGGCACCTCCGGTTCCGTATAATTATCGACACGGTAAACAACCTTGTCCTTTGGCATCACGATCATTTCGGGAGTCGCCTGCACACCGTTCAAGGTCACAAGTCCCTGTTCGATTTTCTGTAGCCATTCTTCTTTGGAATGGTACGTGAAGCGTACCGAAAGTTCATCGACAAGGGTCATGCCGCGCTGTTCGTTCCGAACCACGCTTTCAAAGAACATCGTCTGGGGAACCTGACTCATAAGCGGTAAAGACCGTTCTTTTGAATGTATTCAAAGACTTTCGGATCAAGACCCGCAGGCTTTTTTCCCGAGCCGAAGAAGAGTTCCTTGCGAATATCGCTGCTGGCGAACTTGCCGTCAAAACCCTGTTTTTCTCCTACGAGGAAGATATCGGCATAGCCTTTCGCTTTGTGTTCCTGCGGATCGGGCATCGGGGTCCCACGGCGTTCGAAGACGATCAGTTCGAATTCTTTCAAAAGCTGCGGGCCGTTAAACTCGGTGCCGTAAAAATGCAACGGATCGCGCCAATGCGGAATGCCGACATAGCTATCCGCTCCGACGAGAAGCCTCAAATTCACATCCGGATATTTTTCGCGGAGAAGGCTCATCGTCACATAGGAACCTCGGTAATCTTCCATTTGCAATTCCATTTCGGAAACAGCAATCCGCGGGTCGTCACCAATGACCAAGTCCAGCATGTTCAAGCGGTCTTCCGCCGAAGCAAAAAGTTTTTTATCCCACCGATCAGGGCTCGGAATAAACCAAAGTTCATCACAAAGTCGAATATCCAGACACAGCTTGGCCAAGCGAACGTGATCTTCATGAATCGGATCAAAGGCTCCGCCAAAAATCGCAACAGTTTTAGTAGACATAGACAACAAAACCAACATTGAATTGGAGTCGGGTTCCGCTCACGCGCAACTCCTTCACCGGATCATAATGCGAACGAATCCAACGGTACTCGAGTTCGGTGACGATTGCCGCCGTCGAGACGATTTGGAAAGTTGCACCTCCACCGACACCCCATTCATTCCAAGTTACATCCCCTACATTGGCAAGTTGCTTCGACCGGGTAAACGATCCAATCAAATAAGGTTTTCCGGGACCGCCAAGAGAAGCTCCCAGCGTGGCACTAAAGGCACGGGAACGCACAGAGAGGAGTTCTCCATCGGCATCCGTCCGTGAATAATTATACATCCCATAGCCCAAACGGCAATAGCCGATTCCATTGATCCAGGCACCGATGAATGGGGTCATTCGATTTAAGCCTGCCCCATCTGTTCCATCGTTCAAAATGCCATAACCCGTTTCCGCAACTCCGCCCACAACAAGAGGCAACTTCTGTGCATAGACAGACGCCGAAATCAAGAGGACGAAAATGCAGAGAATTTTTTTCATAGAACAAAGGCCAAAAGCATAAAGATGCAAAGGAAAATGTTCAACAACGCGTCCAACTTATGCACCAGATAAAGGCGCTTGGTGACCGTTTCGCGATTGCTCAAGATCAACAGGTGAAAACGATCCGACAGCAGGCATGAAATGGAGAACTTGATACCCACCATCATGAGCACCCAAGGTGCAAAGCCTGCCAAATAGGCGACCGTCGCATACCCCAGCAAAAGCAAAATATTTTGGATTGAATTCACCCACCGCGTATTGCTTACCGGTTCATCGAATTCCGAAAGCATTTCCCGGTAATCCGCCACTTTCTTCTGCAACGCACCGAAATTATCAAGAAACAGAGAAAGGCTGTAGCCGAAAACGACTACAGAAGCAATGATCAGGATGTATGAACAAGCGGTAACCATCGGAAATTAATATAGAAAGGTTCGTACGGCTTACGGATTCTTTTTGGATTTTTGGGCGCCCAGAGAATTGCGTTCCCAGAAAACCCCATCTGTATAGCCTTGAATCGAAGAATCTTGCTCTGCGATTTCAAGTCTTTTTTCGCAAAGGCACGCATATTCGAGATTCTGTTCGATACCAAAAAAATTTCGACCGAGTTTTTTAGCGACAACGCTCGTCGTACCGCTACCCAGAAACGGATCGAATACCACATCTCCCGGTTTTGAAGACGCAAGAACCAATTTAGCGATTAGCTTTTCCGGTTTCTGCGTTGGGTGATCTGTATTTTCGGGCATACTCCAGAACGGAATGCTGATATCATCCCAAAAATTCGACGGAGCCGTGTCACGGAACTTGCCCGATTCGGAGTCATTCCAATCCTTGGGTTCTCCGTTTAATTTATACGGAGCGATAACGCGACGACGGAGACGAACCGCATCTACGTCAAAAAAATATTTTTTGGGATCCTTGACCGCAAACCAAATGTCTTCCATTCCATTCTTCCAGTTTGCAGATGCACTGCGGCCTTTTTCACGTCCCCATGTGATTCGATTTAAGACGCAGAGTTTCGTCTGCAACGATCTTTGAATCGCAGAAGACGACTTCCAATCCCCGCAGACATACAGCGAACCTTCCAGCTTTAATATCCGAACAACTTCTCCCATCCAAGAATCCAAATAGGCTTCGTATTGAGCATCGGACATCGCCGAAAAACGGGATCCGTTGAAATTCTTCGCCAAGTTGTACGGAGGATCGGCAATGATCAAATCCGCAACTTCACTCGGAATTTGAGGAAGAACGGAAAGCGTATCACCAAGAATGGTTTTACAGAGAAAATTTTTTTGCCGAATACAGGACGCATCCTGAGTCGCATCGAGCAATTTTTGGGCATAGCGGACACGTTCCGATTCCGAAAGGGTAATCGTCCGGTTGCGCGGAGCTCTGACTTTGGACTTTATTCCGGCCATCTTTCGTTCAAAGAAACTTCATCGGAAACGAGCATCACTCGCGGTTTTGATCCACGTTTAGGCCCGCAAATATTCAATCGTTCCAATTGGTCGACAATTTTACCTGCACGGCTGAATCCCACAGAAAAATGACGTTGCACTTCCGATGTCGAAAGGGCGCCTCTTTCAATTCCATAGCGGGCAACAGCCAAAGCGAGCGGATCGATTTTTCCCGCAAGTCCTGGAGCCCCATCTTCGTTTTCACCCATCTCCGACGGATCATCGATTTCAAAGGTTTCCAGACGTTCGTAATGCACGTTTTGCTTGGAACAAGCATCGGCCAATTTTTCTACTTCTTCATCGGTCAAAAATCCGCCGTGCACGCGGGAAGGTTCCGGATCTTCACCCGATCGATAAAGCATGTCGCCTCGGCCTAAAAGTTTTTCGGCGCCGGCACGGTCCATCACCGTTCGGGAGTCCACCTGCGAAGCAACCTTAAAGCTAATACGCGCAGGGAGGTTCGCCTTGATCAAACCCGTAATCACATTGACCGAAGGACGCTGCGTCGCAATGACCAGGTGAATGCCCACGGCACGTGCCTTTTGCGCAATTCGAGCGATGTACTTTTCAACTTCCTTCCCCGCAACCATCATCAAATCCGCAAGTTCATCGATAACGATGACAATGTACGGCATATTTTCCATCCGTTCCGACGGCATAATGAGCATATCGGCCGGAGGTCCCGGAATCTGAATCGTAGGTTCGTTTCCCGGATCTTCGCCTGCAGCGATTTTCGCCTCGCGTTCCGCCTGCTGTTTTTCGATAGCGGCTTCGGCAGCGATTTTTTCCGCTTCATATTCCGCACGCGCCTTTTCGGCTCTTTCGATCAGTTCAAGCTGTTCCTTGCGTTTTGCATTGTAACCGACCAGATTGCGCACCTTCCACTTGGCGAGTTCTTCATAACGGCGGTCCATTTCGACGCAAGCCCACTTCAAAGCGCTCACCGCTTGGTCCGGCTGCGTCACGACAGGGGCGAGCAAATGCGGGATTTCTTCATAAAGTTTGAGTTCCACCACCTTCGGATCCACCAGGATCATTCGAAGTTCATCCGGACTCTTGCTAAAAAGGAGGCTCGCCATCAGCGTGTTGATACAGACCGATTTACCGGAACCGGTCTGACCGGCAATCAAAATATGCGGAGCACGGCACAGATCCATCGTGTAAGGATTTCCGGTAATATCCTTTCCTAGAGCAATGATCAGCTTATCGGGCTGTGGCTTAAATAGCGGACTTTCAAAAATGTCGCGGCAATAAACCGTTTGCAGTTTACGGTTCGGCACCTCTACACCCACCAAGGACTTTCCTGGAATCGGGGCAAGAATGCGAATAGACTTGGCCTTGAGCGCAAGAGCTAAATCTTCATGCAGCGAAGCAAAGCGCGAAACTTTGACACCCGGACCAGGTTCCACTTCAAAGCGTGTAATCATCGGACCCGTCGAAATGCCGAGGACCTTGCCCTTGACCTTAAAGTTTTCAAGCTGTTCTTCAAGCTGGTGACTGATTTCATCGAGTTCAGCAGCTGTATAGTCCGGTTTCTGTTCCGGCGGTTCGTCGAGAATATCCGGAACCTTCGGGATTACATATTCATCATACTTTTGAACCGGAGCGTTTGCGAGTTCCGCTTCTGTCGGAGAAAGCGTCGGAGCTTTTTCTTCCTCCAACGGAGCGTTTTCTACCGGGCTAACGGAATCCACTGCGACCGCATTTTCGAGATTCCCATTCCGGACGTTATTTTCTGGAGAACGATCCGATTCCTCGTTCCGTTCCACAATACCCTTGATCGATGGACGTCCATGGCGATTGTTTTCCCAATCGTTCATCTGCTGAACCTGACGCAAACGAGCGATTTCATCGCGCAAGTTCCGAATTTCCAAGGCACCCATATTCCATTCGTTTTCTCGCAGGTAGCGTTCCTTTTCTTCTATTTCGCGTTCCGCAGCATTTGCATAGCCACCGAGAGTATTTCCCTTATCCAAAGATGCACCAGGATGCGGAGCCGTTTCTTCTGCAAGATCTTCAGAAGGCGAGAATTGACGCACCACGGTATCGCTCTGCTGCACGGGCAGAGTTCCGTCAAATGAGCCGGGAATTCCGCGGAAAGGTTTCGCCTTGCCGGAATAAATCGTGTAATCGCTATCCCATTCCGGAAGCTTGGATTTGAGAGCCTTCGCTTTCGCCTTTTCCAAAGCCTTGTCGACAGGAGCCTCTTCCGGTTCAACCGGCAAGACCTCTCTCTTGGGGCGACTCGCCCACCATCCCGCAATACTATCGAACGGAATTTTAATGAAGGCGAAATGCGACGGACGCAGTCCAAAAGCGATTACGAAAACGGCAAGCAAAAGAACGCAGAGGACCGCGAATGGGAACACGAAATTTCCCTTACCAAAAATCGGCCAGATCAAGCTCTGCACCAAAAAGTATCCGAATCTTCCGCCGGCACCATAAAGCGCATCTTTTTCGAGCGAAAGAGAGCCGGAAAGAGTCGATGCCAAAGCGAGAATCGCTGGGCAAAGAACCGAAAGAGCCGAAAAGCCGACACTCGACCGCAAAAGCTTGGGGAAATCCCCAGCAAGCAGGAACCATACTCCCCAGCAAATAGAGGCAATCGAAAGAATGGTCGCCGAAAACTTTCCAAAGACATAGACAACAGCCTGCGGAAAGAGAGTGCCAAAAATCGGCCCAAGCCAATTATTTTCACTTCCGATAAAAGAAACCAAAGCGATCAGCAGAAAAAAGCCAAACGCAATCAGCAATGCGCCAAGAATCCGCTTTACGGTCTTTGAATCCGCCGGAATTCCCTTCTTTTTTGGCTTTTTGGAACCTTTTTCCATCTTCTTTTTGCTATCCGTCATACAGCATCAAATATAAACTTTTCCATTTGACCACTAAACTTCTTTTCTATGTTTTTTCCTGTGAAATTCAAGCATCCAAAAAAAATCAAAAGACTTGTAGCGGGACTCTTCGTCGGAATTATCCTGACGAGCTTGATTTGGCTTATCCCCCATTCCCTTTCGCTTCGAACGGAATACATTTTTTACGATGCCTTTTCCAAGCATGCGTCCAAAGTCAGCACGGACCGCCCGGAAGACATCCTGATTGTCGACATCGATGAAAGCGCCTTGACTAAATACGGTCCTTACAACGAATGGACCCGAGACATGCACGCGAACGTAGTGCAAAAACTCGAAGAAGGCGGAGCCGCCGCCATTGCATTCGACATTCTTTTCAAAAATGCGGACTTTGGAAACCGAAACGCCATCCGTGCCGAAAAAATGCTCTACGGACTTTACCCAGGAAAAGAATGGCGCTACGATTTCGATAAGATTCGGCAGGCATACGATTACGATTCGGTCCTCGTCCGAACCATTGCCGAAAATCCAAACGTCATCGTCTGCGGAACATTCAGCTCCCGGACCGATTACAAACATCAGTCCCAATGGATGCCTTTGAGCACGAACATTCGTGCGCGTGACGTTGCCGCAAAGCCGACCTTCCGTCTGGATCAGGTCAGCGGTCTAGAAACCGTCGAATCCAAGGATCTTTTGGACAATGTATTTCCGGAGCTTTCCCATGCGGCAAAAAATTTCGGCGTGGTCAACGCGACTCCCGATGAAGACGGAGTGCTCCGCAAAATGCGCCTACTTTACCGCTTTCCCAATGCGGAAATCTGGCCCAGAGATTCAAGCCAAATTTTCCCAGCGATGTCTCTCGTCACCGTGATGCACTTATTCAAAACGAATCCGGACTCGGTCAAAATCCGGATGGGCGAATATATCGATCTTGGAAAACCTTTCGGAATTTACCGAGACTCGCTCGGGATCCTCCGCACAACTTACCCGCAGATTTCTTATCCCATGGTCCGTCGCATTTTGCAAAACAAGAATTCCTTGCTTTCGCAGCCAGATGAGAACGGAAAAATTCCAGAAAGCTTCCAAGAAATCGCGTCGACCGTTCAAGCGGTGAAAGATACAAATGGAAAGATTTCTATTCAGACAAGCGAAGGCGATTTCGATATCGATGACGAAGAATTGACCGACTTCGACAGAGAATGCATTTCGACATTCCAACGTGAAATCGATTCCCTCCAAAACGGGAAAAGCCTTTGGCTCTCCGCCACCCTCGATTTTCATTACGACAGCCGACAAAAGCGTTGGCGTTCCAACTATTCGATTTTATCCCTCGATGTTCTGGACGATCTTTTTGCAATCGATACCAATCAAATCAACCGTTTAGGCCCCGGAGAAGAAATTCGATTTGGAAACAACAAGCGAGTTCCCATTGACGCCCATGGCGATTTCCTGATTTCGTTCAAGAGCGCATACAATATTCCCTCTAGCCAAAGAACCTTCCAGCATATCTCTTATTACGACGTTGCCGAAGGTCGAATTCCGAAGGAATCGTTCCTGGGAAAAGTTTTCATTCTCGGAAGCGCGGCCCCTGCGATGTTCGACTTTTATGCAGCCCCTCACGAAGATCACTTTCCTGCGGTCATTACGCAAGCGACGATCATCGAAAACATTTTAAATGACGATTATATTCGCGAAGCCTTCCCGAATCCGATGATTTTCTTGGTTACCGCCATTGCGGCAATCGCGATTGGACTTTTTGCCTCTTGGTACCTTGCCTTTTTATTCTTGCTCGTCCTTTTTGTATTCGACATTTTGATTGCGTACTCCTTTTTCACACACGGTTTTTACGTCGGCTGTACCACGTACATTATCGAAGGCATTCTCGCATTCCTCGGGTCTTTTTTTGTCCGGTTCTATTTCGAATCCCGAGACAAGAACTTTTTGGACAAATCCTTTAAGCAGTATATTTCTGATGATTTAATCGATGAAATGTTGAACAGCGAAAAAGAACCTGAACTTGGCGGCGAAAAAAAGTACCTGACCGCATTTTTCACAGACATTCAAGGCTTCTCGACTTTTTCCGAGCAAATCGGGGATCCGAAAAAACTGGTGGATCTGCTGAACGATTACCTGACCGCAATGACCGACATCATCAAGGATCAAAATCAGGGCACGCTCGACAAATACGAAGGGGATGCGATCATCGCATTTTTCGGAGCACCGACGCCCATCGCGAACCAACGTCGCCATGCTTTGGTAAGCGCGCTTTCCATGCAACGCATGCAAGAGCATCTACGCGAAAACTGGAAGCACAGAAAAGACCACAAGAATCGGGACCTTCCCAAAGGAATCCTTTTCCCCGAAATCGTTTACCATATGCATACGCGTATCGGTATCAACTCGGGAGAAATCCTTGTGGGGAACATGGGCTCCGAAAGCCGTAAAAACTATACCATCATGGGAGATGCCGTCAATCTGGCTTCCCGCCTAGAAAGCATCGGAAAACAGTACGGAACATACATTCTCGTTTCCGAAGAGACGCTCGCCGGAACAAACGATCCTGTCGACAGAACCGATTACCGCGAAGAATTCATAGTCCGCCCCATCGATCGAATCAAGGTCGTCGGCAAAAGCGAAGCGGTCCAAGTTTACGAAGTCCTCGGGCACCCCGATTTTCCGGATGCAGGGCAATTAAAGCTTCTAGTCTCCCTATGGGCAAAAGCCCAAGCGTTATACTACGCCCAAAAATGGGACGAAGCAATCGCTGCCTTTGAAGAAGCCAAGCTTTTGGAACCGCACCTGCAGATCAAGGATCCAGGCGCACGCCCGACCCCGTCGGAGGTGTTCATCGATCGTTGCAAGGAATACAAATTGAATCCGCCTGTCGCCGCAGGCGAAGTCTGGGACGGAATCTATTCCGCGACTTCCAAATAAAGGCGTTCTACTGCAGCGGCAAAGGTTTCGTTTTCCGAAAGCAGACTTAAAATAATCCAGCCGTCTTCGTCAAAGTCAAAGAAGAATCCCGGCTGCACCAGGACTTTCGCCTTTTCCAAAAGCCGAAGGGTAAGTTCTTCGTCGTCCGCATCTTCAAAATGCAAGGCCGCGTACCAGCCACCCTGCACATTCGGCATCACATCGGTCGACGGGAATCGCTTGCGGAGAATTTCCAAATTCTTTCGCGCACGGTCTTCGATTTTCTTTTCATACTCAAGAGACTTTGCAAGCATTGGGCCGGCAAGCGCAAACGCGGGTGAAGCGACGCTCAAATACGCATCCGCCACATATTCGAGAGCCGGTTTCAAAGAAGTTCCCAAACGCCCAGCCCGATAAGCGATCCAGCCGAGCTTCAGCTGCGGAGATCCCACGGACTTGGAAAATCCACCGAGAAAGAACACAGGCACATCTTTCGAATCCCAGTTCCACGGACGTTCCGAGCCGTCATAAATAAAGTCGCTAAAGACTTCGTCCACGACAATCGCCAAATCTTCACGTTCGGCAAATTCCACAGCGTCTGTCCACTCTTTTTTCGAAAGAACGTGACCCGTCGGATTATTTGGCGAAACGATCAGCAAGATTTTGGTATTTGGCGGGAACGCATACAGAGAATCGGAATCCAGCTTCCAGTTTCCCCCGTCGAGTTCCGCAAAATACGGGGCGGTCTTCAAAAATTCAAGAGCCGCCAAAGAATCCAATAGCGGGTACCCGGGAAGCGGCGTAAGAATCGTATCGCCTGGATTGCAAAGCGTCTTAAAAAGAATGGAATAGGCTTCGCTCGTGCTCGCCGTCAGCTGAATATCTTCCGCATCAAAATTCCCGCCACGGTCCGCGTAATACTTGGCCACAGCCTTGCGGGCTTCTTCCCATCCGCAGGCATCCGGATTCCAAGTAGAAAACTTTTCCAAGGTCCGCGGCAAAACGGAATTCAAGTCAAAGGCTTGACCTGTACGGAGAGGGCTTGAAACCGTCAAGTCCGTATATCCTTGGACCGAACGTTTCAATTTTGAAAGTTGCGAAAAAAAAGGAGAATCTGAAAGATCCCCCGGAAGTCTTTTCGAAAGGTGCATTATTTCTTCTTACCCTTCCATAAAAGAAGAAGTGCGGTTGCAATAGCAATCCCAGCCGGAACCGCCAATACAAGAATAACGATTAGCAGTTTTTGAGGTTTGGAAAGACCTTGGATTTTTTCGCGAAAGTCCAAAATCTTTTGCTTCGCTTGGTGGATTTTTTCCATAGCGTCAAGGGAAAGGAGTCCAGAGGAAAGGGAAGGCCCTTTCCTCTGCATCTCAATTAGCAACCGAGCTTTGCGGACAGGTAAGCTTCGAGTTCGTCGATCTTCACCAGTTCCTGCTTCATGGAGTCGCGTTCGCGAACCGTCACGTAGCCGAGCTTTGCCGGATCGGATTCACCCTCGCCCACCGTGTCGAAGTCGACGGTCACGCAGAACGGCGTGCCGAGTTCGTCCTGACGGCGGTAGCGCTTACCGATGGACTGCGTTTCGTCGTATTCCACGTTCCAGCGGTTCAGGAGCTTCTGGTAGAGTTCTTCTGCCTTGGCCTTCACCTGGCCCTTCTTCACGAGCGGGAGCACAGCGACCTTGACCGGAGCGACCTTCGGATCGAAGTGGAGAACGGTACGTTCGTCATTTTCGAGTTTTTCCACTTCGTAAGCGTTGCAGAGAAGCACGAGGAGCAAACGTTCCACACCGAGAGACGGTTCGACAACGTACGGGATGTAGCGCTTGTTCTGGACCGGGTCGATGTATTCCTGCTTGACCTTGGATTCGTTCTGGTGCTGCGTCAAGTCGTAGTTCGTGCGGCTTGCAATACCCCAGAGTTCGCCCCAGCCGAACGGGAATTCGTATTCGACGTCGGTAGTACCGTTGGAGTAATGGGAAAGTTCTTCCTTGGCATGTT
>DGSB01000053.1:0-7439 GCA_002390045.1 Fibrobacter sp. UBA4373
CGACCCCTGCATCATCCACGAAAAAGCTCCTTCTGCGGAAGGGGCTTTTTTTTGTTGCTTAAATGTTGTCTGAACAAGAAAGGCGGCCCTTCGGGGCCGTCTTTTGAATGTTCAGGGGAAATATAAAAGTTTTTATGTGACAAAAAATGTCACATTAAGTTTTGACAATTTTTTTGAAAAAACTAAAGCTCTTCGACGGCTTTTAAATAATCGGAAAGCTTTTTTGCCTTGTTGATTTTTTTGCAGGACGGCAATGCGTAAGTCCAAAAGGGTCGAATTTTTTCGAGAACCTGTGCGTCTCCGCCTTGGAGATGCTCGCTGTAAAAAGCGAAAATTTCGGCATGGATTTTTTTGAGGGTGGGCAGAGGGTCTTCGATTTTCCCCGTTAGATATTCAAAAGCAAGGTTCGGGTTGGTGAGTAGACCTCTGCCGATCATGATGCCTGCCAGGTTTGGGTACTTTTCTTCGATTGCGCGAATTCCTTCGACGGTCGTAATGTCTCCGTTGAAAATAACCGGATGCTTTAATTTGGATGCAAAATGCTCGAAGTCGTCTAATAGAAGATCGCCCTTGTACTGCTGGATTCCTAGCCTTGGGTGCAAGGTTACGTGCGACAGGGGAGCTGCGTTTAACATCGGGATTAAGGCTTGGGATTCATCGGTGGAAGTGAGCCCGAGCCGCATTTTGACGCTGAAGGAAATGTGTGAAAGTTCGCCGATCCGCAGGAAGATCGGTTCGAGCTTTTCTGGGTGCGGCAAGAGCCCGGAGCCCCGGCCCGATTTCGTTTGCATCGGGTACGGGCATCCCAAATTCAAGTCGATTTCCCGGATCCCGAGGTCTTCTAACGTATGCACCAGAATGTCGAATTCCGAAATGTCCTTGAAAATAATCTGGGGAACTACGTGATAGGTGTCGAGCTTTTTTGCCTGAATATCGAAAAGAAGATCCTTGAGATCCTTTGCGCGGGCCACACCCTTTTCTTCACGGATAAATGGCGTGTAATAGGTATCGATGGCGCCTGCGATTTTTGCATGTGCGCGGCGGTAAGCAAATTCGGTAAAGCCTTGGAGTGGCGCAAAATGAATCGGCAGCATGATGTTACAAATTTAGTTCATGTGCTTTTTCATTTCTGTTTTCATTTGATACATGGCGCTGTCTGCGCGCTTAAAGATGGAATCCATATCGTCGCCCGGAGTGTAGTCGGCAAGCCCGATGGCTGCGGAGTAGCGCTCCCAAGGTTGTTTAGAGGTATCGTTTTCTGTTTTTTGGAAGGCTTCGAGGGCTTCTTGGACAAGCTCCTTTCGGTTCTTAAAGTCGTTGTTGTCCTTGAACAGAATCACGAATTCATCTCCGCCGTAGCGGAATATGGCGGAATGCTTGAAAATCTGACAAATGATCTGAGTGCTGCCGAAGAGATAGCTGTCTCCGTGGGCGTGTCCATAGGAGTCGTTGACTTTTTTTAGGTTGTTCAAGTCGACCATGGCGATCGCGACCGAAGTCTTGCCGGCTTGAATTTCTTGATCGACGATTGTCTTGGTTTCTTCGTATGCGATTTTGCTGCCTACATGGGTGAGCGTGTCGCGGTAGGCGAGCAATGTCATGTCTGCGGCTTTTTCGTTTGCAGTCTTGGCGTCTTCTTTGGCAGAAATGATGCTTTGAATGTAAATCCGAATATCCGACGCCATTTGCGTAATCGCTTTTGAAAGGGATTCGACTTCGTTATGCGTGTGGATGGGAGGCGGTTCAAAGGTTATCGCATTAGGATCGTTTTTCTCGTGATATTTTTTTGCAAAATGCTGCGTGTTCTGTTCCAAAAGTTGAATCGGATTTGTGATGTTTCGGCGGAGCCAGACAATCAGCAGGAATCCAAAAAGAATTGCCAGAACGATAGTCAAAATAAAATTGCTGATTGCGTAATGGTGCATCGTTTTGTACAGCTCTTGAATGGAAATGTCTGCGCAGATGAGGCCGTAGTGAATGCCTTGTGAATTCGCAAGGGGCTTGCAGGCTGTATATGCGGCTCCCCATTCGGAATCCTCTTCAAAATAGACCATCTCGGAACCGTGCATAATGCTTTGATATTTTTGGAGGACGTCCTGAGTGTAGCCAGGAACGGCTTCCATAATCGCATAATCGGTTTCGCCATTTTCTCGCTCTTCGCGGCTTGTTCCCGAACAGATGCTGTACATGGTGGTGTCGCCCGGGTATGCGATATACAGGTAGAATAGGTCGAATTCATCGACCATGGTATTTACGAGTTGCTGAAGCTGGTTGAATTTTGTGGAAGGTTCTCGAGATTTGACGCAGTTTAAAAGATCGTCTTTATCGATTTGGCTCTCCAGAAAACCGATGATTGTCGAAAGGTGTTCGTGATAACGTGTGTAAAGGGATTTGGAAAACGAAAAATAGGACTGTATAGACAGAATGAAGCTCATAAAGGATATGAACAATGCGGATGCTAAGACAAGGCTTCGCTGGATGGGTCTTTTCTTTGGCTTCATTTGTAAATTCCCCTTAAGGATTAATCTAATATCTGTTTTACAAAAAAAACAAATATTTAATGCAAGTTGGACGGCTGGGGACTTCTTGCTGTTTTCTGCGTTTTTTACTATCTTTTGGCCGAAATGAATGAGAATCATTCGCAAATTTGGAAAATACTTTCGTCCAAGCGTTTTTGGGCGATATTTGCCTGTGCGCTCTTCTTGTTCGTTTTTGCGTTTCCAGTCTTGAAGGCGGAACATCACTGCTCGCATTCGGATCACTGCGCGACCTGTGCGGTTATCCAGGCGATTCAGGATACGCTGGATTCTTCGGATCTGGGAACGGTTTTGCCGGTCGTGGTGATGCTTGCCTTTTCCTTGGTACGGAAGGTTGTCTTCCCGGGGAAATTTTTTCCAAAGCTCACGCTGGTCGGGCTCAAGGTTCGACTCGACAATTAGAAATTCTTCCGAAATGTTTTGAATATGCAGGCTGAAAGACTTTCAGCTGTGGATGCCGTAATCATTCAAATTTTGGAGAATTACCTTGAAAAAGAATTGGATTCTTTTCTCGGCTTTGGCGTTTTTTGCCATGGCCTTCCTCGGCTGCGATTCGCAAGTGAAGCAGCAAAAGCGCCTTTCCATTGTGGCGACAACCTTCCCGGAATACGACTGGGTAAAAAATATCGTGGGGAACGACTCCCTTTTTGAAATCACGCTGCTTGAAAAGGGCGTGGACTTACACAGTTTTGAACCGACCCCGGAAAATATTCTGCAAATTTCCAAGGCGGACCTTTTCATTTATGTCGGCGGTGAATCCGACGAATGGGTCGAAAAAGCTTTGGAAAATCCGCAGAATCCGAACCGCAAAGTCGTGAATATGATGCAGGTTTTGGGCGAAAAGGTCAAGGCAGAAAAAATCGTCGAAGGCATGGAAGAGGAACATCACCATGAAGAAGGTGAGGAAATGGATGAGCATGTCTGGCTGTCCCTTCAAAATGCGTCAATTCTCGTACGACACATCGCGGATTCCCTCGTGGCTTTATCCCCAGAAAAAAAGGAGATGATCGTTGCGAATGCGAATGCCTATCGTGAAAAATTGGAAGCTTTGGATGCGGAATTCGCCAAGGTGATCGTTCCGGGCAAGACGATCCTTTTTGGCGATCGTTTCCCGTTCCGTTATTTGGTGGATGATTACAAGATTTCGTATTATGCAGCTTTTGTCGGATGCTCGGCAGAAACAGAAGCGAGCTTCAAGACGATTGCGTTCCTTGCAAAAAAGGTCGACGAATTGAATCTGAAGACCATTTTCGTTTTGGAAAATCGCACCCACAAGATTGCGGAAACCATTCGGGATAACACGAAGTCCAAGGACCAACAGATTTTGCCACTCCATTCGATTCAATCGATTTCCGATTTGGATTTGCAGAATGGCGTGAACTATTACATGCTGATGCAGCAGAATTTGGAAGTCTTGAAGCGGGCGTTATGATCTTAAGCGCCGAAAATTTGCTGGTCGGCTATCGTAAAAAGCCTGTTGCGGCGGAAATGAATTTTTCCGTCGCTTCGGGCGATTTTATTTGCATTGTCGGAACGAATGGGGCAGGAAAGTCGACTTTATTAAAAACGCTTCTCGGTTTGATTCGTCCTGTTTCGGGTGAAATTCATTTTCATGTGTCATCCAAGGAAATCGGTTACCTTCCGCAACAGAATCGGATTTCGAAAAATTTTCCGGCATCCGCTTTTGAAGTGGTTCTTTCTGGACGGAACGCCCATCGCGGCTGGAGACCCTTTTATTCTGCAGAAGACAGGTCCATTGCCTTACGGAATATGGAACGCTTGAATGTTTTGCAATATGCGGATAAGTGCCTTCGAGAACTTTCGGGCGGGGAACAGCAACGCGTTTTGCTCGCTCGTGCGCTATGTGCAGGCGATAAGCTTCTTTTTTTAGACGAACCGGTGGCCAGTCTTGATCCGGAAGCGACCGCAGATTTTTACAGCCTTTTAAAAAAATTAAATGCATCTGGCCTTACGATTGTGATGGTGACGCACGACGTTCAGGATGGCCTTGAAAATGCGACTCGGGTTCTCCATGTCGGCAGACCGAATTTTTTTGGATCCTTGGAGGAATACCGTGCCAGATTTGTTTGAAACCTTTTTCGGATATTTACAATACGGATTTGTCCAGCGGGCGTTTGTGGTGGGAATTTTGATTTCCCTTTGCGCATCGCTTTTAGGCGTGATGCTTGTGTTCCGGCGTTTTTCGTATTTGGGCGATAGCCTTTCGCATGTGGCTTTTGGCGCGATGGCGATTGCTGCGGCGCTGAACTTTTCGGACGATCTGCTCGTGATGCTTCCGGTGACGATCCTTTGCGCGGTATTTTTATTGCGGTCTGGAAACGGCTCTTTGATCAAAGGGGATGCTTCGATTGCGATGATGTCGGTGGGAAGCCTTGCGATGGGTTATCTGCTGATGAACTTATTTTCTAAAAAGGCGAACTTGAGCGGGGATGTGTGTTCGACGCTTTTCGGTTCCACATCCATTTTGACATTGAGCCTGTTGGATACGGTTTTGTGCGCTTCGCTGTCGATTGTGGTGATCCTTTTGTTTGTGATATTTTATAACCAGATTTTTGCGGTCATTTTCGATGAGACCTTCGCGAAGGCGTCAGGGATTCCTGTCGAAGCCTTTAACTTGTTTGCGGCGATTGTGACGGCTACGGTAATCGTTTTTGCGATGCGCCTTGTGGGCTCGCTTCTGGTTTCGGCTTTGATTATTTTCCCGACGGTTTCCGCGATGCGACTTTTTAAATCGTTCCGGGGAGTCACTTTGTTTGCGGTTGTCTTGTCGGTGTTATGCACTGCGATAGGAATTGTAATCGCAATCCTTGCCGGAACGCCCGTCGGTTCGACCATTGTGGGAATAAACCTTGTTGCCTTTTTGGCATGCTCCGTTTTTCGGAGGGTCCGATGAATTTTTGGAAAGCATTATTGCTTACTGCCGGACTTTGGATGGTTGGTCATTGCTTTGCAGCAGACGTGGATTTGTCGCGAATGAATTCCACGATGCTATTTGCCAGACTTTATGAAATTTCCGAAACGGCAATTGAGTATAAGGGAAAAACCTTTCGGGTTAAAGGCTATTATCAGCTGGCTAAAGATGAAATCGATGGAAAAACGTATCTCGTCCTGTTGCTTTCCGATGCGGCGGCATGCTGTAATTTTAGCTTTGAAATCGAATGGCTTGCGGGTGAAAAAATTCCCAAGAAAGGTTCTCGAATCACTGTCGAAGGAACCTTTAACCCGATTTTTGAAGAAAATGTCATTATCCCGCAGCTGAAAAAAGCGCGGATTGTTCCGTAATCAGGAGCTTTTTTACGAACAGCGGATGATTTTCCCGACACGGAGAACGCTGTTCTTTTTGAGCCCGTTCAATTGGAGCAATCGGTTTATGCTTGTATGGTACATGCGCGCGATTTTTCCGAGGGTGTCGCCCGGACGGATCCTGTGGTAGCGATGCTTGCTCGCTTCTTTCTGAACCGCGGCATATTTTTCTTCCATGACGGCCGTCGAAAGGCGGATATGATCCTGGGTATAAGTGTGATTCGGAAAATCGAAGAATTCGGTCGGGTCCAGCGGAATTTCGCCGATGCGCATTTCAAAATGGAGATGCGGTCCCGTAGAACGACCTGTGTTGCCGCCAAGTCCAATGACTTCGCCAGCTTCGACCGTTTGGCCGACTTTGACGAGCTGCTTGGAAAGATGGGCGTAGACCGTCCTTGTGATTCCGCAGTTTTCGTGCTCGATGACAATGTAACGGCCGTAGCCACGACGTTCGTAACGGACTCGAGCAACGCGTCCTGGGAAGGCCGCACGGATAGGATCTCCACGGTGCAGCCCGATATCGACGCCTTTGTGAATGCGATAGCGTCTGAATCCGAACGGAGACGTGATGCGACCGCTTTCTAAAGGAATTGCCGCTTGTGTCATGTCGATGGTGATGGAGTCCAGTTTCGCTTCGGCAATCGCCTCTTCGGTCGGTTCCATTTCGTCGACGGATGACGCTTCGTCTAGAAATTCATCCGGTTCGCTTTCTTCAGGACCCGCATTGTAGCCGGGCAAATAAGGAAAGTATGCACTTGAATCGGAGTCTTCTGTCGTGAATTCGTGGTGAAGGATCGTACTGATAGCAGGGCTGTAAGAGACGATTTCTTCGCTAGTATACATTTCCACGGCAAATGCTCCCGTGGTAAGAATTGCTGTGAATAAAGAAATCGTTTTTTGCATAGGTAAATGCAAAATACAAAATTTAGCTGAAATGTAAAGTTTCCTAGGGTCTGTGAGCGAGTCGTTTATCTGTAAAAGCTCTATGTAAATAAAATAATTGATACAGTTGACAATTTTTGGTATAAAACGTCTCAAGATAGACGAAACGTTATCGGAAATGCTCCTGTCCGTTGAATCCATTTTCAGTTTGCTATATTTGGGGCGTCAGGGCCTATCATCCAGGTAGGTTCCTAGTCCGGCCAAAGAAATGCCCCTCTGGGTTCGGCCGATAAAGGATTATATCATGGCAAAGAAAGTTCAGGATGCCCTCAAGGACATCATCTCCCTCTGCAAGCGCCGCGGATTCATTTTCCCGGGTTCCGAAATTTATGATGGCCTCGCCAATACTTGGGACTACGGTCCGTATGGCGTGGAACTCAAGCGCAACATCAAGAATCTCTGGTGGAAGAAGTTCGTGACCAGCCGTCACGATGTGCTCGGTCTCGACAGCTCTATTCTTTTGAATCCCCGCGTTTGGAAGGCTTCTGGCCACGTGGGTAACTTCTCTGACCCGCTCGTGGACTGCCTTGCTTGCCACGAACGTTTCCGTGCTGACCAGCTCCTCGAAGAAAAGCTCGGTGAAGGCTGCTGCGCTGGCAAGAATTTTGACGAAGTTCACCAGATGATGGTGGACAA
>DGSB01000053.1:7585-7904 GCA_002390045.1 Fibrobacter sp. UBA4373
GTGATTGAAGGCGAAGGCAACAAGGTCTATCTCCGTCCGGAAACCGCTCAGGGTATCTTCGTGGACTTCCGCAACATCGTTGACAACGTCCGCCCGCGCATTCCGTTCGGTGTCGGCCAGATCGGTAAGTCTTTCCGTAACGAAATTACTCCGGGTAACTTCATCTTCCGTACTCGCGAATTCGAACAGATGGAACTCGAATACTTCTGCGAACCGGGTACCGAACTTGAATGGTACAACTTCTGGCGCAAGTACTGCTTCGAATGGCTCGTGAACGATCTCGGCGTGAAGCGTGAAAAGCTCCGCCTCCGCGAACATG
>DGSB01000088.1 GCA_002390045.1 Fibrobacter sp. UBA4373
CAATGTTCGATGATCGCGGTAAGCAGATGAAGGAAGCAGGTCCTTCCGCTCCGTGCCAGGTCCTTGGCTTTGACGGTACTCCGCAGGCGGGTGATGAACTCAGCGTGGTGGAAGACGAAAAGACCGCACGTGAAATCGCTTCCAAGCGTCGTATGGCGGCACGTGAACGCGATCTCCGCGCTCGCAGCACCATTACTCTCGAAAACAAGTTCAACGAAAAGAAGGACGGAAAGCTTTCTGAACTCAACTTGATCGTCAAGGCTGACGTGGGTGGTTCTGCAGAAGCTCTTGCCGCATCTCTTGAAAAGTTGACCAACAGAGAAGTGAAGGTGAACATCATCCGCAAGGGTGTGGGCGCCATTACGGATTCCGATATCTTGTTTGCGACAACCGCTCAGGCGATTATCATTTCGTTCCATTTGATGCCGTCGCTTTCTGTTCGCGAAATGGCTCAGAAGGAAGGCGTCGAAATTCGCAATTACCGCGTGATTTACGACTGCATTGAAGATATTAAGAACGCTGTTGAAGGCTTGCTCAAGCCGACCCTCAAGGAAGAACTTGTGGGCGAAGCCGAAATTCGCCAGGTGTTCAAGATCCCGAAAGTGGGTCTTATCGCCGGCTGTATGGTTACCGATGGCGAAGTGGACCGCACCAGTCACGTCCGCGTTTACCGCAACGGTGTCGAACTCGGCTCTACCGTGGTCCAGTCGCTCAAGCGTCACAAGGACGATGCGAAGTCCGTTGCCCGCGGCTTTGAATGCGGTATCGGTCTTAAGGGTTATGATAACCTCCAGGAAGGCGATACTCTTATGTTCTTCAAGGAAGTTACCGTTGCCCGTACACTTGCAGACGTTGCTCGCGATGAAGCTGCGGCGAAGGCTGCCGAAGAAAAGAAGGATGCTTAATGCCTCGTAATTCTCACAGCCATTCTAACCGCCGCGTGCCGCGTACCGTCCGTTTGGATGAACAGTTCCGCGAAGAAATCAGCAAGCTCTTGATGAAAGGCTTGAAGGATCCGCGGATCGGTTTTGTGACGATTAGCCGTGTGGAAATCACGAACGATTTGAGCTATGCGAAAGTCTACATTTCGGTGCTCGGTTCTGATCGTGAAAAGGCGGCGTCCTTAATCGGACTCCGCAATTCCGCAGGCTTTATTCGCACATACCTCGGCAAGGCCTTGAAGATTCGCAAGATCCCTCAGCTTTCGTTCGTCTTGGATGAAAGCCTCGACCATGCGATGCATATTGAAGAAATTCTCGCAGAATTAAAGGAACAGGGTGAACTCTAACCTTCCTCCTTCCGGATTGATTCTTTTAGATAAAACAGCGGGTGTTACCTCGTGTAACGCCCTTTTCCCTATTCGCAAAATTTTTAAGACGCGCCGTGTAGGCCATGCGGGCTCGCTCGATTTGCGGGCGTCCGGCTTGATTGTTGCGGCTGTCGGCAGGGCAACTCGTCTTTTGCCGTTTGTGGAAGCGGGCGAAAAAACGTATTCGTTCTGCGCTCACTTTGGCTATTCGACTGTCACGGATGAATGGGATGGGGAACTTGCCGAACAGGATGCTTGTACGGATCCGATTTCGGAAGAGGCGGTTCGCCAGATTTTGCCGCAGTTCATCGGTGAAATCGATCAGGTTCCGCCGGACTTCAGTGCGATCAAGCTGAACGGCAAACGGGCTTCGGATTTAAAACGCAAGGGTCGCGACGTGGAACTCAAGGCGCGCAAAATCACGATTCGGGATTTGCGCTTTGAAGGCGCCTGTGAAACTCCGGAAGGGGCTTCGGGACGTATCCGCAGTTCCTATCGATTTTCTTGTGACTGCTCTAAGGGAACGTATATCCGTTCTCTCGTTCGCGATATGGCGAAGGCTCTCGGCACGGTCGGTGCGGTTTCGGGCATTCGCCGGACGCGTATTGGGCATTTGAACGTGTCGGATGCGGTCAAGTCGGAAGACCTCTGCGAAGCTTCTTTGATGAAGCCGCAGGACTGCATGAAGTTCCCTGTGGTGACGTTGACGGATAAACAGGTGGAAGCTTTGCGCCAGGGTCGTGAAATGACGTGGAACAAAGAACCGATTCAAATCGAAGAAGGCGCTCCGAACATGGTTCTTGCTGTGGATAAAGAGGGTGACTTGAAAGCGGGTTGTTCTTTTGAAAATGGGAAACTCGCTCCCAAGTTTTATTTGGGATCGGACTGATGGCGAACGAAGTTTTGCGCGCGGCGACGGTAGGAAATTTTGACGGATGTCATTTGGGACATCAGCAGATTTTCCAAATATTAAGAACCGAAGCGAATGCCCATGGACTTGTTCCGACGGTGATTTCTTTTGAACCTCATACGCGCCATGTCCTTGGCATTCCGGGGCATCCGGCACTGTTAACGACGACCGAAGAAAAAGGTTCCTTTGTACGTTCTCTCGGTCTGGATTTTGTCGCGCTGCCATTTTCCCGAGAAGTTGCCGAACAGCCGTTCCAGGATTTTATCCAGCACGAGATTCTTGAAAAATTGAACGTGAAGTTCTTGGTGCTGGGGCATGATCATCGTTTTGGAGCTGCCGGCCGGGGAAACTTTGAAGCGATCCTTCAGACGTTTCCTGAACTTCCGGCGATTCAGATTTCGGCAAAATATAAGGATGGGGAAGTTTTAAGTTCGTCCCGAATTCGCGATGCCTTGGAAAAGGGTGCTGTGGAACGTGCGACAACGTTTTTGGGACGTCCTTACCGCATACATGGAATTGTCGTTTCGGGAAAGCGCATTGGAAGAACGATCGGATTCCCGACGGCGAATGTGCAGACCGGCATGTTCAAATTGATTCCTAAATATGGCGCCTATGCTGCTGTTGTCCGTTTACAGGATGGTTCTGCTCACCGGGCTGTGGTCAATATTGGACTTCAGCCTTCGATTGGAGATTTGCCGCTCGCTGTGGAAGCGCACATTCTGGACTTTAATGCCGACATTTACGGCCAGATGATAGACGTGGATTTGCTCACGTTCATCCGTGCGGAACAGAAGTTCGCCTCGATTGATGATTTAAAACGTCAAATTGGAATGGATGCGGATTTCGCCCGCAATTATTAAAGCTTTTTACTTACCCACAGATTGCGCACAGCATTCAGGACGGCGATAATCATCACGCCGACGTCTGCGAAAATGGCCATCCACATATTGGCAAAGCCAAATGCGCCGAGTAGCAGGCAAAGCACTTTGACCGTGATGCAGAAGATAATGTTCTGATGCACAATGCGCATGCATTTTTTCGCAACGTTCATCGCGGTGACGATCTTTAACGGATCGTCATCCATCAGCACGATGTCCGCGGCTTCGATCGCAGCATCGGAACCTAGGGCGCCCATGGCGATGCCAATGTCCGCTCTTGAAAGGACGGGCGCGTCGTTGATGCCGTCGCCGACAAATGCCAAGGTTTCGCGAGAAGATTTTTTTGCGTTCAGCAGTTCTTCGACCTTTTGAACTTTATCTGCAGGGAGAAGCTCTGCGTAAAAATGGTTTAATTCAAGAGTCTTGGCGACGTTTTCCGCGACCTGCTGGGTATCTCCGGTCAGCATGATCGTTTGATCGATGCCGTGTTTGTGAAGCTCGGAAATCGTCTGCTTGGAATGATCCTTGATCACATCGGAAATGATGATGTGGCCCGCATATTCGCCGTCGATGGCGACGTGGATGCAGGTTCCGACGCGGTGGCATTCATGCCATTTGGCGTGAACATCGTCCATCATTTTACTGTTGCCGACGGAGACGATTTTCCCGTTGACAAAAGCCTGGATTCCGCGGCCAGAGATTTCTTTGACGTCATCGACTTCGCAGCCATCGGCTTCGTCGCCGTAGGCCTTTCTTAAAGAGTTTGCGATTGGATGCGTGGAATAACGCTCCACGTGAGCGGCTAAATGTAGAAGCTCTTTTTTATCGAGCTTTTCCGGGTGAATCGCGGTGACTTCGAAGTTTCCCTTGGTCAGGGTTCCGGTTTTGTCAAAAACGATGGTGCTTGTCTTGGCGAGAATTTCCAAGTAGTTGGCGCCTTTGATCAAGACGCCTGCGCGAGAAGCCCCGCCGATTCCTGCAAAAAACGAAAGCGGAACGCTCACCACGAGAGCGCACGGGCAACTGATCACGAGGAAAATCAAGGCGCGGTACAGCCATTCGGCCCACATCGGATCCTTGCCGATTGCGAAGAGGATCAGCGAAGGAATTGTGGCGAGGGCTAGTGCGGAAAGGGTGACGATTGGCGTGTAGACCCTGGCGAATTTGGTAATAAATTTTTCGGACTTGGATTTTTGGGAACTCGCGTCCTCGATCAGTTCGAGAATTTTTGCGACTGTGGATTCTCCGAATTCTTTCGTGGTGCGGACTTTTAGGACACCGCTCAGGTTGATACTGCCCGAAATGATTTCATCATTTTCGTTCACATCGCGTGGTAAGGATTCGCCGGTGAGCGCAGATGTGTTGAGGGTCGAAAAACCTTCTACGACAACGCCATCGATCGGAACTTTTTCGCCGGGCTGCACCACGATAATCGTGCCGACTTCCACATCGTCCGGGTCGACTTGTTCGAGTTTACCGTCATCGGTTTCGATGTTCGCATAGTCCGGGCGAATGTCCATCAGTTTTGCAATGTTCTGACGGCTCTTTCCCACGGCATAGCCTTGGAACCATTCTCCTACCTGGTAAAAAAGCATGACCGCGATCGCTTCTACGTAATCGCCGGTTTTAAAAAGCCCAAGGCAAATGGCGCCTAATGTGGCGATCGCCATCAGAAGGTATTCGTCAAATGGCTGCTTGTGCCAAATGCCTTCTGCCGCCTTCTTCAACACGTCGTAGCCGACAATCAGATAAGGAATGACATACAGAGCAAAACGCAAATAGCCTTCGATAGGCACAAAGTGCAGCGCGATTAACATCACGGCGGCAGTGATGATTCGAATCAGATTTTTCTTTTGCTTTTTGCTCATGGTCATTCTCGAATGTAAAAAAGAAAATGCCCGCATCGCTGCGGAGTAGAAGTTTTAGAAGAAAACTTCGCAGTCGGATTCGACTTTTTTGCAGTTTGCACGGACAGCGGTCATGACGGCTGCTTCGTCGGCACCTTCCGCAAATTCCACTTTCATCTTGAGCAGCATAAAGTTCACAGATGCATCTTTAACGCCCTCCGTATTTTTAGCGGCGGTTTCCATTTTGCCAGCGCAGACGGGGCAGTCAACATCGATTTTGTAACTCTTCTTCATAGGATACCTCTTGACTTCACATTTTGAAGAAACGATTAAACAAATGTTTAATCGAACTACTTATAATATAAATTCGTCATAGGAACTTTGGCAAGACGATTAAGCAATTATTTAATCGTTTGGATCAGTTTACGTCGGAATTTGTTATTTTTGGAAAGGAGCGGACTCCTATGAAAGAAAAAAAACTGACCCATGAGCATCCCGTTACAGAAGAAGAACTGATTCTTGCCAAACGGATGCCTACAGAAAAAGCTGCCGTTCAGGTGGCGGAAGCGATGAAGCAATTGGGAGATGTTTCCCGTTTGCGCATTTTTTGGCTGTTATGCCATGCCGAAGAATGCGTGACGAATATTGCAGAACTCGTGAATATGTCGAGTCCAGCTGTTTCGCATCATTTGAGGCTTTTGAAAAACGCAGGCCTGATCTCGTATAAGCGAGTGGGCAAGGAAATGTTCTATACGGCTTCCGATACGGCTCTTGTGCATCAACTGCACCATACGATTGAATCTGTCGCTGAAATCACTTGTCCGGAAGAGGATTAAAGAATGAATTTGAAAGAAATTCGAAAAGTGGCTGTTGTCGGTTTGGGAGCGGTCGGTGCGGTTGTCGCGGAACAGCTCCAGGCGATTCTTGGAAATGAACTTTATTGCGTGATGGATGCCAAGCGCAAGGCGCATTATGCCCAAAGTGGAATTTTCATTAACGGCAAAAAGATTGACTTTCATTATGTGACGCCAGATGAAGTTCCCGTGGTGGACCTCGTGATTTTTGCCACCAAGAATTTGCAACTCGCGGAAGCGCTTGAAGTTGCGAAAAATGCGGTCGGTCCGCAGACGGCGATTCTTTCGCTTTTGAACGGTGTCCACTCCGAAGTCGAAATCGAAAAGGCTTTTGGTGCAGAAAAAACGCTCTACGGATTTATCGTGAATTTACAATCCATCAACAAGGGCGGTGTCATTGATTGTGCTGCAAAAGGAATCATCCTTTTTGGCGAAAAGGACAATCATATTTCGGAACGGGTGCAGTCCATCCAGAGGCTTTTTGAAACGGCCCATGTGACGCACAAGGTGCCGGAAAACATTCGCTTTGAAATGTGGAAAAAACTGTTGATGAATACGGTCTTTAATTCGTTAGGAGCGATTTGCCGTTCGACCTTTGGCGGGTTCCATTCTCCAGTCATGCAGAAAATGGCGTACCAGGTGGGCCGTGAAGTGATCGCCGTGGCGAATGCGGAAGGATTCCCGCTTACGGAAGAACATTTGGAAGAAGACCTTCGCATCACCTGCAATTATACGCCTCTAGGCAAATGTTCCATGCTTCAAGATGTAGAAGCGGGTCGGAAAACGGAGAACGCTTTCTTCTGCGGCACGATCTGTGAACTGGGAAAAGTTCACGGTATTCCGACGCCTTACTGCGAATTCCTGGGCGGTCTTCTCGAAGGAACGGAATACGCCCGGGAATTGCGAAAGAAGGCTTAGATCAAGGTTCGCACGACTTGGGGTTTGTAACCTTCTTCGTCGAGCTGCTTTAGAATCTGCTTTTTGTGCTCCGGACCATAAGCTTCCATTGTAATTTGGAGTTCTACGGCGGACTGGCGGTTAATTGTAAAGAACTGATTGTGTTCCAGCTTGATCACGTTGCCGTTCGCTTTGGCCACAACTTCGGCAACCTTGGAAAGGGTTCCCGGACGATCCGGCAGGTGCACGGCAACGGTAAAGATTCGATCTCGCAGAATTAATCCCTTCTGCACCACGGAGGACATCGTGATCACATCCATGTTCCCGCCCGAAAGAATGGAAACGATTTTCTTTCCTTTGACATTTAAATGCTTGATGGCTGCAACGGAAAGAAGCCCCGAATTTTCCACGACCATCTTGTGATTTTCCACCATATCGAGGAACGCGAGAACGAGCTCTTCATCTTTGACGGTGATGATGTCGTCAAGGTTCTGGCTCACATACGGGAAAATCTTGGATCCTGGCGTTTTGACCGCAGTTCCGTCAGCGATGGTGTTTACGCTTGGCAAGGAAACAACCTTGCCCGCCTTGATGGAACTCAGCATGCAGGCGGCGCCTTCCGGTTCCACACCGATCACCTTGATGTTCGGGTTCAAAAGCTTGGCAAGAGTCGAAACGCCTGTGGCAAGCCCACCGCCACCGATCGGGACGAGAATATAATCGACTAATGGCAGCTCCTTGAAGATTTCCATAGCGATCGTACCTTGCCCTGTCGCTACAGCCAGATCGTCAAACGGATGGATGAACGTGTAACCGTGTTCTTGGGCAAGTTCCAGAGCTTTTGCGCAGGCGTCATCGTAAACGTCGCCGTGTAAGACGACTTCTGCGCCGTAAGACTTGGTGCGGTTCACCTTGATGAGCGGAGTTGTCGTTGGCATCACGATGACCGCTTTGGCGCCATAAGCTTTGGCCGCATAGGCGACGCCTTGAGCGTGGTTCCCTGCGGAAGCGGTAATTAAACCTTTTTCCCTTTCTTCTGGAGAAAGGGTGCTGATTTTGTAATAGGCTCCGCGGAGTTTGTAAGCTCCGGTGAGCTGCATATTTTCGGGCTTAAAAAAGACTTTGTTTCCGGAGCGGAGCGAGTAAAAGTCGGAATAGATCAACTTGGTCTCTAAAGTGACTTTTTTGACGGCTTCGGACGCTTCTTCAAAGGCTTCAAGAGTTAACATTTCTGGAGTCATAACGTTCCCTTTTTTCTTTTTTCAATGTAATTATAGCCCAAAGAAATGTCAAGTAAGCTTGTAGGAGTTAGATAAGGTGAAATTTTGAATATAAAAAAGATGAAAGCGGGTGTTGGAAACCTTAAAAGAAGAGGAACGTTTATCGTGAAAAGAAAAAAAGCTATCTTGCGTGGCGATGAGTAATTTAGAAGACGATAGCAAGTTTCTTAAAAAGAGTGTCATCATCAATATTGTCGGGACGATTCTCAAAATTTGCGGCCCGCTTTTGACGTTTGTGATGGCGCGAATTTTTGGCGCTGCGGAATTTGGTGTTTTTGTTTCGACGCAAACGCTTCTGTTGACGATTTCCCGTTCGTCTACTTTGGGACTGGATAAAGGCCTTTATTGGTACCTTCCGCAGAATCGCTTAAAAGGGCGTGCGCCATACGAAGGCGTGATGGAATCTTTTTGGCTCACGGCTGTCGTTGCGCTTTGCTGTACGGGCGTTATTTTTGCAGGCTCTTTTTTGGATTATTTTTCCAAAGAGCTTCCGTGGTATGCGATGTCGCTCCTGTTTTATGCGGTGTCCTATATTTTTAGCAATACATCGGAAGGAAACCGCAAACCGCAAAATGCGGTATTTATCAATTCGTTCTTTGTGGCGGTTCTCTCTCCGGCGTCTTCGATTGCCATGCATTATTTGGGAATTCCGCACGCACTTCCGCTTGGACTTTTGGTCGGTCAAATTTGCGGATTTTTGCTGCATTATATGCTCGTTCGCAGGCAGTTCCCAGAGATGCCGCTTTTGCCGTCGAATCGCATTTCCAAGTCGCTTCTCGTTTATTCGTTACCGCTCGGCTTTAATGAGTTTGTCGCTTCGTTCCTCATCCGTTCGGGGCTTTGGATGGTGATGCTTTTCCTTGGACCGGAAAAAGCGGGAGCGTACGGTATCATGGTTACCGTATCGAATGCGTTGCAGACAATCCGTGTTGGATTTACTCCGATTTTGACGCCTGTGGTTGCCGGAATGGATAAGGACCGTTTGCGCACGGATTTGAAGCCGGTCTATTCTTATTGCGTTTCGATGGTCACCTTTATTCAGTTGTTGATCGGATTCTTTATAATCCTCTTCCCGGATGAAATTTTAAGCATTGCCGGTAAGGATTTTATTGTGCAGCCGGAAACGCTCGGCATTTTGCTTTTGGTGCATTTGCTGGCTGGTTTCTGGGGAATGTCGATTGTGATCATGAACGGTCTTGGAAAAAGCCTGTACACCCTCAAGATGAATATTTTTTCGCTAGGAATCGCTCTCGGGTCGGGATATTTTCTGGTGCCGGCTTATGGACTTGTGGGGGCGGCGCTTTCGATGCTCAGCTATAATGTTGTTTCGATGATCTGGAATAACGTTTACTTGGCAAAAATGGGACTTTGGCCTTATTCGAGCAAGCTCATTAACCGCTTCGCTTGGATCTGCGTGCTGATTGCGTGCTACGTTGTGTTGAACGTGGGAAATTTTGAATTGAGTCTTTGGCAAAAAGTGGTTGCCTATCTGGTCTCACTTTTGGCCCTTGGACTCCAGTGGCTTTACGACAAAAAGACGGCGAAGCCTAATCCTTCCACCAAGCGTTAAAATCGTGCGTGATCCGCTTTTCTTCGGACGGAAGCTTCATATAGTCTCCGTATAGCTGCGTCAGGTAAGCGTCATAGTTTTGGAAGCTTGTATACGTCCGATTTTCAAACGGATATTCCGCTTGCGGTAAAAGCTTGTCTTTTTCAAAAATCGCATCAAAATTGTGACCCGAAAAAAGAATGGCGACAAGCTTGGAGTCGTGGACTTTATAACGGTGGAAGACCCATTCCACAAAACGGCAAATGCGTTTTTTCCCGATGATTACGGAAAGGGCGTAAAAGAAGCGCTTGTAAAAAAGAGTCCACTTGCTGAGCGTCTTGGACGAAAAATCGGTGCTCATGGCGAGTCCGACAACGCGCAAAAAACTGCAAAAGAAAATAAAAGCCTTTGCCTTGAACATGGAAGACGGTAAACCGTCAATCGGGAAGACGTCCACCCAGATTCCTTGGTAACCTTGATGACGGTCGCTCTTGATTTCGGTGCGGTTGTCGATAGCCTTGGAGAACGGGTAGTAGTAATCGGGAGCGGTGTCGTCGATGACGGTGAGCCATGACGGCTTATGGGAATTCTTGTCCTTTAAAATGCTCAGGAGCTTGTCGTAATCTTCACGGACCATGGCGATGTCGACGTCGTCATCCCAAGGAATGTAACCCTTGTGACGCACCGACCCGATTAAGGAACCGTAAGCCAGGTAATATTTGAGATTGTTTTCTTTGCAGATTTGAGCGATGTTGTCCAAAATGGACATCTGGATTTCGCGAATTTCTTGCGTCTCGATTTTTCTCATGGCTTTTTGCTCAGAATTTCTTTGATCAGGGATGTAGAAATGCCTTCTGTGCGCGGAAGAATGACGACTTCTTTCTGGTGAGCCGCGCACCATTTTTCGGCAGCTTGGAAACTGGAATTTGTCTGGTCTGGTCCTCGGGCAAAGACGTCAAAGTCGACTTCCTGGACGATGCTTTCTGCATTCTTGTACACCACCACCTCATCTACATAGCGAATGGAAGCGACCATGTAGCAGCGCTGTTCCGTATTGTAGGTGAGCTTTGTTCCCGGCTTGAATTTGACGACATTCTCGTCGTCTTGGACGGCAACAATTAGATGGTCGCCGAGAGCCTTGGCTTTGCGGAACAGTTCCATGTGCCCAAAGTGCAAAAGGTCAAAGACCCCGACGGTAAGAATTCTTTTCATACAAACCTCAAATCTATCTTAAATATAGAACCGGAACGAATCGTCTCCGATTTTTAAAAGACGAAATGATGAATTTCAGGCTTGAAATGTCTTAAAAAGGGGATTTAGAGCTCGAAGCTGGACTTTTCGGGGAAGATCTTTTCAAAGGCGTCTTGCACAGCCTTCTTTTCGGCATCAAAATCGATTTGATTTTCAAATTCGTTGATGCAGATCATTTTGTAGGACTGCTTGAGGATCGCTTCGCTTATCGGAAGGTTTTTGCGATGGTCGTTATAAACGTTGAATTTTTTCCCAAGAACCGGTGCTGGCGAGAATTTTCCAGTGGCAAATTGCCAATAGCGGCAGAGCAAATGGCTGCAATCTTCCCGAGAACGGAAACGGGCCGCGCTTGTTCTAGAAAGCAATTCCGGCTCGGCTTCCCAAACTTCTTTAAAGGATTTCTTTAAATAAGGGACGGGCAAATGCGGGTAGACGAATCGGGCAAAGCCGTTCCAGAAAGAAAAGAGGAAATTGGCAAAGTTTTGCCCTCCGTAAATGGGATTGTACCATTTGGAAAAATGCTCCTTCATGACTTTTTTCAGCTTGAAATGCCTGTTGATGGCAATCATGTTGTTGAAGTCGATGTAGCTGAAAAGGCCTAAAGGAACAAAGCTGTTGAGAATAGCTTGGTCGCAGGGAAGACCGTCCTTAAAAAAATCCGCTTCACTTACTTTGTTTGTGATAAACATGTCGTCGCAAAAGAGAACGAATTGTTCCGAAAGATCGGGGAGTCGGTGAATGTTGACTTCGACAGCGTTAGAATTGAAGACGGGAATGTTTTTAGGATCGAGAAAGTCATTTTGGTTAACGCATTTCAATTTGGGATGGCTTTGGTTGAGCCAAGAAGGAAAATGCCCGGGCGTCACAAAATGGATTTGACGAACCCAAGGGGCATACTTTTCGACACCGCGAAACCAGTATTGTAAATTGTCCCAACTGCGATAGCGCATTGCGGAGGCATCCGCATCGTGACCGGGCAAGTATTTTGATTTTTCCCGCTGCCAAGCGATGTCGCTGCCGTCAACCCAAAGGATTACAAAATCAATTTCGTTCATGAAAATGAATGTATAAAACGCCTTATTTGACCTATGCTTCTCTTTATCGTGAAAAAGATTATTTTTTCCTTGTTTTTCTCGCTTCTCTTTTTAAAATTTCAAAGCGAAACAAAAAATCTCTTTTTTATCTTTAGGCGTATGGTAAAGTATCTCTTTGTACTCACGAGTAATCCAAAAGATTTCTTTTGCGAACAGACCTTAGTGGCGATCGCATCTTTGCGCGATCATAATCCGGGCGCCTTTGTGACGCTGTTGACGGATGACAAGACGGCGGAAACTCTCACCGGTCCGCGTGCAGTCATCAAGGAAGCGGTCGATGAGCTCAAGGTCTTGACCTTGGACGAAAAGTTCACCCCGATGCTTCGCTCCCGCTATTTGAAAACGGTGATGCGCAATGTTGTAGATGGTGATTTTCTTTACATGGATTCGGACATTGCGGTCGTGGGGGATCTTTCGATTCCGAAAGAATGGGACGGAGGCATCTACGCGGTGCTGGACTTTCACACGAACCTTTCGAAAGCGATCAATCGCAAGAAGGTTTTGAACAATGCGAAGATGATGGGTTTTTCGCCGATCTTGAATGACGAAATCTTTAATGGTGGCGTGATGTTTGCCGCAGACACTCTCGAAGCTCGCAAGTTCTTTGAAACGTGGCATGAACTTTGGCTTTACTGCGTCTCAAAAAATTTCCCGTACGATATGGCGAGTCTGGCTGAAACGAACTTCAAGTTCGGCTATGTCACGCAGAAAATGCCGGGTGGTTGGAACTGCCAGCTCGCTTACGGAAACCGTTTTTTGCCGACGGCAAAGGTTTTGCACTTCTTCGGTTCCCGCATTGTGGATACGCGCGGTCACAAAGTCCCGGAAAGCATGAACCTGTTCCTTCCGAAAATTTTGCGCAAGGATTTCTACACGAACTTGAAAAACCTTCCGGTGACGGTCAATGCCGACAAGAGCATTTCGATCAATGCTTATTATGACGATGTAATTTTGCATGCAAAGGAAGCGTTTGAGTACCAGACGAAAAAGGTCGGTGCTGCAGGTGCATACATCATTCGCAGTTACGCCTTTGCAAAATCTCTCGCCTGGCTGTACAAGAAGATGCCGATTCTCGTGAAGCCTTTGGCTTTGCTCGGAAAGATTCTCGGGTAGCTTATGAAGTTGCTTTTTAACCTGGTCGCGGTGCAGCCGATTCACAGTGCCAAATTTCACGGTGGCGGAAGCTATGGTGAAGTAATCTTTTGGGCGCTTGTCCGTCGCGGAGCCGAGTTCTCTTGCGCTTACGACAGCCAAAAATATCTAGACCCGAAGATTGTCCAAGCTTGTGAAGAAAACGGAATTCCGTTGCACGACATTCAAAAGCATACTCCTCAGCAAATCATCGACGAAAATCAGATCGATACGTTCTACACGCCTCTGTATTCGCTCGAAGCCAAATGGCAAATCCAGGTAAAACGCTTTGTGTTTACTTGGCACGGCGTGCGCGCCTTGGAAATGCCGTACAGCACGCTCGGAATTTCTTTTGCCAAAAAGTTCGGGCAAAAGATGGAAGCGCTCGTGCGTTACCGCGAAAGCTGGAAAAAGTATTTCTACAAACCGAAGTACGCTGCACTCGCGGCAAGGATTGCGAAGGGCGAAGTCCAGACGATGACCGTGAGCGAACACAGCCGAGCATCGATAAAGGCTTTTTTCCCGGAACTCTTGAACAAAGAAATCCCGGTGTTTTACAGCCCGATGACGGAAGTCGAAGGCAAGGGAAGATTACCCGACGGCGTTTTGCCGAAGAAGTTCTTTTTGCTCACCAGTGGCGCTCGTTGGGAAAAGAACAATCTGCGGGCGGCCAAAGCCTTTGACGATTTAATATCGATCCAGCCGAATTTGGACATGAAGCTTGTCATTACGGGTGCGACGAATCCGAAGGTTTATTTGGATAACGTGAAAAATCGGGATCGCTTTGTCCTTTTGAATTACGTGGAAACGGAAGAACTGGAACTGTTGCACCAGAATGCCTATGCTTTTGTGTTCCCGTCGTTGAATGAAGGTTTTGGATATCCGCCGATGCAGTCGATGCGCTACGGTGTTCCTGTGGCGGCGAGCGGCACGACTTCGATTCCGGAAATTTGCGGAGATGCTGCGATTTTCTTTGACCCGTATTCGGTAAGCGAAATAGAAAATCGCATGATTCAGCTGTTAGATCCTGAAATTTACAAGAAGTATTCGGACCGGGGGCTTGCTCGCTATGCGGAAGTGCACCGTCGCCAGAATGAAGACTTAGAAAAAGCTGTGGATTTTATTTTGAACGTATGAAAAAAATTTTAGATCTGCTGAAAAATCCGTTTGTGCAAATTACGCTGTTTGCATTTGTGCTGCAGACGTTCTTGTTTGCTGTCTTTTATGCCTTGCCGGATCCGCTTGGACTTTCCATGACGGAAATGTTTTCGGGCAGAATGCTTTGGCAGTTCACGATGACCTATGGCGCGATCCTTGCCTTGTCGGCTCTCTTTGCGTTTGCCAAGGCTCCGCGCGCCCTTTCGATCTTTTACGTCTTTTATTTCTTCTTTGCGATTGTGGATTATGAAGTCTTTCGCTTTACGCATCAAAGGCTTTCCTACTCTTACCTGCGGACTTATTTCCACTGGTCGAATGTTTCGGATACGACGACCACTTCGACTCTCGGCGGGGAACCTGGAACGATTTTGTTCTTGGGTGCGCTCTTTACCACGGTGGCGGCGGCGATCTTTTTCTGCGTATACTGGACGATTCGCAAGTCCATTTTGAAAAAAGCCGGGAAGCCGACTAAACTCGTCTTTTCGAAAAAAATCCCGGTGACGATGCTTGTTTCGGGACTTGTGCTTTCGGTGATTCCGCTGATTTTGTTCTTGGCGGGAACGCGTGGAACGGTTACGATCCCTCTGATTCATTTCCCGGTGGATATGCGCTTTACGCTCGGCAAGCATACGGTGACCGCTCCCATCTTGCATATTGCGGCAGAAGAATCGTTTGAATTTGTTCGGGACAATTACAAGATTACCGATAAACTTGTGAAAGACATGGACGCTTTCTTGCCGGCGGACTTTGCTAAAAATCGGGTGAGTCTTGAATATCCGGGATACCGTAAGGCTTCCGCGGTAGAATTTAAGGCGAAGCATCCGTACAATATCGTCTTTATCTTTGGCGAATCTTTTAAGGGCCGTATCTTTAACCAGATGCTCGAAGGCGATACGACTTTAGCTCCGAACATTTGGAAGCTGGCGAATGGGGGCGTCATCTGGTTCAAGAATGCGTTTAGCGGAGGATATCCGACTGTGCGCGGTACAATGGCGACCTATTTAGGATTCCCGTCACATCCGAATCGTGATTTGCCGAGCTTTTACGCTTCAAACCATTTCAAGGGATTTCCGGAATATCTGACGGATTATACTCGCGCCTATGTGACGATTTCAAATCCGATTTTTGACCACACGCTTCCTTTTGTGGAACGCTTTTATGGCGATAATTGGCGTGTGGCGCCGGAACCGGAAATTCACGGCACTATGGACAGCTTGGGTGCAGATCTTGCCATTGAAACCCTTTCCAAAATGCCGACTGACAAGAATTGGTTCTTGCTCTTTAACACGATCGCTTCGCATATTCCGTTCCAGAATTATCCAGACGCATTTGATGCAAAACCGGACGATGCGATGTACCGTTACCGTGCCGCTGTACGTTACACCGATCAGCAGCTCGGAAGATTTTTTGAAGAACTTTCCAAACGCCCGGACTATGAAAATACGGTTGTGATTCTTTTAGGAGATCACGATACGCCGGTAGATTCGGTAGATTATCGTGTTCCGCAGCCTTTGGGCGTTTCTGCTTCGCGCATTTTTATGGGAATTTTTTCGACGGATACGAACCTCGTGAAAGGCTTGACTGTGCGGGAAGACGTCGCTTCGCAGCATGACATCGGCCCGACTGTGATGGATTTGGCGCAAGTACGGGGTGAAAATCATTTCTGGGGTTATGACCTTTTGGCGCAAACACGTCCGGCATGGCAACCGTCAATTTTCCTCACGCAGAACTCTTATTATCTAGGCTTCCAAGATTCCGTTCTTGTGGGAGGCCTTGAAAACGATGATGTCTATGTTGGTAAAAATTATACGTTTGCTTTGGCGCAAGATGACTTGTCGAAGGCGTGGCGGAAACGGGCTATCGGAACTAGTCAGGTGCTGAGATCCTTGCTTCGAAATGATAAGATGATTCCGGCAAAGTGATGAAAGTGTTGTTGTGCATCACTTTTTTGAAAGTGCCGTGTAAAGTTCACTTACCTGATTGTATATTTTACAAAAAGGCATCATCAATGGCTATAGGGGGCGTTTTATGTCGTTTTTGAAGAAATACGGTGAATGGAAGATGCGTCGGTCCGGATTCACCTTGATTGAAGTCATGGTAGTCGTTGTCATTATCGGTATATTGGCTGGCGTCGGAGTTCCTAAGCTTTTTGGGCTTATTGAAAAAACGAAAGAAAAGAATGACCAGGCATTCCTTTTTTATATCCGTGACGCTTTTGATAAAGCCCTTGTGCAAGAAGGCGCTTTGAGCAACTTCTTGACTAAAGGGAACGAGAATGGGCAAACAAATAAATCGATAAAAACGGTAACCCATCTTTTAAATGACAAAGCAGGGATGATTGCGTTTCAATATAAAATGCAATTGGGAAAGCAGCGAAATATTATCCGTTATTGCCAAGGGGATTTAACCGATCAGTCCGCTTATCAAAGAGGTAGCTTGCTTTATGATGCCCTTGCCGAAGTCGGCTTGGGGAGTATAATCTCTTCGATGCCTTCGGCAAGTCAGATTAATTCAAAAGAATGGTCTTTCCAGATGTTTAATAGCCAAGTGCTGAACGATGGAAACAACAAACAGATTCGAATTCGATTTAAGAATGGTGTTCACGGGAAGTCGGATTTGGTTCCAACGGATCCAAGCATCATGGTTTGGATAGGAGGGGATTTTAATGATGCCCTTAAAGGGAAATACGGCACCTGTTTTTCGACGGAACCGAATGCATGCAAGTAACCCGCCTTTGATTCCTTAAATCCGTTACTTTGTCAATGAATATTCCCCTTTTAGGCGTGAAAAGGGGAATATTTGTATATTTTCGCCATGGATACTCAAAAGTCGCTCATCGAAAGATTCTCCAATTGGTACATTCCTTTAATTTGCAAGCACCAGTATAAGGCGCTTGCTTTTTATATTCTGCTTGCGATTTTGCTTGCGTTCCCGATTCTTGTTTATCCGGGGTTGAAACTCGATGCCGATTTGGCGCATCTACTTCCAGAAGATACGCCTAGTGTCAAAGCTTTGAACGAATCTTACGAGCGATTCGGCAGTACCGACAAGTTCATGATCGCGATTCAGAGCGAAGATGTGGAACTCGTCGCCGCTTTGCAAGATTCCATTGCCGATTACATTCATAAAAATTGGGAAGGCGATTACGTTTCGACGCAGGTCGATAACGAAAATCAGTTTTTTAAGGATAATGGCCTTCTGTACCTTCCGCTGCACCATTTGGAATCCTTGCACGACAATTTGGAAGATGTGCAACAGGAAATCGGGCGTAAGAATGGCCCGCTTGTCGTGGACCTTTTGGGCGATGTCGCTCCGGAAGAAAAGAAGGAACGTGTTTGGTTTGACGCAAGCATTCCGCAGGAACTCGGACTTCCCGATGAAGCGTTGAGCGCTTTTGATTCTTTCTTTAAAAAGGACACTTCCAAAACCGAAGAAAAAAGTTCGGGCGAATGGAATGCCAAATCGACGGTTCCATCGCATTTGAAAAATCGCCTGATCGGCTCTCCGAATCCGGAAAACTTTGACGGCAAGATTCTCTTTAACGGTGTGGTGAACGCAAAGCTTTTGAAGCCTTCGACAGATTACGAATTTGTGACCCACATCCTGGCCCGTACCGATACGCTTCTTCAATATTTTAACGGCAAAAAGTATCCTGTTCCGACGCGTTTTACTGTGGAAGGAACTTACGAAGGTTTGAAGGAAGTGGACGATGTGGCGAACGACAGTGTTTTCTCGTTTGGCATCAGTCTCGTTTTGATCTTTTTGCTGACTGCATTCTTCTTCCGGAGTGTTAAAGGCCCGGTCCTTGTGACCGCATCGGTGCTTTACGCTTGCATTCCGACTCTCGCTTTTACGGCATTGTTCTATGGAAAGTTTAATCCGTTCACGGTGTTTGTCGCTTCGATCATTTTGGGAATTGGAATCGACTATTCGATTCATATTTTGGGGACTGCTCAAAAGCTCCTCCACAAGTATGCGACTCTCGAAGAGGTGCTGGAACATGCTCAAAAGAAGATGATCAAGCCGTTTATTTTGGCAAGCTTCACGACGATTGCGGCGTTCCTCACGCTTCTCGCTTCGAGCTTCCGCGGCTTCTATGAATTTGGAATTGTCGCTTCGACGGGCGTGCTGTTCAGTATGCTAACGTCGGTGCTCGTGCTCCCTGTTTTTGTAAAGTGCATGGGTGGCATTCCGAAGGCTCCGGAGAATTCTCTGCTTCCGAAATCCTGGAGCGAACAAAAAATTTTCAAGTTCTTCAAGGTGGCTGCAATTATCGGTTTTGTAATCGGTGCGCTTTCCTTGTACTATTGCCAATATGTAGACTTTGAACACAATTTGCGCAACTTGCGTCGTGTTTCTACGGAAAAAACACAAAAGAAGAATAAAATTTCGACCAAGGTGACGACGGCTTCCGGCAAGGCGAAAACTTCGACGCCTGCTGCCGTGATGGGGTCCAAGCCGGAGCAATTAGATAAACTTTACGATACGCTCATGTACCGTTTGCTTGTGGAAAAAGATCCGATGCTCGGCAGTTTCTTGACGCTCAAGACCTTTGTGCCGCCAAAGGATTCCCAGGAAGCGCGTTTGGAAGTCATCGAAGAAATTCGTGAGCTGGCGAACGCCCGTGTGTTTGACCGCGCGACCGGTGAAGATTCGGCAAATATTGCCACTTTGCGAAAGCTTGCCCAGGTGGAAGAAACCTTTGGACCGGAAGATATTCCCGCTTGGACTTTGGATATTCTCCGTGAAAAGGACGGTTCTTACGGCAAGATCGGATTTATTTACGGAGACTTCCCGAGCTGGGATGCGCATGCGCTGCATGACTTCCAGAACCGTTATGGACATTGGAATTTTGACGGCGAAGAGTTGCGCACATTCTCGTCCCAGTTCATTCTTTCGGATGTAATCGAATCGGTGAAGGCGGACAGCTTTA
>DGSB01000038.1 GCA_002390045.1 Fibrobacter sp. UBA4373
TCATGGGTACTTTAAGCCTCCTCCAGGCGGCAAAGCTCTATTGGGAAAGCCTCCCGGAAAAGTACGAAGGCAAGCGTTTCTACCACATTTCGACTGACGAAGTTTACGGCGCCCTCAAGATGAACCATCCGGAAGGCATCACGCCTCCGTTCACGACTACGGCTTCTAGTTCGGAACACCATTTGGCCTACGGAGACGACTTCTTCTACGAAACGACGAAGTACACGCCGCACAGTCCGTATTCCGCATCGAAGGCTGGCTCTGACCACTTCGTGCGTGCGTTCCACGACACTTACGGCATGCCGACGATCGTCACGAACTGCTCCAACAACTATGGCCCGTACCAGTTCCCCGAAAAGCTCATCCCGCTTTTCATCAACAATATCCGCCACAAGAAGCCGCTCCCTGTTTACGGTAAGGGCGAAAACGTCCGCGACTGGCTCTTTGTCGAAGACCACGCCCGCGCGATTGACGTGATTTTCCACAACGGAAAGATTGCTGAAACTTACAACATCGGTGGCTTCAACGAATGGAAGAACATCGATATCATCAAGGTTGTCATCAAGACCGTCGATAAGCTCCTCGGCCGCGCCGAAGGTGAAGACCTGAACCTCATCACGTACGTGACGGACCGCCTGGGCCACGACGCCCGCTACGCCATCGACTCCACCAAGCTTCAGAAGGAACTCGGCTGGGAACCGTCGTTGCAGTTCGAAGAAGGCATCGAAAAAACCGTGCGTTGGTACCTCGACAACCAGGAATGGCTGGACAACATCACGAGCGGTGATTACGAAAAGTATTACGAGAAAATGTATGGAGATAGGACTTAGAACTTAAAAGAATGTCATTGCGAGCGAAGCGAGGCAATCTCTCTAAGCTCTATCAACAGGAGAATTAAAATGGGAAAGTTTAAGTTTATCGATACAGAAATTGAAGGCGTTAAAATTATTGAACCGACCGTTTTTGGCGACGCTCGCGGTTACTTTATGGAAACCTACAGCGAAAAGGAATTTGCAGAAAACGGCATCGATGTGAAGTTTGTCCAAGACAACGAATCCCGCAGCAAAAAGGGAGTTCTTCGCGGTCTGCACTTCCAAAAGCAGAATCCGCAGGGCAAGCTCGTGCGCGTCATCGAAGGGGAAGTCTTTGACGTTGCCGTGGATCTTCGCAAGGCGAGCAAGACGTTCGGCAAATGGGTCGGAGTGACGCTTTCGGCAGAAAACAAAAGGCAGTTCTATATTCCGGAAGGCTTTGCCCACGGCTTTGCGGTTCTTTCGGAAACAGCCACTTTTGTTTACAAATGTACGCGCTTTTACGCCCCGGGAGACGAAGGCGGCCTCATGTGGAACGATCCGCAAATCGGTATCCAGTGGCCGGTCAGCGAGGATTTTAAGCCTCTCCTTTCCGAGAAGGACACGAAGAATCCGACTCTCGACAAATTGGATTGGACTTTCTAATCAAGAAAAATTATTTTTTCCCTAATGAAAAATATCCTTGTACTTTGCTCTGGAAATGTCTGCCGAAGTCCGACAGCGGAATTCCTCTTGCGTAAGTCTTTGGCGGGTGTCGATGTTTCCGTTCAAAGCGCAGGAATTGGTGCCGTTATCGATTCGCCGGCGGAACCGCTTGCCCAAAAGGTGGCGCTTTCGCATGGGCTAGACATTTCTTCGCATCGTTCCCGGCAAGTTACAATGGATATGCTCAAGTGGGCCGACTTGATTTTGGTGATGGAAAAATTTCAAAAGATCCATTTGCAGGAACGCTATCCATGGCTCAAAGATAAAATCTTCCGCTATGGCGAGTCCTTGAAAGTGGATGTCCCTGATCCGCATGGTCGTCCCGAAAGCGCGTTTGTGATGACTTGGAATTTTATTGAGAAATTGACGCCGTATTGGGTCGAAAAAATTTCTCAGCTTTAAGGACCGATATTTATGGCGAATGAAAAGAAAGTGACTCCGAATCCGTCAAAAAATCCATGGCTTGAGCTTTTGGAAGATCTTTGGACAAACAAAATTCTGGTGGTTGTCTATGTGTTCTGTTTTGCGGTGCTAGGAGCCTTTGTGGCACAGTGGACCCGCCCTGTATATGAAGCGAGCGCTTTGTTGCAGGTGAAGTCGAAGACCAGTTCCTTAACGGCGATGCTCGGAGATGTCGGTTCGTTGCTTGGCGTGGGCGGTGGCTCTTCGGATACCGAGATCCAATTGATGCAGAGCCGTCGCGTTCTGGATGAATTGATTGATTCTTTGGGCCTTCAGAACGATGCCTGGCCTATGGGGGTTCTGGATCGCTTGCTGCATCGCGAAGGCCGGATTGACATTCGCTATTTGAAGCTCCCGAATTTTGCGGTACTGGATCCGGATCGTTATAAACAGCCTTGGTTCTTGGTTGTCGATGATTCCGTTTCGTTCACCCTGTTGGATGATTTGCATAAAAAGGTTTTGTCTTGTTCTCCGGGAAAACTTTGCTCTGTTCCTTACATGGGGGATACTGCCGCCATTCAGGTTTCTTTGATGAAGGCAACGCAGGGTCAAAAATTCAAGGTGACCCAAAAGATGATGATCAAGGCGGTCAATAAAATTGTAAAGAATCTGTCCATCTCGGAAGTCGGAAAGAAAACGGGCATTTTGAATGTTTCTTATCAGTGCCAGTATCCAGACAAGGCTGTCATTGTGGTGGATTCCCTGACTTCGATTTATCTGCGTTTGAACGAAGAATTCGGCTCTTCGGACATGAAGAGTACGCTTGCACTTTTAGAAGCACAGCTCCCGGTCGCAAGGAAGACTTTGGACAGCTTGATGCTGAGCTTGAATGAATATCGTGAAAAAATCGGTTCCGCAGATATTGCCGCGGAAACAAAGATTACGCTCGAATCGCAGGTGAGATTGCAACAGCAGATTATTCAGCTCGAACAAATGCGCGAAGAAAAGGCGCGCCTGTTCGATGTTTCGCACCCGCAGATCGTAACCATGGATAAGCAAATCGCTTCGTTAAAGCGTGAACTTGCCCGTGCCGGTTCGCAGACGAAAAAGTTGCCGGAAACGCAGCAAAAGATTTTGGCGATGACGACGGAAGCCCAGTACGCCCAGACGATCTATTCGGATCTTTTAAAGCGTGTGGAACAACTCCGTCTTTTGGTAGCGAGCTCTTCGGAATCCGCTCAGATTATTGACTCTGCGATCGCCAATCCGGAACCTGTGAAACCCAAGAAGAAGATGATCTTCCTCGCGTTCATCTTTGCCGGCTTCTGTGTTGCCTTCGGCTTCATTTCTCTCCGCAAAAAGATGAAGGGCGTCTCGGATCCTTTCTTGGTTTCGAAAACGACGGGAGTGAGCGTCTATTCGTTGATCTCGAAGGGCGAAGCGGAGTCGGAAGAAGGACTACAGACGTTGCAGCTTTCGTTAGAGCTTGAATCTTTTGGCAAGAATCGCGTGCTTTGCGTTTCGGGCCTTTTGCCGGGGGTGGGATGCTCCTTTGTCGCAAATCGGTTGGCCCGCTCGTTGGCAATGTCCGGCAAAAAAGTCCTTTTAGTCGATGCGGATCTGCAGAATGGAAATCTTGGAAGCCTGTTCGGAATGAATGGTTCGGAAGGCCTTGTTGAAGTCCTGGCAGGAAAAACTTCGATTCAATCGGCCATTCATGCGTCAAAAACTCCGAATTTGGATGTGCTCCTTTCTGGAAATCATCTGATGTGTTCGGAAGGCGTTTTTGGCGCGGAAAAGTTTACCAACTTTGTCAAGCTCGTTCGTGACGGCTATGATTTTGTGATCTTGGATACGCCTGCCTTGGGAGTGCGAAGAGATGCTTCTTTGATCAGCCGTGTATCGGATGAAGTTTTATTGGTTTTGGAATATGGGCGTCATAGTCTTGAAAGCATCCAGGAAGGAATCGCTTTGTTGCCGAAGATGCCTGGCCCGGCGAAGGTAATTGCATTTAACAAGTGCGTTTTTTTGTCGGATAAAAAAGTGTTTAGGAGAAGTCAAACATGATTAATTTAATTCTTTGCGGTGGCTGCGGAACGCGCCTTTGGCCGGTTAGCCGTACGCTCATGCCCAAACAGTTTGCCAAGCTTTTTGATGGAAGTTCTCTTTTTCAGGGAACGGTGCTGACGAATTCTGTCGCCTGCGAATCGCAGTATGTGATTAGCAATGCGGAACAGTATTTTTTGGCAAAGGATCAGCTTTCCGAACTTGCAGAATGTGGAAACGATCCGCATTTTATGCTGGAACCGGTGGGACGTAATACGGCCCCGGCAATCGCTCTTGCTTGCCTTTCTTTGGATCCGAATACGGTCGTTCTGGTTTCTCCGTCGGATCATGTGATCCGCAAAAAAGATGCATACCTGAAGGTTCTTGAAAAGGCGGAAAAGCTTGCGGAAGCAGGTGCTCTTGTCACTTTTGGCATTACGCCGACAAGCCCGGAAACCGGTTACGGCTACATTGAAGCCGACGGCGAAAACGTGAAGCGCTTTGTGGAAAAGCCGAATTTGGAAAAGGCGAAGGAATATCTCCAGAGCGGAAACTTCTACTGGAACAGCGGAATCTTTTGCTTTAAGGTTTCCACCTTCCTTTCGGAACTGGAAAAGTATGCTCCGGATATGTTCATCGCTTGTAAAAAGGCGCTGGCGAATGCGAAAAAGGAAAATGAACTTCTTCGCGTGAACTATGATGACATGATGGAAATCCCTGCGAATTCCATTGACTATGCGGTGATGGAAAAGTCTAAGAAGGTGAAGGTTGTTCCGTCGGACATTGGCTGGTCGGACCTCGGTTCTTTTGACGCTCTTTATGGCGAATATCCGCATGATGAAGCGGGTAACAATGTGAACCCGAAACACATTCCGGTCGGCACCACGAATTCCTTGGTCATTGGCCAGCAACGCATGGTGGCGACGATCGATCTCGACAAGATGCTCGTGGTGGATACCCCGGATGCTCTGTTGGTGGCCCCGCTCGCTTCCAGTCAAAAGGTGAAGGTCGTTGTCGAAAAGTTGAAGCTTAAAAAGTCCGCACTGACGGATGTTCCGCAGACGGTTAGCCGTCCGTGGGGAAGCTATTCTGTGCTCGATGACAATGAACGTTATAAGATCAAGCGTATCGTTGTGAAACCGGGCAAGCGTCTTTCTTTGCAAAAGCACTTGCATCGTTCTGAACATTGGGTTGTTGTCAGCGGAACCGCAACTTGCACGGTCGGGGAAAAGATTTTCTACGTCCGCCCGAACGAATCGACCTATATTCCGGTAGGAGAAGTTCACCGTTTGCAGAACGACGGTAAGCTCCCGCTCGTGATCGTGGAAGTTCAGGTCGGTGAATATACCGGTGAAGATGATATCATCCGCATCCAGGATGATTTCAAACGCTCGTAATAAAAACGAATGAATCAAAAAAGGCTCCGCTTTTGCGGAGCCTTTTGAATTTCAGAAATAGGGATTATTCTTCCGGACCCATGTATTCGACGACAAAGATAAGCGTTGCGTTGCCCGGAATCGGACCGCCGCCACGGTTGCCGTAGCCAAGTTCAGGCGGAATCACGAGGACTCTCTTTTCGCCCGGGAGCATTCCTTCGACGCCTAGATCCCAACCGCGAATCACGTTGCCCTTGCCGAGCGGGAAGTTAAAGATCTGGCCGCGTTCGCGCGAACTGTCGAACTTTTTACCGTCCGAAAGGAAGCCTGTGTAATGGACTCGGGCGTTTTCTCCGGCATGGATCGGTTCCCCTTCGCCTTCACGGATAATGCTGTATTTTAAGCCTTCCGGGCCGTCCTTCAGTTCCAGCTTTTCGATATCGGGGAAGAAGTCCATCGTTTCGGCAAGCGCTTCGTCGAGTTCCACGTTCAGCATTTCCACGCGGAAGATCAAGGTGGAATTCGGCGGGATGGCGCTATAGGATTTGGCTCCGTAGCCCATAGACGGGCTGATTTTGAGCCAGCGGACTGTTCCCGGGGTAACTCCGTCTAGGCCGATTTCCCAGCCATTGATAAGACGTCCGCCGCCGAGAATGGTGGTCAGAGGTTTGCCAAAATCCTTGGAACTTGAAAACTTGCGACCGTTGGAAATCCAGCCGGTGTAATGCGTTTGAATGCGGGTACCTTGGGTAGCCTGGGTTCCAGAACCGCTCTTTTCGTCCCAGTATTCGACGCCGTTTTCGAGCTTTTTCCACTGGGCTTTTTTACTGTCGGCAAAGTTATCCGGCTGCAGGGGAGGATCGGCAGAAACGAGTTCGACTTCGAAGTAAAGGTCCGAACGGGGAGGAATCGGGCCGATTTCGCGGTCGCCATAGGCAAGCTGGTAGGGAATGGAAAGCTTGCGAATTTCGCCGACTTTCATGCCTAAAAGTCCACGTTCCCATCCGGGGATCACTTGGCCTGCGCCAAGCGAAAATTCGAGAGGTTCTCCGCGGTCGTAAGAGTTGTCGAACATCGTCATGGCCGAGTCGGCTAAATAGCTCTTGTAGTGGACGCGGATCAGCTGACCGTTCTGAATCGGTTCGCCGGAACCTTCTTGGACTGTAACAACTTCGTACGGAATTGCCCACAGGCAAACCGGCAGAAGAACGAGAAAAGCAAAAAATCTGATTTTGAGCATGCGAACTCCTGTGGTGCAAATTAGAAAATGCTAGTTTTTTTGGACACAAGCAGGTGGAATAACATGGATTTGACAATCATTTTCATGCTGGTGGCTATCGTTCTGCTCTCGCTGGTGCTTGCCGGCCTGGGAGCTTATGTGGTCATCCATAATTCAGATGAGAAGGAAAAGGAATCGAACGCTCCGGTAATCGATGTTTCCGGGCAGTATGCGGTGGTGGTTCGTCCTGCCCGTGAATCGATCGATAAGGTCAAACCTTCTTTAAAAGAAATTGCGGAATGGCTTTCTACTACGGGCGCTAGTCCGGAAGATCAGGCTCGTTTGATTGAATCTTGGGAAAAAAGCATTGATGACGTTGTTAAGGTGATTGATGACGGAGACCGAAATGGCACGGTGACGTACCGTGTGGTGATTGGTCCTAAAAGCAAGCCGTTTTGTAGTTTTATGAGTGACGACAATTATATTACGCGGGAACAGATCCGGAACCATGCCGAAATTCTTCCGCCTTATGTTCTCGGTTGTGATTGTCGTTTGGTACCAAAGCTTCCTTGGGAAAATCCGGGCAAGGCGGGGTGGAAACCTCTCATTCCGGAAAATGGGGCGTATCGCGTTCCCGACTGGAGACACATTGCGTAAGACTCTACTTTTAGCTTCTCTTTGCTCTGCCGCCGCCTTTGCGGCGAATTCGGCGATCATCACTCTAGAGATGCCGGTCGGCGCTCGCCAGCTCGGTATGGGCGAAACGGGTGTCGCGGTTGCAGACGACGCAACTGCGCTTTATTATAACCCGGCTGGTCTAGCTTTTGGACCGCTTGCCAATGAATGGGAACTTTCCCTGGAACAAAAATCAGAAAAGGTCCCGGCGTTTACAAAGCTTGCAGCCAAGAATCGTTCTGGCTTCTTTGAAAAAAGTGAAATCTGGGCGGGCACCAATAGCGGCATTCGTCATTATGACGGCGAGCATTGGTCCGATTACCATGTGGTGACGCTGGAAGGCCAACAAAAAATTCGCGACGTGGTCCGTGTATTTGCGGGAACGGAAGCGGGGCTCGACGAATATACGCGCAAGGTGAAGCAGTTCAACGATGTGCAAAACGATATCGATGAATCTTATGTGCGTGACGTGAAGATTCCGTGGAACCTGGTCGTCGGCGATACGGTCACCGCTCTCTTGTATGACGCTCGCACCGAAAAGCTTTGGGTCGGCACCCCGAAGGGACTTTTCCGCTTCGACGGAAAAACCTGGAAAAATTATGAGGCAGAACTCGGAACGCCGCGCGTGACCGCTTTGGTGAATCAGGGCGCAACGCTCTGGGTCGGTACCGATAACGGCCTTTTCTCTTACCGTAACGGTGTCGTGGAACAGAAGGGTAAGGTTCTCCCGAGTCAAAAGATCAATGCGCTTGCATGGTCGGAATTCAAGGGCGAACTTTATGTGGCGGCTGACGGGGCTGGCATTGCCCGTTTGATTCCCAAGAAAGGCTCTAGCACCAAGGACCGTTGGAGCTTGTTCAATGACGAAGATGGCTTGATGGATTTGCACTCGACGGCTTTGATCGTGGATTCTTCGGGACATGTCTGGTCTGCGCATCAGGGAGGCCTTTCCCATTTTAATCTGCGCAAGTGGGAACAGGTCAAGTTCGAAAGCAACGTGGTGCACGATCTCGCTGTTGACAAGAACGGCGCTATCTGGATTGCGACCGACAAGGGCGTTTGGCGCCATCTTCCCGATTATGCGACCGCTTCGGGTAAAAAGGCGGAACTGGAACGTAAACCGGAAGAACGAGGCAATCAGCAGTCCGAAGACGAATGGCAGCATTTCCATTCGGGAAACGGTCTTTCTTCGAATCGAGTCTATGCGGTTTTGCCGCAGGCAAATGACGTTTGGTTCAGCACAAGTGCGGGCATTGAACGTTACAAGGATGCCGATTACCAGCTCACGTTCTTCTACGAAAAGCTTCTCCCGGTCTTGAACATTCCGGATCTGTATCATTTGTTCGGTGGCATGACGATTCCTCTTGCGGAATGGGGAACTTTGGGCGTGTCGGTGAACTTTGTGTCGTTCGGTGAAACGGTCGTTTCTACAGAGGATGACGCGGCGACGAATGCGAACAGTTCGGAAGTGGTCGGTGCCGTTAGTTATGGCACAAAGCTTTCGCAAAATTCTTCGATTGGTTTGACCATTAAATTCTTCTATTCGGATTTGAGCTCGGGCGCATCTACGAGTGGAGAAGAGGCGACGACTTTCAGTTACGCCTTTGATGTGGGCTTCCTCCGTCGCAACTTCTTGATCGATGATTTGAGCGCGGCGGTTGTCTTGGCAAACATTGGCCCTAGCGTCTATTATACGGATAAGTCCGATCAGGATCCGATCCCTTTGACCTGGCGCCTTGGACTTGCGTATGAAATTCTGAACACGCTGGATCACCGCCTGCTTGTGGCTGCGGATTATAATCGCACGGTTGTCTATGACGATGACAAGGGCGATCCGGAACCGTTCTACACGGCGATGTGGAAGAGCCTGATTCGTCCAGAACTCGGCGGTCATGGCGCAACCCGTTTCAAGAATTCTTTGCTCCAGGGTATTTTCAATGTCGGTGCGGAATACACCTATTCCAATACGGTGGCTGTCCGCATCGGTTACCTCTACGACAAAACGGGTAAGCGTAACGAAGTGGACTTGGGCCTTGGCGTCATGCTTTCCGATGTGCTTGAATTCGACATTGCGACGATCAAGGATGTGGGCGATAATGACGGCGTTCGCGATGGCCAGATGCGCTTCGGCATGATCTTTAAATTCTAAGGCTTGCGCAAAATGTCTGCCCCGGTAAATTATCAGCGTCAGATGGATGACATCATTCGTCGATTGCAGAGCCGGGGCGAAGTGCCGTCGCTTTTACTGCACTGCTGCTGTGCGCCTTGTTCGACCTATGTGCTCGAATATCTGTCGAACTATTTTCATATTACGACGTTTTATTACAACCCGAATATTTTCCCGGTTGAAGAATATCAGCACCGCGTTGCAGAATTGAAACGCTTTTCGGCGGAATATCCGGCTAAGTACCCGGTGAACTTCCTAGAAGGGAATTACGAACCGGAACGTTATTATGCGGCTGTAAAAGGGCTTGAAAAAGAAAAGGAAGGCGGTGCCCGCTGTTACAAGTGCTTTGAACTCCGTCTGGGCGAAGCGGCAAAGGTTGCGAAAGAACTCGGCATGGATTATTTCACGACAACGCTCACCATTAGCCCCATGAAAGATGCGGATGTGTTAAATCATATCGGTGAAGAAATGGGGAAGCTTTACGGTGTAAAACATTTGCCGTCGAATTTTAAAAAACGCAACGGATTTTTGCGCTCTACACAGCTTTGCAAAGAATACCATCTTTACCGCCAATATTTTTGCGGGTGCGTCTTTTCGAAGATGGAGCGGGATCGTCAGATTGCCGAAGAAGAAGCCAAGGCGCGTGCTTTGCAGGAACAAAATCCTGCGGCTTCCATTTAATGATTTTTGAATAATCAAAAAAAGAGTCTCCGCCGAAGCGGAGACCCTTTCTCTCTTTGTAGGTTGAATCTTATCGGAGCGAGATGCGCTTAGTCCAGCTCATAGATCCGGATTGGATGCGGACGATGTAGGAACCGTTTTGCAGAGATGCGAGCGAAACAGCTCCGTTTACCTGGAGAAGGCGCTTTAAGGCGCGTCCCTGCATATCGAACACTTCGACGGAAACCGGAGCTTCGCTGCTGATGTGGAGCGTTTTTCCGACGATCATGGCGTTCAATTTCTGCATGCTGGCCATGCCAGAAATCGAAGTGCGGTCGTCTGGAAGTTCGTCCACAACGTTCAGGAAGAGCTCTACTGTTTCACCGTTCACCGTAATGTTTTCTGTGTAGGTGTTTGTGGATGCCCAGTTTTCGACATTGCCGGAAATCGTGACTGAGTTACCGACATAGTCAAAGTGGATGTCGCCAATGCTGCTGAAGTTCCAGGTGTTACGATTGAACGCGTTGACGTTTGTAATCGTAATCGGTTCAAGTGCAGTGCCCTTTGCCACGATCTGGCTTGTAGATCCGCTGATTACGTAGCCTGCTGCAGAAACAGAAGAGCTCGAAACCGGCACAACCGTTGTGCTTGAAGAAGACCATACCGAGCTGGAGGACGGTTGATTCGAGCTAGAAGA
>DGSB01000009.1:0-311 GCA_002390045.1 Fibrobacter sp. UBA4373
GCGCGGGCCGAGGTCGCGGCCGATGACCGTTGCACCGAGGAGGCAGATCTGCGGTTTTTCTTCCTTGAAGAGGTTCACCACAAGAGCCGTGTGCGGATTCGTCGTGTACGGGAAAAGTCCTTCGGCGTCAAAAACGTGAACCTTGTCCACGCCATACGGAAAGACCTGTTTTTCGATACCTTCGAGACCGCTGCCTGCGCAAATGCATTCCAGCTGGACGCCGAGAGTGTTGGCAAGCTTACGACCCTTCGAAAGCAGTTCAAGGGAAACATCGACAACGGTCTTCCCTTCAATTTCGCAATATACAAATA
>DGSB01000009.1:359-19174 GCA_002390045.1 Fibrobacter sp. UBA4373
CAAATACGTTATTCATAGGCTAGCCGATAATCTTTTCTTCCAAAAGTTCCTTGATAAGTCCATCGATATCCGCATCGCTTGCGGTGAGCGTGCGGCTTTCCTTCGCCTTAAAGACGATGTTCTTCACCGCCTTCACATTCGTCGGGGAACCAGCCTTACCAATCTGGGCCGGGTCCGCATTGATATCGGCAGCGCCCCACTGCGTAATGTTCAAGAACGGCTTCTTTGCGAGGAGAGCGGCATCGGCATCTGCCTGTTCCGGTTTGCGTTCCGCAGCGACCGTCGCCTTCTTGTACTTCATCACGAGCTTCGCATTGCGCGGGCGGCAAGGAGCGGCACTTCCGTTCACAGTCACAACCAGCGGAAGCGGAGCTTCAACCGTTTCTACGCCGCCATCGATATGGCGTTTGATTACGACCTTCTTCGCCTTTTCGTCGAGCGAAAGAATTTCTTCCGCATAAGTCACCTGGGTAAGTCCAAGCTTTTGCGCAATCTGTGGACCGACCTGTGCGGTATCGCCGTCAATCGCCTGACGACCGCCAAGGATAATGTCATATTCGCCGATCTTCTTCACCGCCTGGGCAAGCGTGTAACTTGTGGCAAGCGTATCCGCACCGCCAAGAGGACGGTCCGTCACCACGTAGCCGTTATCCGCACCGCGATAAAGAGCTTCGCGGACCACTTCGGCGGACTTCGGAAGTCCCATGGTCAAAACGGAAATGGTGGAACCCGGGAACTGATCCTTCAAACGAAGGGCCTGTTCCAAAGCATTCAAGTCTTCAGGATTGAAGACAGCCGGCAGTGCAGCACGGTTCACGGTTCCCTGCGGCGTCATCGCGTCCGGGCCGATGTTTCGAGTATCTGGCACCTGCTTTGCAAGCACGATAATTTTAAGACTCATATTTACTTTTCAATTCGGTTATGATTGTTCAACAGAAATCTTGCTAACGTGGCAAAATTTACTTGGAAAAAATATGATTTTTTTGAAGAATCCGGCACAAAAAGAGCCCGCTTGGAGCCGTTTTTTTCAAAACAGGAAGTTTTATCAAGCGAGCATTCAATAACAATTAACGAGCGTTTCAATAACAATCTAAAATGGACTAACAAAACGTCATTCCCCTTTAGACTAGTCTTTAGTCAATTGAGCGCACTTCTACATTCTTTTGCTTTTTTAATTCTTCAATAACTTCATTCCATGATTCATGAAATCCTCTGCTATAAAGCACGATACATAAAACATCAGGACATGCCTTAGCAAATTCCAAAAGGCCTTCATTAAGCATAAACACCACTTTAGTTTGTCAAACAAAGAGCTTTATCATCAAGGCGTCCGTCCATTTACGGGACGTTTTTTTATAAATTAAAAGCATGGACGAAAAGCGACAGATTCTTTTTATGCAGATCCGGATCCTGAGAATGGCCTCAGAACGATTCCATCTGTCTTTAAAAGAAACAGCCGAACTTTTCAAAAAATTCGAAGTTCTCAGGTATATCCGCGAATGTTTCGGCATCTTTCACGTCGAAGGTGATGAAGCTGTTTTTGACGACGTCAAAAGCTACCTCAAAATCAAAGGGGCTGCCGTATGAAGCGTTTAAAGACAGGAACAATCCTTTACCACGGCAGCTACTGTGCCGTAGAAAAACCGAATTTAGACAAATGCGCTCGGTTCAAAGATTTTGGGAAGGGCTTCTATCTGACGACCTCAAAAGAACAGGCTCAGAGTTTCGCCAAGATTTCTGCAGCCAAGGCTAAAAGCCGCGAATTGATTTCCATACAAGAACGCCTTGCATACGTATCGTCCTTTCTAGTGACCGATGTAGCAGGGCTCAATATTTTCGCATTTGAAACCGCCGACATTGATTGGTTGCATTGCATCGTCGCCCATCGAAGGGATACGGCTTTTTCAGAAATTCGCAAACAAATGACCTCTTACGATGTCATCTCTGGAAAGATCGCAAATGACAACACAAATGCGACAATTTTAGCCTATATGGGAAACGTCTACGGTCCCATGGGAAGCACACAGGCAGACACCATTTGCATCAACCTTTTACTTCCCGAACGATTGCAGGATCAATTCTGTTTTAGAAGCGAAAAAGCATTATCAAAGCTTCAATTCATCAAAAGCGAATCCATCGCACTGGGGTAATCTATGAATAATGATAAAACCCTATTCGCTATGGATTTAACAGCTTTAATGGCTGTAGAAAAAATTGCACAAGATTCCCAAAGGGCCCAAGAAGACGTTCTTGTGGATTTTATGGAATCCAATACGGCAAAAATGCTTTACGACGATTCGACCAAACTTTGGTGGGATGGCCCCGATGCCACTGCCGAAGAATTTAATCGCGAGAAAAAATAAAGCGCTTCAATAACCCTCGTTCGGGCTCTCCATTTTAAACGAAAGCATCGTGATATCGTCAAACTGCTGAGCTGTTCCGGCATGCTCCTTAACCGCTTCCCGCACTTTTTTGCACAACGTGCGAACCGGGCAATCGCGATTTGCATTTAAAACCGCCTTCAATCGATCCAGCCCAAACTCTTCCTCTTTTTCGTTCGTCGCTTCAGGGACTCCGTCCGTATACGTAAAAATGGTATCCCCCGGTTCGAGCTGGATTTCGAACTCATCGTAACGATATCCTTCGATTCCTCCAAGCACAAAACCGCTTTTGATTTTTGCAAGTTCAAACTCCCCGTTCTGATGCTTGATGAAGGGTTTTTCATGCCCGGCGTTCGCATAAACAAGGCGTCCCGTCTTTACATTTAAAACTCCGCAAAGACACGTCACAAACATATCGTGAACGTTGTGTTCCGCCAGTTCATCGTTTGCCCGGGTCAAGGTTGCCGCAGGCGAATATCCATACATAAAATTGTGTTTCAAAACAATTTTGGAAACCATCATAAAGAGCGCGGCAGGAACACCCTTTCCCGAAACATCCGCAATCAAAAAAGCAACGCGATCGTCATCAATGAAAAAATTGTCATAAAAATCCCCGCCCACTTCCAAAGCGGGCCGCATAATCGCGTAATTATCATAGCCTTTGATTTTTAACGGATTCGAAAGAGATGCTCGCTGGATCGCCGTCGCGATCGTCAATTCCGTGTGGACTTTTTCTTCTTTCGCCGTCACTGCAGTCAAATTTTTCACATAGAGATCCAGTTCCGAAGCCATCTCCTGATAAGATCTGGCGAGTTCCCCGATTTCCGACGTATAGTACGTATATCCACTGCACTTTTGCAAAATATGATGAATCCTCTCATCAATACTCGTATCCATCCCAAAATCTTTTGCAATCAGGCTCATGCCTTCGATCGGTTTCGTTACCGTCCTTTCCATATAATAAAGGAACCCGAGCGACACCCAAATACCGATATTCAACAGCCCACCGATGAAAAAATAGACATAGCTCCATAAATACAGATTGCTTTCACCATACTTGATTGCAAAACTCGGATAACTCGCGAATCCAATCGCTACAGAAATAAGGATGCTCGAAGCCAAGAAGAACAAAATGAATTTTTCGTTCAGCGAAAACGAAAAAACGAAATTCGCCGGCATATTCTTTTCCTTGCGTTGCTTTCGCTGATAAAGGAGAGAGGCGCAAATCAAATACGGGAATCCAAACACCACCATGGTGATGAATTGGTTAAAGAAAATGTTTGCAGAAAGCATCGAAAAATAGTGTTCGTCGAACTTGAGTTTAATAACGCTCACTACCATAAAAGCCGTCGCCAAGGAGTCTAAAATGACAATGATCATATATTGTACATTTTTGTACACTTTGTCGAGCTTAAACTTGTTCTTGTCTTCACGACGGAGCCAGTTCCAAACGAGAGCCGGAACATAGCCATAGATGATCTGGACAAAAAAGCCGGGAATAAAAATGATGGGCGCATATCCGGACGAGATATCCGCCAAAAGATTCGCAACGGCACAGCCCAAAACGCCCCAGAAACCGAAAGAAATTCCAAACAGCAACGGGAATGCGGCGACAATCCTGACTTCCGTCGTATCGGAGATTTTGAAGAATTCCCGACAGGGTTCGCCTAACGCATAAAAAATCAGCCCGCAAAGTACCGCAATCCAGAAATTCTTTTGGAGATTTTTCATAGGCCCCCTCTTGATTGAAAATATATATCCTAATTCCAAAAATGGGGAAAACCCTTCATTTCCCCTTTTATCCGAAATGGCGAATTTCTATCTTTGGCGGCGATGACAGATCTTCGTTCTTCCAAGCTCCAAGCTTTTAGTTCGGCAAGCATCCCTAAGCTTGTCCTGATGTTCTCCGTTCCCGCCATTATCAGCATGTGCGTGAACGCTTTCTACAACATCGTCGACCGTTATTTTGTGGGCCAGGGCGTCGGAGCGCTCGGCATTGCGGGTATCACGCTGTGCTTCCCCATTATGCTCTTCATTATGGCAATGTCCATGATTGTCGGAGTGGGCGGCAATACGCTTTTTGCAATCCGTTTGGGAGAAAAGAAGTACCATCAAGCAAGCATCATCTTGAACAACTCCCTTGTTCTGTTGATCATGATGGCGCTCGGCGCCTTTGCTTTTGGAGAACTGTTTATGGAACCGCTCCTGCGCCTTTTCGGCGCAAGCGACCAGACTCTCCCCGTTGCGTCGTCATACATGCGCATCATTCTCCTCGGGGCCGTTTTCCAGACGATCGCTCCGGGTATGAATCATTTTATCCGGTCCATGGGGCATCCGAAAACGGCCATGTTCCGAGATATCGTCGGAGCGCTGACAAATGTATTCCTAGACTGGCTTTTTATCATCCAGTTTCATTGGGGAATCGAAGGGGCTGCGTGGGCAACGCTCATTTCGCAGCTCACGAGCAGCCTTCTTATTCTTCAGTTCTTTGTCAAGAAGTCAACCCCGGTAAAGATCAACAGACGGCATCTGCGGCTTCAGTTCCCTTACGTCCGGAAGATCTACATCCTCGGATTTCCGCCTGCGGTCATGCAGATCTGCAACAGTTTAATGAACGCGATTCTCGCATGGAGCCTCGCAAGCTACGGGAACAAGAGTTTACAAGGGACCGATGTAATGACAGGCGGAGACATTGCGATTTCCGCATTTGGAATCATCAACAGCATCGTTTCGATTGCCGTTTTACCGCTGATCGGATTTGTACACGGGACACAGCCGATTTTAGGCTATAATTACGGCGCCAAACTTTATGACCGCGTCCGTGGCACTGTCAAGTTCGCCTATATTTACAGCCTCGCTTTTATGCTGATTGCTTGGATTCTTTTGCAATGGAAGGCGGAAATCTTTGTTTCGCCTTTTGCCCCAGGCGACACGTACATGCAAAGCGTTTCCGCCTGGGGAATGCGCATTTTCACAAAGGCATTCCTCTTTGTCCCTCTCGGCATGATCGCAGGAAACTTTTTCCAAGGAACCGGAAAGGCCGGCATTTCCATGTTCTTGAACGCCTGCCGTCAAGTGATTTTGCTGATTCCGTTCCTCATTATCATGCCCCGATTCTTTGACTTGCAAGGCGTATTTATGGCACAGCCGCTTGCCGATATCGGATCGGGCATCATCGGGATTTTACTGCTCCGCTGGCAATTCAAGAAAATGCAGTAATCCCTTTGGCTTTTAAGACCTGCATTACTTCACCATAAGGAAGCGGTTTGGAAAAATAATAGCCTTGAAGGCGGTCGCAACCGATTTTTCTCAAGAAATTCAAGTGTTCTTCGGTTTCGACGCCTTCCGTGAGCGTTCCCAATCCCAAGTTTTTCGCCATTTCGACGACCGATTGGATAATGACTTTGGATTTTGCGGTGAAATTCCGTAAAAAGATCATATCGATCTTGATAAAGTCGAAATCATAATCCTTGAGAACGTTCAGCGAAGAGAATCCCGAACCAAAATCGTCCATCCAGACTTCAAAGCCTTCTTCTCGGAACCGTTTTACATATTCCAAGACTTCCCCGTCGTCCCCTTCCAAAACGGATTCCGTAATTTCGAGATGAAGCATGTGATGCGGAACCCGGTATTTTTGCGTTAGGCCTTCAACTTCCGCATAAATATCGCACAGCTTAAAATCCAAACGCGAGAGGTTGAACGACACCGGAACGCAGACATGCCCGAGGTCCGTCTCCTTACGGTAATTTTCACAAACCTTCTCCAGCATAAAAAGATCGAGTTTGTGAATCAAATGCGCCTCTTCCAGAATGGAAATAAAATCCAACGGCGAAAGGAATCCGTGCACCGGATCAATCCAGCGCGCCAGAGCTTCAAAACCGCAAAGCGAATACGTCTTGGCGCTAATGACAGGCTGGTAATACACCTGGACATATCCTTTTTGAATCGCTTCGTCGATATGCGAAACCAGGTACATCTTTAAGCGAGCCTGCGCTCCCATTCGGTCTTCATAGCCCACCGAAATTTTGTCATAAATGCCCTTGATCGTCGCTTCCGCAAGGCGAGCCCGCATAAAACATTTTTCAATTTCTTCAGGATTATCGACGGGACACGGCTGAATGCAAAAACCCGCCTTGAGTTCGAGTTCCCCTTGCGTCGAAAAGGAACGAATCCGCTCGTGAATGATTCCGATTTTTTCGTCCAATCCGGACTCGGGCGCAACCACGCGGAATATATCGCTCGAAACGCGCGTCACGTAACGCTCACCAAAAAATGCCTTGAGAGTTCGTGCCGTAAACCGCAGAACAGCATCCCCTTCTTCAAAACCGTTTTTTTCGTTAAAAGCCTTGAAACTGTCCAGGTCAAAAACCACGAATGCAAGATTTTTTTCCCTGCTACTCAGCACCAGTTCCTGAACATAATTGGAAAAAAGGATTTCATTCGGAAGTCCCGTCAATTGATCGTGGTTGCGGGCTATTTCCGCCTGCTGTTCCAAGCGAACAGCCCTAAAAATCAATTTGACAGCCACCGTGAGCGTAAGCCAAAAAAGGCACGAAACAAAGACCAGGTAATCCAAAAATTCCGGAGTCACCTCGATCATGCGTACACATACGTACATGGCGAGGTTCACCAGCAAGCTGAAAGAGGTAAAAACTCCTAAAAATCCGAACCGTCTAAAGGTTTGCGCATTTCGCACAAAGCGCAATTCATAAGCAAGAAGAATCCACCACAGGATAATCGCAAGAAAATCCACGATAAACGCAGCGAATTGAGTCTTGCCGACCACCATTCCCAAATAGCCGATTCCGCCAAAAGCCGAAAGCAAAAAAAGCGACAACGACCAATGTATCGACAGTTTCTTTTGGAACACATAGATCGCCACCGGAATCAGAACAAGACGGCTCATGTAATCCAGAATCACATCCGCAAGCAAGGGGATATTCCCCATCATTTGAGAAAGCAAATACAGGGTTCCGTGATAGATTCCATCCGAAAGGGCCATGTACGGGCACAGCGAAAAAAGACCACCCCAAACCAAAGTCGCCGTTAAATTTTTCCGTTCTGTCAATATAACGAGGATTACCAGAAAAAAAGACCCCACCATATACGAAGGGATCAAATAAGCATGCTGTACATATGTCCAAATTGCATCCATTTTTAGCAAATTCCGTAAAATCCCCTACACATTCAAAGCTGTATTTTTAATCTAATCAAAAACAAGGGCATTTAGCAACCTTTTCATTACAATCTAAAGCATAAACAACGTCTACAGCTTAAAGGAGCGATACCGGGAAATCCATTCCTTGATTTGAGCCACGCCATCCGTGGACCAAAGAGCGCACGCAATGAGCACCGGCTGAAAGAACAGGCGAATCAACCGAGCTTGATCCGTATCGAGGCCAAACGCATTGATTCCGTTCACATACTGGCTGATGTTTCCGGGGAATATTATCACGTAAAAAAGCGCAAGCAGGACTCCGACAACACCTTTATATTTGTATAGCAGGATCATGCCAATGCCAAGCGCAATTTCAACAACGCCCGAAGCAAGAACCACAAAATCCTGAAAGCCCGGATCCTGCGGGAACCACGACGGAACCTGCGCAAGGAATTCTTGCCTTGCGACGGTCAAATGACTAATTCCAGCATAGGTCATAAAAACACCTAGCAGGACCCTCAGAAATGTTTTTACGTATCTCATGTTAATTAATATAAACAAATTTTAAGCCAGGAATATAATTTTTAGTAAGTTTTTTATAAGCGATTAAGTTGAAACAATTTATACAGTCCGTTTATTCTACAAACAAATTCTCTTCTGGGAAGGAACTTCCAGAAAAAATTCTGAATATACTTAAAATGGTGTTTTGGGCTAAGGGTTCTTTATGCAACGTAAAATCTTTTCTTTTTGCCTTCCATTCCTATTAATCCCGTCATTTCTCTTTGCCGATATTATTTGGCAAGGAAAACGTGTCGAAGCCTGGCCCGACAATGCGCGGCCTACTTTCAACAGCACCCGGAACGTTCTCCGAAAGGCGTACAACGTTCAAATAAACAGTCCCTATGCAAAGCCCAAGGGCAAAATCTACAGTCTCACGCTTCTCGTAGATTTTTCAGATGTGCCGGCTCCGGTCTCAATAGACGACGTCAAAGACTGGCTCAACAAGGAAGGGTTCAACAAGGACGGCTGTAACGGTTCCGTCCGCGATTACTATCTGGATGTGTCCAATGGGCAGCTCGACCTCACCAACGAAGTTTTCGGCTGGTACCGCGCCAAATACCCCAAATCCTGGTACGAAAGCGCCGACAGGTTCGAAGGCGATAATAAATATAAAGCCTCCGAAATCTTGATGCAGGAAGTCTTCGAATACTTTGATTCCCAGGTGGATTTTTCACGCTATGACAATGACAAGGACGGCTCCACCGAAGCAATCAACATCGTCTATGCGGGAAGCGGCCAAACATGGGGGCAAGGACTCTGGCCTCACTCGGGATGGTCCGGCAATATCATCAAAGACGGCGTTGCGCTGGGGCACCACCAAATGACGGACATGCCCGGCAAATTCTCCATTTATGTTTTTGTCCATGAATCGGGCCACATGATTTTCGGCTGGCCAGACCTTTATTGGTACGGCGATTACTGCACGATGGGAAACCGTGCAAACGACTTGAACCCAGTCGCCATCAACGACTTTTACCGTGCAGACCAAGGCTGGATTCCATTCGTAGATATAACCCCCGATGATGCCGGGCTTGAAACGACAAAACCCGGTGAAGTATGCTACCGATACAAGAACCCAGCAAGACCCGACAAAGAGGGATTCGTTTGGTCTTATGTACGCAATACAGGCCGCGACAAAGTCCTCAAAGGCAGCGGGCTTTTAATGCAACATTACGATTTTTCGATAAAGGGCAATTCTAATGCAGACAAGCTCGGTTTAAGAATCGTGCATGCGAATTCGCAGGGAAAATCGAGCGATGCCGTAACCGATCAATGGCCTAACCCGGGAAGCGAAGCTCTCGCTTTCTTTAACAGCGAAACATACTCGGAATTTTCGGACGCAAAATACCCCGCAATCCGTTGGTATGATGGGAGTGCAACCGGTTTAAAAATCACAAATATTGGAACTCCCGGAGAAACGATTTCATTTTGTCTCGGCGAAGATTGTTCTTCGACAATTACAGAACCGGAAATGCAGACCATCGCTTTTCAAGTGAACCTTCCTGAGAACAACAATTACACCCCGGTCACAGTCGACTTAAACGGAAGCGATATCGCCAATTTCTTAGGATTAGAGCCAAGCGACATAGAAAGCCAAGTCACCTTTTACGGCGAAGAACCTAATGGAACGCTCAACAGCCGAACCACAGGCGAAAACACAGGGCATTGGTTTGACGCAAACGGAAACATTACCGACTGGAATCCGAACGGCACAAGCATTGTTTTTTCGAATGTAGACCTTTCGACCATGACGACAAAAATCGGGCACATGCCCTATAAAGTTTCCGCTGGCGAAACCTATGTTATAAAACAGGCTTTGGTCTACGGGAACAAGCAAGTCTCTTTGGAATTTACAGTGACGATTGACGGAAAAGAATCCGTTGTTTCAAAATTCAAAAAATCCAAACGTGGAAATCCAGGAAGCCCAATTTTCAACGTCCTCGGTAAACCGGTCGGAGTGCGCAACGCCAACGGAACCCTACCCGATTTACCCAAAGGAAGCTATGTAGAAATCGCAAAATAAGTCATCCGCTCGACTTTTTTGTTTTTCGTTTTTCCGCGTACATGCGGTGATCCGCTTCACGGTAAACCGCATCCGCATTCGAACGGACTTCACTCTGCACCGCCATCCCCATGGAGAATTTTATCGGGCTCGGGAGCTTTTCCGATTCGGACTTTTGCAATTCGGCCACTTTACGCAAGCATTTACCGATGTCATTCAAATGTTCCTGGCGAACAATTACCACAAATTCATCGCCACCCATGCGAATCGACGTTCCATAGCCTGCAAAAGAGCGGTGCAAAACGTCCGCAAAGGCCTTGATGAGTTCATCTCCCTGCTGATGTCCATAGGTATCGTTCACCTTTTTTAGACCGTCCAAGTCAATACTCACGATGGCAAAATCGGAAGGCGCCGCATTCAATGCATCAAAAATGATTTCACACTTGGCACGGTTATAAAGCCCTGTCAGCGAATCGCGATAGGCAATCGACGTGAGAATATACTTTTCGGCACGATCCGCCACCGATTTTTGCAAGTACACGGCATAACTGAAAACGAGCGAAAGCAAGAACAAAAGAACGCCTATCGGAATTATCGGATAACGTTCCACGTTTCCATTAAACAGAATCCGCGTGACCACATAAAAAGCCACTTCCGCAAGGCAAGTTACACAATACAGCGCAAATCCGACGGCAAAAATTTTGTCGGGAAGACCATCTTTCTCGGAATAGATCACACCTGGCAAAAAAGAAAATATAATGCCCACTACCACCGAAATATGGAACGGCAGCAAAAAGTCCCCATATTTTGCAAGCCCAAAGAACTGGGCGAATGTAGAGACAATAAACAAGAAGGAACTAAAACCAAGAATCGCACAAAGTCCAATCCAGCGCCAGCCATGTATCTTTCCACGCCGCATGCCGACAACCAAAAGCTCCAAGGCGCACGGAGAAAGGTAGATAGTAGCATGTTCAATCAGATAATTGACTTCCAAATTCATCGAAATTTGGGTAATATCCTTTGTATAGCAGATCGACCAAGTCGCAATCACCAGCGAAAAGAATCCGATGAAGATCAGACGCCCGAAGTAGCCGGCAAAACCCATACCGCCGACACCGGCCACCATTAACAACGCCCCGAAAATACCCATAAAGCAGGCGACGCACAAAGTCGGCGTGAGCTTGATTTCTCGAAATGGAGAACCGAAGAGTTCATTTGGATGTAATGAAACTTTGGGCAATATATCGAACGAAGACTTTTGAGCCGCATACAGTTTTAAGGTCAAAACCTTCCCCATCCAATCGGCGGGCAATTCAATGCGGTGACATCCACTCCCGACCAGTTTGTCCGACCGGATTTTTTTCCGGTCCATCGTAAATATTTTATTATCGCCGACAAAGACATCAAACGCCGATGAATAAATTCGCATCCAAACGGCAGAATAATGAGTTAAATTATTCGGCAACCTTCGGGTCAATATCAGGGAGTCCCCTCGTTTGACATCCAAGAATTGATGCCGATAAGTTTCCATCGATTCTAGCGGAAAGGTTTTACCGCGAAAAGTGGCTTGCCAACCCCGGTCAAGAGAAATGGTCTTGTCGAGCACAAGATCGTGCAGAGAAAGGGTAAACGAGACCGCAAAAAAAATCGCAAGCAGGCATGCCGCTATAACAAATCCTATTCTGCGTTTTTTGCTCGTCGCCAAGATAAAGCTCCCTTTGCAAATTTAGCTTGATTCTTTATATCATAAATACTCTTTTTTTCAGCGAAAATTCAAAGGTTTTGCAAAATATTCCTAAAAAAGTACCTCCAAAAGCCCGATACGACGCAAAAAAAGGTTCTATTTCGAAAATAGAACCTTTGTGATGGTCAAAATTCTTTTTTAGCCCGGTTATCGGCCTGAACGCGTCGAGAATTTTTGGACAAGAAGTCCTCCTGCCGTTTGAATTCTGACAAAATAACTTCCGGCCTTGAGGAAGCCCATATCGAGAGTCGCACGGTCCAAACCTTGGCGCAGGTATACGTTTTTACCCAGAGCGTCAAAGATGGCAACGCTTTGAACCTGATTCAAGTCGCCTTCATAAACCAAGACGTTGCCCTGCCAGGAAATTCTCGATTTTGAAACTCCTGTGACCTGCGGAATGGCATCGTCCCCAGTCTCGTACATCAATGGGTTACACGTCAAGAAGACTTTATAAATGTTCGTTGTTGAACTATCCGCAGAATGGAAGTCAAATTCGATCGTATCGCTCAAGTCATAGGTTCCATACTGTTCATAGCCTTCCGAATAAGAAAAGTCCGGGCCGGCAAAGGCGATAGAAACGTGTTTCTTGTTGATTTCAAACGGAACTTCCACATGGATCGTTTTATTTTCCTGGTCGATGGTTCCCGGAATATTCGCAGATCCGACCTGCACAAAAAATGCGCGAAGATTGGCATCCTTTTTAGCCAGGCTGTACGTGACGATTGCGTTGAGAATCCTCTTTTGATTGTTTTCGGCAACGCTTGTGATTTTAACGGTCTGCCCGGATTCCCATTCGAGTTCATCATTGCCAAATTCATAATAGGTATAGGCAAACGGATCGAGGTTCACCACGTTGATTTCATAATCCGAATAATAGTCTTTGGTTCCAAGCGGAATCGTATACTTGAGGGCAGTGCTTCCCTGCTGGCCGGCGATGAGCGAAAAATGTTCATTCCCTATATAACGGTGCAAATACAGTGCCACCACCTGATTGACCGGCCAAGCCTTTGTCTGTTTATAAACCTTGATTGCATAAAGGCGACGGTCAAAACCGTTGGTGAGCGTCACATACATACCGCTCGATCCCGAGATTTTTCCTGTCACAGAAACGGTCGTGTTGGTGTCCTTCACGATATAAGTTCCTTCGCACGATCTGAAGACTCCATCGAAGTTATAATGTTCGCCCGTTCCGCAAACAAACAGTTTGCTTTGCGCTGTTGCGTTATACGGGATATCATAAATGATAGAACCTGTATCACTTGGAGTTTCCGGCTCATAAATCGTTCGCGGATAAAAATAATCCACCGCAAGCGTGTCGAGCAAAAGGACCGTTTCGAACTCATTCACGGGTTCTGTCCATTTGTAAACAAACTTGTAATAGCGGTACGGGTCACCGTTTTCCGACGTGATTTTCAAGACCGTCTTTTCCAAATCGAGGCCCGAAGATTCTGAAACTTCTTCCCCGTCCACATACCACGTTTTCGTGGCGAGACTCGGGATCTGGATGCCCGCATATTTTTCGGTCTGGCTGAGTCTTCCGTACATTGTCTTTTTCAAAGAATCCGGAATCCATTTGTAAAGGCCCAGAGTAATCGTTCCCGTATCGCCCGAATTGACTGGATGGACAATGCTCGCGTCTTCCGTACAATAAGTATTCGCCTTAACCAAGTCCTGAATCGTCACCGGCTCATACGGAGAATTCAGATATTCCTTGGTGTAAGACTTGGTATTTTTCTTGGTGCAGAAGCCGAACACGCTCTCCATCGTTGCATTCGTATCGCCCGGAGTTTTTGCAAGGCTCAAAACGATTTTCCGCGTGGCAGATCCTCCGTCCGAGAATGTATAAGTCACAGGACCCTGCGTGAAATCTTGCGCCGTCGTCGGCGTGTAACTAGAATAAAGGCCCGCAAAAGTCGGAGTCAGACTGGAGATGTCCACTTTGAACGGAAGCGTTACAAAGATGGAATCCTCTTTACGCGTGTACTCGTCCGGATTTGTCGAAAAAAGCGCTTTTGTAACCACCAATTCGTCTGTATAGCCGATGGAAATCGAACTGATTTCTACGGTGCAATCGGAAGACTTTGATGTCTGAGCCTGGAACGCGATCTTTGTGTCATCCGCGTCGATCATAAATTTTTGTCCGCTTTTAAACGTTCCCTTGGAAGTCCAAGAGCCTTCCCAATAGGTATAAGCGGCCAGGCTTCCGCTTTCGCAAGAGCCTCCATAAATCACTTCGACAGTCGGATGTGCCATGTACTCTGAATAATCAAAACTCACCGTGAGACCGGATGAAAATTTTGTGTTGCTAATCGTCGTTTTGGCAACGCCATCTTCTACCGTCCAAGTAGACCAGGATGTTTGTCCTGATTCAAAAGCCCGATTCGTTTGCGTAAACGACTTGGACGTAAAAAAGTCCAAGGAGACTGCCGCCAATGCACTGTTTGCAAAGAGAAGAGTCGGTACGAGTGCAAGCCATTTTTTCATCGTCAAGCCTCCGCTTTCAAATTTTCGGGATATGGAGTTTCGTTCCTATCAAAGATAACGAAAACAAAAATAATAAAAAAGGGGGAATCTTAAATTCAGCATGATTGGAGCATACAAAAAAGGCCCCGCTTCAGCAGCAGAGCCTTTTTAGGGAAATTTACGCTTATTTTTTCATCCACGGGAAGATCTTGTTCATCATCGAATGGAAAGTGTCCTTCTTTTCGAGAATCTTCGGGATGTCCATCGCCTGAGTTTCCGAAATGGTTTCAGCAATCACTTCGGTTGTTTCTTCAGCGACCTTTGCGTTTGCATTTTCAGGCACCCACGGTTGCTGCACGTTACGTTCCCAATCCACGCTCGGAGTTGTCGGAGCTGCGGCAACAATCGGAAGTCCAAGGATTTCACGGGCACGGTTCAGAGCGGCGTCAATATTTGCGAGCACATTCTGTTCGCCGATATCCTTCAAAAGACCGGACTTGGAAAGAGCGACAATCGGCTGGGAATGCACGCCCGAAAGCAAAAGCTGGGTTCCTTGAGTGCGGCATTTGGCCAGCAGGCCTTCGATCATCTGGATGCCAGCGGCATCGATCGACGGAACCTGACGCATGCGAAGGATCAGAATCTTCGGGTGCGAACTGGTCATATCCAAAGCGGTCTTGAACTTTTCAACAGCCCCAAAGAAGAGCGATCCCATGATTTCGAACACGGCAACGCCCTGCGGAACCTGACGGCTCGCAATGTTATTCGGATCGGCCAGTTCTTCATCGGTTTCCTGAAGCTGCTGGGTCACACATTCCACTTCCGCCACGTCCGACATACGGCGAATAAAGAGGATAGCCGCAAGCAGCACGCCGACTTCGATCGCAATCGTCAAATCCATGACCACGGTCAGCACGAACGTTACCAAAAGAACGGTCACATCGCTCTTCGGAGCTCCCTTCACGAGCTTGATGAAGTTCTTGTAACCGCACATATTGAACGCCACCTGGAAAAGCACGGCTGCGAGAGCCGCCATCGGAATCATTTCCGCGTACTTACCGAAAATCAGCATAATCAGCAAGAGGATTACTGCATGCACGAGGCCAGAAATCGGGCTCACGGCACCATTTTTGATGTTCGTCGCCGTACGGGCAATTGCACCTGTCGCCGGAATACCGCCAAAGATCGGGGAAAGCACGTTGGCAATACCCTGGCCAACCAATTCCGTATTCGAACGGTGACGCGTACCCGTCATACCGTCCGCAACGACTGCAGAAAGAAGGGATTCAATCGCACCGAGAATCGCGATCGTGAGCGCCGGCTGGAACACCTGACGCATCATATCCAAACTGATGTTCGGCAAATGCGGAACCGGGAAACCGGTCGGAATGGAATTCTTGGAGCCGATGGTCATCACCCCATGAGCTTCGTCCCAGCCGAGAATTTTCACAACCAAAGTGGCGACAATAATCGCAATCAGGGAGCCCGGAATCTTGGTCGTAATTTTAGGCCATACGATGCAGATCGCAAGCGCAATGGCACCGATCAAAACCGAGAAGAGATTGACCGTCGTCAACGATTTGGCATAAAGGGCGATTTTCCCTACGGCATCTGCCGGTTCCGAAACCCCGGCACCGAACTGCAAACCCAAAAAATTCGGAACCTGACCCAACGCGATGATAATCGCGATACCCGCCGTAAACCCGACAGTCACCGGGAAAGGAATAAATTTGATGACACCACCAAGCTTTGCCACGCCAAAAATCACAAGCATCACGCCCGCCATGAGCGTCGCCGTCGCTAGCCCGTCGTAGCCGTACTTCGCCACGATGCCGTAAACAATCACAATGAAAGCGCCCGTCGGACCGCCGATCTGGAAGCGGCTACCGCCAAAGAACGAAATCGCAAAGCCTGCGATAATCGCCGTGTAAAGGCCCTTTTCAGGTCCCACACCCGAAGCAATCGCAAAGGCGATCGCCAGAGGAAGCGCAAGAATGCCGACAATCAAGCCGGACATCAAATCCTGGGTAAAATTTTGCTTGGAGTAACCCTTGCGGAGTTGCTTAAAAAGTTCTGGGGTATAATGGGGCAGCTTTGGCATGATGCGCCAAAATTAGAAAATGGGAATTTTGTTTTAAAGAGTTTACAAGCTCTTTTTTTACATCCGGATTAAACCAAGAACTTGTTGAAGTCAATATCCGACACCTGCTCCGCAATGATGTCCGGCTGGCGGGCTAGTCTCTGGATATCGCGGTACTTGGTTTCACCGCAAAGCACAAGCGCAAAATGGCAGCCCGCACGTTGAGCGAGTTCAAAGTCCGTATACAGACGGTCCCCCACAAAAAGGATCTGATCCGGCGACAGATGATCCGTAATCGGCGAAAGCATTTCCGGATTCGGTTTTCCAAAAATGCGAGACGGTTCGCGGCCAGTCGCCGCCTTGAACATCGCCATAAAGCTTCCAATGTCTGGAACAGGGCCGAGTTCATCGGGGCAAACGAAGTCCGCATGCGTCACCCAAAAATCGGAGCCGCGTTCCAGCCGCCAAGAAACTTCGCAAAGTTCCCTATAATTAAAAGAAGAATGGTAAGCGACAAGCACAAGTTCCGTTTTATCCATCGGGGCATGCAGATTTAGGCTCGGATCTTCGGCGGCAAACCATTCCACCACTTCCGGATTTGCAAAAAGGTAAATGTTCTTGATTCCCTTTTTGTGAATTTCCGAAAGGGCAAAAGTCATGGCCGAAAGGATGCGGTCTTTGGACTGGATCGGCAGGCCCATGCGCAAAAGGCGGTTCGTGTAGAACACGAGCGATTTACTCGTATTGTTCGACATATAATAGACCGGGACTTTTTCTGCGACCTTCTGGACCGTTTCCACAGCCTTGGGGTAAGGTTTGCCCGAAAGGTAAAGAGTTCCGTCTAAATCGAATGCGACAGCCTTAATTTGCATAGTAAGCCGAATTTAGAATTTATTTTTGGACCATGAAATCACCAGACACCCGTTTTTACGTTCCCGAGCTTTCCACAGGTACCATTCCCCTTTCCGACGAAGAAAGCGCTCATGCCGTTCGCGTTTGCCGCGCCCGTCCAGGAGACGTCCTAAACCTGACCGACGGGAAAGGACACTTTGCCCAAGGAACCGTCGAAAAATCCGACGCAAGGGAATGCCTGGTAAAAGTAGAAGTGATAGAGACCTCGGATCGCGAAAAGCCCAAGCTGCATCTGGGACTCGCCTGCCTCAAGGATGATGCGAACGAAGAAGTCGCCCTGCACGTGAGCGAAATGGAAGTCGCAAGCATCACGCTTTTGCGGACAGAGCATTCCGAAGAGCCCAAGGATTCCAACTTGCAGAAAGTTATTCGCCGTTGCGAACTCAAAGCCCTTGTAAGCCTGAAGCAGTCGCTAAAGGCTTGGCTTACCGAAATCCGCGGCCCGATTCCGTTTGAAGAATGGTTAAAGTCTTATGACGGCGACATCATCCTTTGCGATATGGACGGCGAAGATTTCCTCGGTGAAATTTCAAAAGAGACAACCCTTCTCGTGGGGCCGGAAGGCGGATTTTCGAAAAAGGAAATCGAAATGGTCAAAGCATATTCCCGCGGAACAGTCAAACTTTTGAAGCTCGGCAAGACGCGTTTACGGGCGCGCACCGCCGCCATCGTGGGCATCGGGAAAATGGTTTAAAACAGTTCCGTTTGCAGGCTTTTGGGATGGAAGCTTTTGCGATGTTCCGGAGTCATGCCAAGCTGACGAATGCCTTCGAGGTGCGCCTTGGTGCCGTAGCCCGCATTCTTTTCAAAAGCATAGCCCGGATATTTTACCGCCAGATCATCCATGTAGCGGTCACGGTAGACCTTGGCAAGGATCGAAGCCGCGGAAATGCTCGCTATGCGGCCATCGCCTTGAATGATTGCAATTTGATTTTCTGCAGGAACGCCGCGAATTTTCAGGTTTCCGTCGACAGCAATCAGAACCTTTGCATTCGGCGGAAGCTGCCCTTTGACTTCAATCGGGAGCTGCGGTTCTGAAGCGACAAGGCCCGAAAAGCCGAGAGCGGTCAGAGCGCGACGCATTGCTAAAAAGTCCGCTTCGAGAATATTGATTTCGTCGATTTCTTCGGCGCTCGCGCTTGCGATGGCGTAGCAAAGGCATTCCTCTTTGACGGTGTCGAACATGGCTTCGCGCTTTTTGCGGGTGAGCTTTTTCGAATCGTTTAAGGAAGAATCTCCCGTCGGATTTTTTAAGACCGCTGCACAAGCAACGACTGGCCCCGCCAAAGGTCCTCTACCGACTTCATCGATGCCGACAATGCAGACATTGGGATAATTTGTGCGAAGTGCGATTTCCCCTTCGATCGGGGTTGTCGTATTTTCCAAAAATTCCGGCAGCTTAAATTTCATGGTCTATTCCATAGATTGCTTCGTCTCCCCAAGGGGGATAACTCTACTCAGGCAATAAATTGCCTAGTATCGGCAAGGACATCACAGCGACAGGGCGTAGTCGC
>DGSB01000007.1:0-2228 GCA_002390045.1 Fibrobacter sp. UBA4373
TCGGGCACGACAAGGAACACAGCGGGAACCTCCTTTGCGGAAACTCCATTACGCAGGACCGCCGCTTCCTTTACAAGTACATGCCGAAAATTTCAAGCTGGCTCAACTACCGCAACGTGGACGTTTCTTCCGTCAAGGAACTCGCATTCCGCTGGTTCCCGAACCTCCCGGAATTCGAAAAGCAGGAACGTCACCAGGCTCTCGATGACATCCGCGAAAGCATCGCCGAACTGGAATACTATAAGAAAACCATTTTCCATCTTGTCAAATAGCGAAGATGCTTCCACAAAAGCCTCTGCCCCGAAAGTTACGCCTATTTAATCGAATCGTTCTCATTCTCATTGGACTTGCCTGCATCGTTCAATGTTCCCGTTGTGCCTTCGGCGAAAAGGATGAAGCCGATTCTTTCAAGACCGATATTCCCGAAGAAACCGCCGAAGGTGAAAATTCACTACCGCAGCGCGACCTTCCCGACACGGTCGAACCTCGCCGGATCGAGCAAAAGATTTCCGAAGCGATCAACCTGGACCATGTGTACGCGCAAAAGGACACAGGTCTTGCCCACGCCATGGACACTTATTTAAGAAGGTTTCATCCGGACAACGCTCTTTACGTAGCCGTAGACGCGAAGACAAATGAAATCATCGCCTGGGGAGAACGCAAAGACAGCGCCATCCAAAACAAACCGGACTACCTTTCCCGAGCGACTTTCCCCGCGGCAAGCCTCGCCAAAACGATCACAATTGCAGCCGCATTCGATTCCAAACGCTATTCCATCAACACGGAAGTCCCGATTATCGGAAGTGCCCACACTCTTTACAAGCGTCAACTGAAAGTTCCCGAAAATTACCACGGACCAACGGTCCCGGTTCACTTCGCCTTTGCCAAGTCCTATAACCCGCCGATTGCACTGATGGGCATGAATCTCGGAGCGCAAAGGCTTTTAAATGCAGCCAAAAAGCTGGGCTTCAACCGCAACTATCCCGGAGGCATTCCGGACCGCAGCCATTACGCACCGCCCGACTCCGGTTATGGCCTTGCCGAAGTCGCCTGCGGATTTACGCAAGAGACGACGCTTTCCCCGCTCCAGGCGGCCGCCATGATGCGAGCCATCGTCACCCAAAAAGCCTTTGAAATTCCGTGGGAAAAAAACGGTGCCGCGGGTTATGCCCCGACAAAGCCAATATCTCTCGGCATGGAACGTTTTAGCGAAAATGCATATCTCGGCTTACGGAAAGCGCTGCTTGCCACGGCGACCGAAGGCACATCCCGCAAGCACATGACAACAAGAAACATTTCCCGTCGCTTTTTTGAAGATTTAGACATCGGCGGAAAAACAGGCTCGCTCGACGGAGAAAATCCCAAAGGTCGTTATGACTGGTTTATGGGATTTGCCGAGAGCAAGTCCCATCCGGACAAGGCGATTATTCTTGTCATTATGCAAGCCCATGGCGCCTACCGCACACAAGTGGCATCCCAAGTCGCTGCACTTTTAATTAACTATTGGGGAAAGAGGGAACTCAAATGACTCAAGCGACAGATTTAACCTGGTGGAATCTGATTCCGACTCACTTTGACGGCATCGCTTTCACAATCCCGGTTCTGAATTTTCCTGTCCATTGGTATGGACTTATGTATTTGTTCGCCTTTTTCACCTGCTACATGGTAATTTGGAAAACAAATCTCCGTCAGAATATCGGCATAAAAAAAGAACAGATGGACAGTTTTGTCACCTGGGTTATCGCAGGAATTCTGATCGGGGCGCGTCTCGGCTACGTCCTTTTTTACAATCCCATGCATTACCTGGAAAATCCGCTCGAAATCATTACGCCGTTCCGCTACAGCGCCTCCCAAGGACTTTACTTTGTCGGGATTTCAGGCATGTCTTATCACGGCGGACTGATCGGGGCGATTCTCTTCGGCATTCTCGGAATGAAAAAGAACAAGCTCCCCATCTGGGATACGCTGAACCTTGGATTTCTGGCAGTCCCTCTTGGCTACAGCTGGGGACGCTGGGGAAACTTTGTCAATGGAGAACTGTTCGGAGAAATCACCGCGAGTCCGATCGGCATGATTTTTCCCGCCGCCGGAGATTTTCAATTGCACCATCCGTCGCAACTGTACGAAATGCTCTTCGAAGGAATTGTCCTTTTCGGAATCCTCTTCTGGCTTAGCCACTACAAAATCTTCAAAAAGCAGATGCTTCCGCTCTACCTGATGGGCTACGG
>DGSB01000007.1:2353-14852 GCA_002390045.1 Fibrobacter sp. UBA4373
ATGAGCCGCGGCCAGACACTCTGCGTGATCATGATTATCGCAGGCCTTATCTTGTTCGTTTGGGAATACAAAACGCTGAAAAATAAAGGGATCCACCATGGAAGCGCTGAATCAATTTCTGAATACCGTCGATAGCCTCGTCTGGGGAATTCCCCTGATTGCCATCGTCCTTTTCGTCGGCATTCTGCTCACCATTCGACTCGGCGGTCTTCAGGTTCTGAACCTGCACAACGCCCTGCGTTTTGTCATCCACAACGAAAAAGACGGCGAAGGCGAAGTTTCCAGTTTCGGCGCCCTTTGCACGGCACTCGCCGCGACCATCGGAACGGGTAACATCGTCGGAGTCGCAACGGCCATCGGAACCGGCGGACCGGGCGCCCTTTTCTGGATGGAATTCGCCGCCTTCCTCGGCATGGCGACCAAGTACGCGGAAGGCGTTCTCGCTGTCAAATACCGCACGGTCGGCAGCGACGGCAAGGTTCTCGGTGGCCCGTTCTACTACATCCAAAACGGTATCCGGGAACGCTTCGGCTGGAACATGAAATGGCTCGCCGTCCTCTTCGCGATCTTCGGCATCAGCGCGGGCCTTTTCGGTATCGGTACGATTACGCAGGTCAACGGAATCACGTCGGCAGTGAATACGATTCTCCCGTCCGCGGAATTCGTGAATATCGGCGGTCATGGAGTTTCTTACACCACCGCGATTACCGGTTTCATCGTGACCGCTTGCGTCGCCTTTGTGATTATCGGCGGTCTCCGTCGCATTTCAAAAGTCGCCTCGATTGTCGTCCCGTTCATGGCGATTTTCTATGTGCTGATTTGCGTTTTCTTCCTGCTCCTGAACTTTTCGCATATTTCCGCTGCGATCGAAACGATCGTCCGCGCCGCCTTTAACCCGTCCGCTGTCACGGGCGGCGTTGTCGGTACAATGTTCATTGCGATGCAAAAAGGTATCGCCCGTGGAATCTTCAGCAACGAAGCGGGCCTCGGTTCCGCCCCGATTGCCGCCGCGGCGGCCCGCACCAAGGAACCGGTTCGCCAAGGCCTTGTCTGCATGACCGGCACCTTCTTCGACACGATCATCATCTGCACCATGACAGGTCTCATCATCGTCATCACGGGCGCTTGGGATCCGAGCCTTGGACTCGAAGGCGTGAACATCACCATGGAAGCCTTCCGCAGAGGGTTCAGCATCCTTCCGATCGGAAGCGGTTTCGCTCCCTACTTCCTCACGATTTCGCTCGCCTTCTTCGCATTCACCACGATTCTCGGCTGGGCCTACTATTCCGAAAAATGCTTGCAGTACCTGATCGGAAAGAGCCGTAAAAAGAAGCTCACCTACCGCTGGATCTACGTTCTCGCCGTTTTCATCGGCCCATACCTCACCGTCAGCGCGGTCTGGACCAGCGCCGATATTTTCAACGGTCTGATGGCTTTCCCGAACCTTGTCGCTCTGATCCTTTTGAGCGGTGTCGTCGCCCGCGAAACAAAGATTTTCCTCGGCAAATTCCAGAACGCGAAGGATTAAAGGCATTCGCCAAGGCGCGTTTTCGCATTGAAATGATGCATGCGCCAAATATAATTCGCGTCACTTTATATCCCCTGCCTTTTTTTCTAAATTTGGGGCACTATGAGCAATCAGAATAACGATTTGTGGGTTGGTGTCGACGTTGGTTCGACGACTGTTAAAATTGCCGTTGTAGATCCGGCCACCGAAAAGCTGCTCCACTTCACGTACGAGCGTCACAATGCGATGCAAGCACAAAAGGTACATGACGTGCTGGCAACTGCCCATGGACTTTTCCCCGATAAGAACTTCCGAGTCGCCTTCTGCGGTTCTGGCGGCCAGCCGTTTGCGGAAGCGACCCGCGCTTTCTTTGTGCAAGAAGTGGTGGCAAACGCTCTCGCTGTCCGTACGACCCATCCGGAATCCCGAGTTGCAATCGAACTGGGAGGTCAGGACGCCAAGGTCGTATTCTTTGAAAAAGACAAAGGTTCGGGAAAACTGATTGCAAGCGACATGCGCATGAACGGTGTCTGTGCCGGCGGTACTGGAGCGTTCATTGACCAGGTCGCAGGACTCCTCCGCATCAAGACGGAACAGTTCGAATCCTATGCGGCTCGTGGTACAAAGGTTTATGAAATTTCTGGCCGTTGCGGCGTATTTGCCAAGACGGATATCCAGCCGCTATTGAACAGCGGAGTTTCAAAAGAAGACGTCGCCCTTTCGAGCTTCCATGCGATTGCAAAGCAAACAATCGGCGGCCTTGCCCAAGGCATGGAAATCAAGCCCCCTGTGATTTTTGAAGGTGGCCCACTTACGTTCAACCCGACACTTGTCCGCGCATTCAAGGAACGTCTTGGCATTTCGGACGAACAGGCGATCCGACCGGAACACTCCGAAATTCTCGTCGCCTATGGCGCAGCGCTTTCCGTCGGTACCATGTTCGCCGACAAGGATTGCGGTTACCGTCGCGAAGGCTCTCTCGATATGCTCGTTCACTTTAACGAGAAGCGCCTTGCCGCACGCACGGACCACAACGAGCCGTTCTTCAAGAACGAAACGGAATACGAGCTTTTTAAGCAAAAGCACAAGCTCGCCGACAAGAATTATCCGCAGCCATTGCCGGGTTCCGAAATCAATGCCTACCTGGGTATCGACGCCGGTTCGACGACCACCAAGTTCGTCCTGTTGAACGAAGAAGAAAAAGTCATCGACGGATTCTACGCAAGTAACGAAGGCGAACCTCTCGCCGTTCTCAAGAAAGCGTTGAACGAACTGGCCGACCGTTACGAAGAATACGGTTGCAAGCTGAACATTCTAGGTGTCGGCACAACCGGTTACGGCGAACAGCTTTTCGCCAAGGCAGTCCACGCGGACTATCACACGGTAGAAACTGTCGCTCACGCCAATGCGGCCCAACATCTCTGCCCCGAAGTCACCTTTATTCTCGACATCGGCGGCCAGGACATGAAAGCGATTTCTGTCCACGACGGCGTTGTCACGGGCATTATTCTGAACGAAGCATGCTCTTCGGGTTGCGGTTCCTTCATCGAAACCTATGCGAAGTCCCTCGGCGTTCCGCTCGAAATGATCGCAAAGCTCGCTTTCGACGCCAAGAATCCTTCGCAGCTCGGCTCCCGTTGCACCGTGTTCATGAACAGTTCCATCATTACGGAACAGCGCGACGGTAAGCAACCGGAAGATATTATCGCAGGCATTTGCCGTTCGATTATTCAGAACGTGTTCACCAAGGTGATCCGTATCCGCAACTTGGAAACCCTCGGCAAGCATGTCGTCGTGCAGGGCGGTACGTTTAAAAACGACGCAGTCCTCCGCGCCTTCGAACAGCAGACAGGCATTACCCCGATCCGTCCGGAACGTCCGGGCGAAATGGGCGCTATCGGCGTTGCCCTTCTCACCAAAAAATTCATTGAAGAAAAGAAAAAGGCCGATCCGGAATACAAGACTTCTTTCATCGGTCTTGAAGCCGCTCGCAATTTAAGCTGGGACAACAAGCCTGGCATGATCTGCCAGTACTGCACCAACCACTGCTCCCGCACCATCGTCACCTTCAGCGACGGTCAAAGCTTTGTCACCGGCAACCGCTGCGAACGCGGCGAAGTGACCGCCAATCCGGACGATCCAGAAACAAAGAAGCTCATCGCCGAAATCACCAAGAAGATGATGGCCGTTCCGGACATGGTCAAGCGCACGAACCAGCTTTTGGTCAAGGACTACACTCCGGCCAAGCTTCTTCCGCAAACCGGCAAAACGATCGGTATTCCGCGTGTTCTCGACTTCTGGTCGAGTCTGCCGTTCTGGAAGGCATTCTTCACCTCCCTCGGTTACACGGTCGTCGTCAGCAAGCAGAGCGATTACAAGCTCTTTGAACGCGGTCTGCAAAGCATCGCGAGCGACACGATCTGCTTCCCGGCAAAGCTTGTCCACGGACACGTTTTGGATCTCGTCGACAAGAAGGTGAATTCCATCTTCTTCCCGATGATGGTCGCCATGCCGAGTGATCATACCAAGTTCAAAAAGGCAACCGCTGTTTGCCCTGTCGTCCAAGGCTACCCGGATGTGAGCCGTAATTCCGACGATCCGGAAGGCAACTATGGAATTCCGATGATCCAGCCGGTATTCCACTGGACCGATACGGAACAGCGCGAAAAACAGACAGTCGCTTACTTCCACGAACGCTGGGGAATCAAAAAGAGCATTCTCAAAAAAGCGGTCGCAGAAGGCGAAAGAGCTCTCAACACCTTCCGTTCGACTCTCGCCGAAGAAGGGGCTAAAGTTCTTGAAGATGTCCGCAAGAAGGGCGACTTCGCCATTTGCCTTGCCGGCCGTCCCTATCACGCCGATACGCTTATCAACCACAACATTGCACAGCACTTTACGACCATGGGCATTCCGGTCCTTACAACGGAATCTCTGCCGGGAGTGTTCGACCAGGATCTCGACAAACACACCCGTATGGAAGTGAAAAACACATTCCATATGCGTATGCTCGGTGCGACGATGCTTGCCGCAAAGGATCCTGCGCTTGAACTTGTGCAAATCGTCAGCTTCGGTTGCGGTCACGACTCCGTTCTTACCGACGAAATGAACCGCATGCTTCACGAAGTTTCCATGAAGGAACTTCTGATGTTAAAGCTCGACGAAGGCGATGCCCGCGGACCAGTCGGCATCCGCGTCAAGAGCTTTATCGAAACCGTACGCGCCCGTCGCAAGGTCAAGTTCCCGCCCAAAACGGAAGGACCGCTTTACCCGGCGAAATTCCTTGAAACGGACAAGCAAAAGCGCACGGTTCTCGTTCCGAACCTTTCCTACTCATTCAGTATCCTTGCTACAGCATACTTCCGTTCTCTCGGCTACAACGCGGTTCAACTTCCGCTCGGCGGTCCGGAAGCCTTTGCCCTCGGCAAAAAATACGTGCACAACGACATCTGCTTCCCGGCTCAGGTAAACATCGGAGAAAACCTCCTGTGGATCCAGCAGCATCCGGAAATTCCGCACGACCAGCTTTGCGTCGGGCTTTCCAAAAACTGCGAAAACTGCCGCGCAGTGCAGTATGCAACTCTTGCCCGTAAGGCTCTGGATGAAATGGGATACGCAGACGTCCCGATCATCACGACCGGTAAGGATACCAAGGATATGCATCCGGGCTTTAAGCTCGGGCTCCCCTTCCAGCTGCACATGCTCTGGGGCCTTACCGTCATGGATTGCATCGAAACGATCTACCGCAGAAGCCGTCCATACGAACTTCACGCCGGCGATACCCAGCGCGTTTACGACAAGTGGATGCCGAAGATCATGGAAGAAATCGCCTATACGCCGAACAAGGAAATCGCTTATCCCAAGACAGCGCTCCTGATGCTCGACCAGGCCATTGAAGAATTCAACAAGATCGAAGTGGACTCGAGCTATCGCAAGCCGCGCGTCGCCCTTCTCGGTGAAATTCTCATGAACTATCACGCCGGCGCAAACGGCCACATCGAAGAATACCTCATCAACAACGGTATGGAAGTTTACCTGCCGGGCATGACGGACTTCTTCCGCGTGGACGAAGTCGTCCGCCGTGAAAAGCTCAAGCGCGGCCTCATAGCAAAGCCTATCGAAAACTGGCTTATCGGCGGCATTACGGCAAAGATTTACACGCATGCGGTCAAGACGGTTCAAAAGCATTACAAGAACTACAAGCTTTACGAACACCACGCAGACTGCTACGAACTCGTGAAGCTCGTCGGCGACATTATCGACCCGACGTACAACACGGGCGAAGGCTGGCTGATTCCGGGCGAAATTCTTTACAATGCCCCGCACGGCATCAACAGCTTCATTATCGTGCAGCCGTTCGCCTGCCTTGCAAACCACATTTCCGGCCGAGGCCTCACGAAGGCCGTCAAGGCGAGATACCCGCACATTCAGGTCCTTTCGCTTGACTACGATCCGGATACAAGCTTTGCGAACATCGAAAACCGCTTGCAGATGCTTATCATCAACGCTCGCGATCTCGAAAAGTCGCACGGCGTGCAGGCCACCGCTGCAAAATAGCCCCAAAGATTCAAGCGGTCCCGCAAGGGGCCGCTTTTTTTATTTGAACCTCCCAATTTTTCATACAAAGTAATTTATGACTAATCTGACCGCCAACGCTCCTTACACGAACCTCGCCAAAGAAAAAGGCGTCACCACCTGGGAATCTCTCAAGGATTACGTAGCCAACCTTCCCTACGGCAGAACCTCGAACCCCAAGGATCTCTCCTTGGTCCTGAAAGAAGGTCGCGGAACGTGCAGCGGAAAGCATGCGATTCTCGTCTGCATCGCTAAAGAAAATTCCATTCCCGACGTGCATCTGATGGTGTCCACATTCAAGATGAGCGCCGAAAGCACGCCCAAGGTCCAAGATGTGCTTGAGCACTTTCACCTAGACTACATTCCGGAAGCGCACTGCTACTTAAAGGAAAACGGGAAGTTCGAAGATTACACGCGTCCAGGTAAGTTCATCAAAGATTTCGAAAATACGATTCTCGACACCCGCGAACTCACGGATCCCGAAAACGTCGCCGTCGAAAAGACCGCTTACCACAAGCAGTTCATGGAAAAATGGCTCGACGAAATGTTCCTTCCCTATTCGCCCGAAGAAATGTGGCGCATTCGCGAAGCCTGCATGATGAGTCTTTCGGAATAATTACTATCTTTGGCGCCATGCTCAATGTTTCTAATGTTAGTCTGCAGTATGGAAGCCGCGTGCTTTTCAAAGATGTCAACCTCTCTTTCCGCAAGGGTAATTGCTACGGGATTATCGGCGCAAACGGTGCCGGAAAGTCCACGTTCCTGAAGATCCTTTCCGGAGAATTGGAACCGAATACGGGTGACGTTACCCACGATGCGAACGAACGTCTTTCTGTTTTGAAGCAGGATCACTTCGCCTACGAAGAACATACCGTTCTCGACACGGTCATGATGGGCTACCCGGAACTTTACAAGATCGGCAAGCGCCGCGAAGAACTTTACGCGAAGCCGGAAATGACCGAAGACGAAGGCATGGAAGCCATCGAACTCGAAACCCAGTTTGGCGAAATGGGCGGTTACGAAGCCGAATCTTCCGCAGGAACCCTCCTCAAGGGTCTCGACATCCCGGAAGAATCCCACCAGAAGCTCATGAAGGAACTCGACGGCAACGAAAAAATTCGCGTTCTCCTTGCCCAGGCTCTCTTCGGCAACCCGGACATCCTTCTGCTCGACGAACCGACGAACCACATGGACCTCGAATGCGTCAACTGGCTCGAAGACTACCTCGAACGTTTCGAAAACACCGTGATTGTCGTTTCGCACGACCGTCACTTCTTGAACCGCGTCTGCACGAACATCTGCGACATTGACTACGGCAAGATCAATATCTACGGCGGTAACTACGAATTCTGGTACGAAGCAAGCCAGCTCGCCCAAAAGCAGCGCAAGGATCAGAATCGCCGCGCCGAAGAAAAAATCGCCGAACTCAAGGCGTTTATTCAGCGTTTCGCATCAAACGCTTCCAAGGCAAAGCAGGCCACGAGCCGTAAAAAGCTTCTTGACAAAATGACCGTCGATGAAATGCCGGCATCGAGCCGTAAGTTCCCGTGGGTCAGCTTCAAGATGGACCGTGAACCGGGCAAGATCGTTCTCGAAGTCAAGGATTTGACGATCGATGCCGGCGACGGAACAAAGCTCGAGCATTTGAACTTCTCCCTCGGCGGCGATGACAAGGTCGCTCTCGTCGGCGATTACGGCGTTCTCAAGACCGCATTCTTCGAAGCAATCCAGGATCCGGAAAACATCAAGTCCGGCAAGGTCAAATGGGGAACGACCATTTCTTCGAGCTACTTCCCGAAGAACAACGACGCCTTCTTTGGCGAAGACCTTTCCCTCGTAGACTGGCTCCGTCAATTCAGCAAGGAACAGGATGAAACGTTCATTCGCGGATTCCTTGGCCGTATGCTGTTTACGGGCGAAGAAGCCCTGAAGTCGGCAAAGGTTCTTTCCGGTGGCGAAAAGGTACGTTGCATGCTCAGCCGCATGATGCTTTCGAACTCGAACATGTTGATGCTCGACGAACCGACAGCCCATCTGGACCTGGAATCGATTACGGCACTGAACAATGGCCTTGTCGCCTACAAGGGCCCGGTCATTTTCTGTACCGAAGACCATGAATTTGCAGAAACTTTGGCAAATCGTGTTCTCGAATTGACTCCTAGCGGCTATTTAGACCGTTCTATCACGTTTGATGAATGGTTCGCTACCCGAAAGAAGAAAAAATAACGTATATTCTCGTATACAAACATTTAACCAGTGAGGTTTGTTATGGGGTTCCGTACAACTTTATTCTTTGCTGTCGGTTTGGTGGCTAGCGTTTTCGCTTCGGAAAGGGTTTATATGCCACTTTTCGAATTGACCAACATCCATGAAGACTACCAGTACGCAACGTCCAAGTTGTTCCAGCGGTATGCGGACAAGGATGGGCGTTATGAAGTGGTCATCCCGGCTCAGACGGATTCTCTCCAGACCCAGCCGTCCAAGGCCGACGTCCAGAAGACGGCAGAACGAAAGGGTTGCACCAAATTCATTCTTGCAGACTTGACCCGTCTCGGAGAAACCGTGGTCGTCACCCTTTCTCTGTACGGCACTCAAAGCGGGAATCTTCTTTGGTCCGATGCGATGAAGGCCGCGAATCCAAACGATCTTGACCCGATTCTTGAACGCATGGCAAAGAATATCGGAACGGAAAACGTCGCATCGAAGACCGACGACATTTACACCGTTACCCAGAAGGAAGAAACCAAGCTTCGCAAGAAGCGTGCAAACAAGTCCTTCGGCTTCGGTATTATGGGCTTTACGATGCTCAACAATCCGGGTCCGCGATTCCAGCCGGGTCTTGAAATTTTCTGGTCGTACGATTCCCGCAACATCTTCTTCCAGATCGATGGTTCTTTCAATTTCTACAGCGATTCGGAAGATTACACCTACACCAGTTATTACAGCGACGAGAAAACAACCATTAGTGTTGACGAAACCCTCGTGAACATTTCGCTCGGGCTCTCGGCTTACTATCCGTTCTTAGACGGCAGTTCGACTCCGTTCCTCGGCGGCGGTGTATCTTTCACCTCCACCGTTACTTCTTATGACTCTGACTCTTACTACTATGATGAACCAGATGGCGATAGCAATACCGGTCTTTGGGTTCGCTTAGGCGGTGGGTTCCTCTTCAACCGTACAAGCACGGTGACTTTCCGCATCCGTGCCGAATATGCATTCTCCACCTACAAGGTCGAACATCACATCATGCACGGTCCGCAGGTGGGACTCGAAATCGGCTTCTAAGTTGAAAACGGTTCCGTTGATTTAAAATGAAAATCGCACCCTTTCGGGTGCGATTTTTTTTGGACTTACAAAAATCAGTTCAATTCCATGTTGTCGATCAAACGGGTCTTGCCGAAGAAAGCGGCAATGAGAATCACGGACGGTTCGTCCACAATGCCGCTCGTATTGGCGAAGAGAGTCTTCTGGCTTGCGATTTCAATGTACTGAACCACGCCGCCAGCCTTCGCCACGTTTTCCTGAATTTTGGAACGGAGCTTGTTCACATCCTTTTCGCCCGTTTCATAAGAAGCCTTGGCATCGAGGAGAGCCTTGGAGATCGCCACCGCTGCACCGCGTTCCACATCGTTCATGTATTCATTGCGGCTCGAACGGGCAAGGCCCGAAGCTTCGCGCACAATCGGAAGCGTATGGATTTCGATCGGCATGTTCAGATCCTTCACCATGCGCTTAATGAGGAACGCCTGCTGGTAATCCTTCTTGCCGAAGTAAGCGCGGTCCGCGCCAGAGATATTGAAGAGCTTCGTCACCACGGTCAAAACACCGCGGAAGTGTCCCGGACGGGTCGCACCGCAGTAAAGACGTTCCATCGATTCGTCACGGACAAGAGTCAGCGGATCCCCATCCGGATACATTTCTTCCGGAGTCGGAGCAAATACAAAAGTGCCTCCATGAGCCGCAACCAGTTCCGCATCCTTTTCCAAGCGACGAGGATACTTGTCCAAATCTTCATTCTTGCCAAACTGAATCGGATTCAGAAACACGCTCACGACCGTCACATCGTTTTCCTTGGCGGAAGCATCCACGAGGCTCATATGACCTTCATGCAAAGCACCCATCGTCGGAACGAGACCGATGCTCTTGCCCGCCTTTTTCAACGGAAGAAGTTCTGCACGGAGTTCTGCAATCGTCTTGACAATTTTCATTTTATTTAGCCACCTTCAGGAGCAAAGTAAGTTGTCTGCGTCGGCGCCGCTGCAATCGCGTTCAGCACCATCTGCAGATGTTTTTCATTGTGAACAAAATCGATTTTATTCGTATTGATGATCAGGACCGGAGCCTTGGTGTAATGCCAAAAGTGATGGTCGTAGCGTTGCAAAAGATCGCGAAGGTAATTGCCTTCTATCGATTTTTCCATCGGGCGACCACGCTTGTTGATCCGGTTCAAAAGAGTCGGCACGTCGGCCTGCAAATAAATAATGAGATCGGGGTTTGGAAGCGACTTGGAAAGATTCGTCGAAACCGTATCGTACATGACCATTTCGCTTTCCGTCAAATTCTGGAGGGCGAAAATGCGGTCTTTTTCGAACGTGTAATCGCTGACGACATAATGGCGGAACAGATCGTTCTGGACAAATGCATCCTGGAACTGGCGAAGGCGCGACAGCAAAAAGAACAGCTGCGTCTGAAACGCGTAAGCCGAAGGATCTTCGTAAAAGCGAGGGAGGAACGGATTGTCTTCGAACTGTTCCAAGACAAGGTTTGCACCGAGTTCCTTTGCAAGAATCCGCGCAAGCGAAGTTTTGCCAGCACCAATCACACCGTCAATCGCAACAAAGCGGACTCGATCCGGAAGCTTCATTGTCGCTTCACTATTCGTCTGTCCGACAAAAGCTTCATTCATCATCCACCTCCACTCTCTTGAAATCCACGTCCGCGCCGGATAATTTCAACTCTTCCAAAATTTTTTTCGCTTTTTTTCCAAGCAAAGGATCGACCCAATCCGGATCCAGTTCCGCAAGCGGAACCATGACAAAACCACGGCCCGTGGCAAGAGGATGCGGGACCGTCGGTCCACCCTGTTTTCCAGAGCAGATGCTTTCGCCGTAATAAATCAGATCCATGTCGATTTCACGTTTTTCCCAATGCCCACGCGGATGTCTTCCCAAAAAAAGTTCCGCCCCTTTGAGATAGTTCAAAAGTTTTTCGGGACCTTTTCCATACCAGAACGTCACGACCTGGTTCAAGAACGGACCTTGATCTTGCGGTCCAACCGGAGACGTCTTGTATATCGAACTTTCCTTCCAACCGCCAAGAGAAATTCTTTTTAACATCGCCCTTGCTTCCGCAAGGCGCTTGCCTCGCGGTTCAATATTGCTGCCTAAAGCGACGAATACCCGTTCTAATGATTCCACGAGTGCCAATATAGATTTTTTTATGTATATTAAGGGGCGGACAAAGCATTCTCGCTTTTTCCTTTTATCTTTATATTCTTTTTTATTTCTTTTTACAGTTCGCAGGAGTCCCTGTGCCAAGACCGAAGAAAAATGACGGTTCTTCTCCCGTTCAATTAATTTCTGATATTGTTTCCCCGGATGCCCCGACCCCAGATCTTTCCGCTCTGGGCGATCTCGCCGCTCCCATTACCTTCCCTGAAGACCAGCCAAAGCCTGAAGAAGCCGCCCCCAAGCGTCGCGGACGTCCGCGCAAAACGCGTGCACCTGAAGAGCCAGAACAGTCTGAACCGAATGAAGTCAAAGAAGTTTCTCTTGAACCCGCACCCGAAATGGCCCCTCCGACGTCGGAACTTTCCGGAGAACCGGAAATCCCTGTAACCCCGGGAACAAGCGAACTTGCCGAAGAAAATCAAGGCTCTCTCCCGAATAACGAAAGCATTTCCGACAGCGCCATCGACGCCGCAGCCCAGAACAATCCGGCTCTCGAAGCTCCGGCTCCAGACGCTCCGTTCGGCGGAAATGGCAATCGCCGTTTCAACAACAATAATTTCAACAATAACAACCGCCACGGTAAATTCAACAAGTTCGGAAAGAACAACAAGTTCAACCGTAATAACCGTTTCCTGCCGCAAGACGACATTCCAGACGATCAGCTTCAGGCTCCTCCTGCCGATCCGGAAAAGGTCGCGATTGCCATGCAGCGCTGGCGCGAACTCCGCAACACGCCGATGTTCGATTTGCAAGAAAAGGCAAATTCGCTCAACATTCCGGACGTGAAGAGACTTCGCAAGCAGGCTTTGATCTACCGCTTGCTCGCTGCCATCTCGGGCGAAGGCGCTCCGATTTATACGGAAGGCACTCTCGAAATTATGAAGGAAGGCTACGGATTCCTTCGCAATGCCGATTTGAACTATCTCGCAGGCCCTGACGACATTTACATCAGCCCGAACCAGATTCGCCG
>DGSB01000012.1 GCA_002390045.1 Fibrobacter sp. UBA4373
TTTGACACTTTCGATGCCGGCTTCTCACAAGGCGCTGCTCGATTCCGCGGATATTCCGACAGGAGAACTCGAAGCGGAAACGCGTTTCACAGGAAACACTCCGATTGCGGAAACTTTCATTAACGATTACTTTGCGTTTGACGAAAAAAGTTCGGAACACGCTTCGGTCATTTTGAAGGATCCGGAAACGGGAAATCAGATTGACGTTTGGCAGAAGACGGGCGAAAATCTTTGGCGCGGTATTCAAATTTACACGCCGCCTGATCGTGAAAGCATTGCTCTTGAGCCGATGAGTTCCGCGCCCGACGTGCTGAACCATCACCGTGAGCTGATCGAAATGGATCCGGATTCTTCGATCGAGCTTTTGTGGGGGGCTATTTTTGCACAAAAACGTTAAAAATCGTCACAAATAACGCATTTTTTGCGCTTTTTCACAGGGCAATCTTTTTTTTACAAAAGGTTGTCTTTTTTATTAAAAAAAGAATAGTTTATGCGGGCAATGGTACTCCCAATCCAGGGAGTTATCCAAGAGAGGAATGGTGAAGATGGCAGAAAAGAAGCAAGAAAAAATGAGTCAGAAGGATTTGGATTACTTCAAGGCCCTTTTGCAAGAACGCCGCCGTCAACTGGTCGCCGCACAGAGCGACGTAGCGAACAACGAAACGTTCCAGGGTCAGCGTGATCAAGGCGGGGAAACTGCCGGTTATGCAACTCACATGGCTGACGTTGCTTCCGACTATAATTCCCTCGAAACGAATTTTGACTTGGCCGCCCGTGACGGCAAGTACCTCGTGTACTTGGAAGAAGCCCTCCAGCGTATTGAAGACGGTACGTTCGGCATTTGCAAGGTCTGCAAAAAGTTGATCCCGAAGGCTCGTCTCGAAGCAGTGCCGACGGCGACCAAGTGCGTGAGCTGCAAGTCCGAAACGAAAAAGCGCGAACGCGAAGAAAATCGCATGGAAATGGCTCGCATTTATGCCCAGCAGCAGCGCATGTCTCAGCGAGGCGATTCCTGATTTCGTCCGATCATTATCGTCGCGTTTTTCTCGTTGGTTCAGGCTTTAGCAAGTCCTTTTGCCCCGAGATGCCGACGCTCAAGGATTTGAACGGTCGCATCCCCGACGGGATTTATCCGGAGTGTCTTGCACTCCGGAATTACTGCTATTTTTTGCGCGAACTTTGCCGCGGAGAACCGGAATATTTAAAGATCGAAGCGGTTGCGACGAACATTCTTGCGGCGCAGATTTTTCCGAGTGAAGAAGATCGTTTGCACAATGCGACGCTCCGTTTTGAATTGCTCCGTTTTATTACGAAGGCGATGCAGCGGTCGGTCCCTCTCTCTGAAGAAGCTTCCCGGAGTCTTTCGCATTTTTTGAATGCGGTGGCGAATGATCGTGCCAATTCCAAGCGGGATAACCTGATTCTTTCTTTCAATTACGATACGCTGATCGAAGATCAGGTTCAGCAGGACCCGGAGCTTTTTGCCTCGACATCGGTAGACTATGGGGTGAATATCGAAAGGGCAGACCGTTCGGCTGCTTGCGGATCGTCTCCGCGGACGATTGACCTTTTAAAATTGCACGGATCGCTCAACTGGTATTCGATCAAGGGAGCCGGTGAAGAATTCGACTTGAAGAACGTTTGCCGTGTAGAACGTTTTGACCGCAGCTTTCCGATGTATGAAAAGGATAATCCGATTTTTATTCCGATGGCGCATGCGAAGGATTCCTTTTTGCGGGGAAGCCTTTTTAACGTCATCTGGGCAAAGGCGGACTATTACCTTTCGAAAGCGGATGAAATTTATGTAATCGGTTACGGTTTTCCTCAGACCGATGGCAACAGCTTCCCGTTTCTTTTGAAACATCGAAACCGCATTCGGAACGTTGTGGTTTTTGAACCGAAGAAGGACACTTCGATTGAACGTCTGGAACGCCTTTTTGACAAGGGCGTTGTCGTCTGCGAAGATGCGCAGAAATTTTTGAACCGTTTATTTTAGCCCAAAGAAGAAAAGCCCGGTGAGAATTCCCGCCATGGCGAGGTATTTGAGCTTGGATTTTCTTTCCTTGAAGAAGAAAAGTCCCCCTGCAAAACTGATGAGCACGTTGGAACGGCGGATGACCGAGACGACAGAAATCAAGGCGTCGGGTTCGTGGACGGCGAGGAAGTAAAAACGGTCCGCGATGACGAGCAGAACGCCCACCGCCAAAATGATCCAGCGAAATTGAAAACGCTTGCGGTTGGGATTGTTCCGCTGCCAAAAGCGCACAATCAGAATGCCGCTACCCTGCAGGCATGCCATGTAAATGTTGAAGTAAAATTGGATTGCAAGAGGATTCATATGCTGGCGTTGCAGTAAAAACTTGTCGTACACACCGCTGCATGAGCCGAGGAAGGTTCCGAAGAACATCGAAAGAATCCAGATGTTCGTAAAAAAATGCCCGGTTTCCTTTCGGGACGCAAAGCCTATGATGAGATAGCTTACTAAGGCAAAGCTGATACCGATCCATTCCGTTGGGGAAGGACGTTCACCCATGAAGGCGACAGCCATTGCGATCGTAAAAATGGGAGCGCTTGCACGGATCGGGGCGCTGATGCTCAGCGGTAGGCGGGAAACCGCATTGAATGTAAAGATCCAGCTCGATGTCACGATCGCCGCTTTGACGAGAAGCATCAGATGTTCGGAAAGCGCAAGCGATGGAATCTTTCCCAAGAAGAATACCGGCAAGAGGATGGCGGTACAGGTGATGCTGACAAAGAAAAGAACCGGCAGAACCGCGTTTCCGGTGAGCGCTTTTTTCTTTGAAATATCGTAAAAGCCTAAAAATAAGGCTGAACCGAGAGCGAGTGTGACCCAAAGCATGGCGCCAAAAATAGTAATCGTGCCAACTTTGGATAATTATTATATCTTATTTTGCAAATAATTAAAAAGGAGTCCAGGTATGGGCATTAAAAATAAGGCAACAGGTCTTCTCGCTGAATTCAAAGCGTTTGCGTTTAAGGGAAACATCGTCGATATGGCCATCGGTGTCATTATCGGTGGCGCTTTCGGTAAAATTGTCACTTCTTTCGTGAACGATATCGTGATGCCGTGCGTGACGGCGATCATTGCCGCGGCTTCGGGCACAAAGGATGCCGCTGAAGGCTTGAAAACCCTTTCTTACACGACGGCTTCGGGTGTTGAAATTCCGTACGGTAACTTTATCGGTGGCGTGCTGGATTTTATCATCGTGGCTCTCGTGGTGTTCATCGTGATGAAGAAGTTCCTCGGTTTTATGCAGAATATGCGTAAGCAGGAAGCGGAAAAGCCGGCAGAACCGCCTGCACCTCCGGCTCCGTCCAAGGAAGAAGTCCTTCTGACGGAAATTCGCGATTTGCTGAAGAACAAGTAATCGTTTGAAAGTATCAAAAAAATCCCCATGCATTTGCACGGGGATTTTTTGTTGATCTAGCACAAACTTAATAGTTTTCTTTTTTGATTTCGAAGTAGCTCTGCGGATGATTGCAGACCGGGCAGATGGCCGGAGCCTTCTTGCCGATGATGATGTGACCGCAGTTGGAGCACTGCCAAATCATATCGCCGTCGCGCGAGAAGACGAGACCTTCTTCAACGTTCTTCAACAACTTGCGATAGCGTTCTTCGTGTTCCTTTTCGATTTTTCCGACCATTTCGAACTTTCTCGCGATTTCATTGAAGCCTTCTTCGCGGGCGTCCTTTGCCATTTGGGCGTACATGTCGGTCCATTCGTAATTTTCACCGTCGGCTGCAGCCTTCAAGTTGGCGATGGTATCCGGAATTTCTCCGCCCATCAAATACTTGAACCAGATCTTGGCGTGTTCCTTTTCGTTGCCGGCAGTTTCTTCAAAGATATTGGCAATCTGGACATAGCCTTCTTTGCGAGCCTTCGACGCATAATACGTGTATTTGTTGCGCGCCTGGGATTCTCCTGCGAAAGCGGTCCACAGGTTCTTTTCTGTTTTAGAGCCTTTTAATTCCATAGATTGTCTCCTTAAACCCAGATGGGGTTCAATTTACTAATCTACAATTATTTTTTTGATAAATGCAACTTACGGAGAATTTTTCCTGTAAGTTCATTCAATATGTCTGCGGCGTCATCGGAGCCGATGGCTTTTTGCAGGGCAAGGCTCGTTGGAAACAGCAAAATCCCGATAAATGCCGAATAAATGAGCAGGGGGAAGAGAGAAGCTTTGCGCACAAAATCATATGAAATATTCTCGATGACAATAGCGACAAAGATCATGGTGGCAAAACTGGCGAGCGCACGTCCCATGTTCCAAAGGGCGTGCTCCATGCCTTCGGTTCCTGTTCCGCGGGCCCAAATGAACACCATTGTGGTGACCTGGAGAATGGCTCCGGCTGCACCGACGATCGGGATGACGTAAATGCCAAAGTCTTCTGCAAAGAAAAGGTAGGCGGGAATCGTCAGCAGGAAGATGCCCGTGTTGATGAGGGTCGGCGTCCACATTTTTTCTTTGGCGTAGAAGGAACGCACGAGCACGGCTTGCAGGCAAAGCCCAAGACTTGCCGGTAAATACCAGTGCAAAAGTTTTGCCACATATTCCGTTGTTTCACGAACAAAGGCGCCTCGTTCAAATAAGATTCTGACGGCCGGGAAGGAAAGCGCCCAGATGGTGATGACTGCGGGAACGAGAATGCAGAACATGCGAGACAGGCTCGACCAAATTTTATTGTTCAGTTCGGAAAGCTTGTTCTCCTTGACGAGTCTTGCCATGTCCGGATAGCTGGAAACGCCGACGGAAAATCCGAACACGGCCACAAGCGTGTACATGACACGGTAAGCGTAATTGAGGCTCGATATTCCGCTGGAGCCGAAAATGCCTCCAAAGCTTCGGATAATGAATTCAAAGGCAAACATGCTCCCGACGCCAAATGACATGGGGATCATCATTTTTACATAGCGGAGAATGTCGGGATGACTGGGATCCAGAATGAAGTGGTAATGTACGCCACCGCGGTAGGCCCCGATGATTTGCAAAACAAAGAATCCAATGAACGCTCCGATGGGAACGCCCCAGGCGAATCCTTCGAGACCGTGATTCCTTCCGATGATTCCGCCGATGATAATCGCCAAGTTGTAAATGACGCCCGTGAGCGAAGGGATTGTAAACTGCTTACGGGTATGCTGGACTGCGACAAGGAAGCTCCCTGCAAAAATAAAGAGCTGACCCGGCAAAATGATTCTTCCGAAGTAGGTTGCGCGGTCTAAAATTTCGATAGGCAAGTCGGCGGCGGACGTAAAGAGAAGAATCAGTTCCCTCATCCAAATGAAGGAAGGAATGATCAAAGCGAGGAAAACGATTCCGAGCGTATTCAGCACGTTGCTGAAAAACTTCCAGGAACCTTCTTCGTCATCCTTCGCCTTGTATCCAAAGAAGATCGGAATGAAGACGATCGAAAGGAATCCCGTGCTGACGACGTGATTCAAAATGTCCGGAATCAGGAATGCCAAATCCAAAGCATTCTTTTCGGCGGTGACGCCCGCGGCGCGGGCAAGAAGCATTTCGCGGAGAATGCCGAGTACACGGCTGGCGAGCATGCTCGCCGCAATGATAAGAGTCGCTTTGTTCATTTGAACGCAATTTTAGAAAAGTTTACTAGGCACAAACTTTTCTTTTAGCGGAAGTTCGCCGTGTACGAGATTCCGTTTACGGGGAAGATCGTGCGGATGCTTGAAGATTCTCCGTCGTTCCAGCCGGTGAATGTACAGCCGGCGCCGTTTTCCGCAGAAATCGTTACCGGAATTTCGGGGTAGAGATGAAGAGTCGTGTTTTTGTGAAGGCGGATTCCGTCGACTAGAATTGTGCCGCATCCGTTTGAAACAAGGGAAACTTCTGCGCGGGATGGGAGGCCGAAATAATTTTCCATTTCGGAGATGACCTCTTGGGGGCGTTTCTTTGCAAAGTTCTCGATGATGGAAAGCTGGCTTTCCATGTAGGTGGCGTTATGGTTCCAACGCTCCTGATCGCGGGGAATTTCCGCCTGGATTTCTTGCATCATGCTGTGAATTTTGGCGCTCACGGAATCGGCACTGAATTTGCTTGCGGTCAAAGCGACGAAGCGGTTTATAAAACGGTTGCGGAATGTGGTGTTTTTGAGCAGGTTCCGAATGGGAACCGTAAATTCCTTTCCGTTGGGATATCCCGTTGCGGTGGAATCCAGCGTAAAGGAGAACATGTCCATGGAGGCATATTCGGCTTCGGCGTGCCCGTTGTCAAATCCCCAGTCTAAGTCGTAGAGCATCCATCGCCACGGCGTTTGGGGCGAATGACTTTTCCACTTTTTCAGATTGTTGCCTGGCCAGTCGCGGTTGGCGATGAACATTTCGGTTTGGATATAGTTGATGTAATTGTCTATGTCCATGAGGCTTGAAACGTATGCGTAGACAGCGCTGTCGGTGATGTCGTTCGATTCAATGTATTTTTCGAGATCGGTATAATCGGTTCCGCTCCCGGCGGTAACGGAATTGTCGCTTTTAAGCAAATCAATGGAACTGGCGTCGTAGCCGTAATTGGTCGTCAGGTAATTTTCGTTCAGGCGTTCGCGAATGTTGTAAATACCGAAGTATTTGCCGTTGATGAAGACGATCGAGGGGCGCGCTTTTTGATAGTCGACGCCAAGGCCCTGAGTGATGCTTGAACCTAGACGGTCGCGAATATAATCCTGGTAATAGTTTCCACCGTTTGCACGGAAGACGATATCCTTGAATTCCTTTAGATGGGGAAATTCTGGGAATATCCTGTATTCGAGCTTTGAATCTCCATAGAGTTTGCGGAATTTGAGGGCAAAAGCTTTTTTGGGATTGGCACGGCTGTAGTTGCCAAAAATTTCGAAGCCGACGGTTTTGTGGAAAGCGGGCTTTGCGGCGCCGGGTTCAAAGAAAGCGATTTCGGCGGGGATGGTTTTGTCTAGCCAATAGTTTGCCCCGAAATGCGGTTCTTCTGCGCTTGCGTTCGGGCCTTCCATGTAAATGCCTGTGTCCGGATCAAAAAGGGAATTTGAATCTGCGGTGATAAAGGCGGTGGCAAGGGTCGGGGCTTCTTCAAAAAGATAGGTGCGAGTTGAAACGTCACTTGCTAAAGCGCCATCGCGGAATGTGGCGCAGCGGAGTACGGTATTTTGGGAAACCGCATATTCGGTGAAAATGGGGCTTGTTTCGGTGGGAAGCTTTCCGCCGAGTTCGCAACGGACAACGCTTAAGGAATCGCTTGTGAAGGAAATGACAAACGGATCCGTGTAAAATCCGGATTCCGGAAAATAAAAACTGTTCGAAACTTGGACCGGGTAAGATGCTTTTGCAATGCCAAGAGGCGTAGGATTTGCAAAACCCCAGCCGTTAGCGGCATACGAGTAGGCTTTTCCCTGGGGAACGCTCGGGTAAGAAATGGAATCGCGCAAGGCGCCTGTGGAGTCGAAAAGGAAAATGTTCCCGCCGCTTTGGGGAATCTTAAAATTCGTATGGGGAAAATGCCCTTGATTGCGGGCGATATACGAAGTGAAGTGAAACTGCACCCGGTTATAGTGATTGCTGACCGCCGAAAAACGCGTGCCGTAGATGTTCTGTAAATCGGGGAACTTTGTGCCTGTCGGAAGAATGATTTTGTACGTTGTCGAAGAGTCGCCGGTTCCTGTCAAAATCGTATGCCAGCCGAGCCAGTCGTCGTAATCGGGCTGTGCAAGGCGAACTTCCAAAGGCTCGTCTTTTGTAATGTAGCCCGTGATGAGCAGTTGGTTCGCGCTTCCGAGGTCATGCGTATCGGAAGTGGATGCCGAATTGACGCCAACGAAAACGCAGGCGCTGCTCCAGCCGAGTTCTGCGTTGCTAGCGAGCTGCATTTCTGCAGAAACGGAGCGTTTCCCGTTTTCGGTGGAAATATACTCCGAAGAAAGCCAAGGCTTGACGATGCTTGCGCCTTTAACCGGACTGCTTTCCGCATCGCTCCAGCTCCAGGAATCAAAACCGAGCAAATCGGTAGAATCGGAGGGCGCTTCCAATTCCGGGCGATCCTTTTTAGAAAAGAAGACAATCAAAAAGCTCTGAGGCGGAATGACCGCGTTTCCGAACGTCCACTTGCGGGGTTCGCTTTCGGAATTCGAAAGCGAAAAGCCTTTCAGGTTCACCGCGGTATCGGCAGGGTTGAAAAGTTCAATCCAATCGGAATGGTCGCCGTCTTCATCTTCGAACGTCGCATTTTTGGGATTGACTTCGGTAAAGACGACAGGGGCCGTACGCAAAAAATTGTCGGCGGAAGGATCGTCTGCGGGAGGCGTTAATTCTTCGGTGGAAACTTTTTCAAGATTTTCGCTACAAGAAGCTAAAAAGGCTCCCATTGCAGCCACAGTCAAAGCGTATTTTACCCAAAAAACCATGAAATAAACATAGCTTATTGACGTGCGGAATGAAACTTATAAAGAAAGTGCTTTTTAGAAGATATCTACGTTTAGCTTGATTCCGTTCTTTTTGACGTCGGAAATCAAGGCTTCTGCATCTTGGCTAATACGGTCCAGCTGCTTCGAAACTTCGCCGTTTTTTTGCAGAATCAGCGCTGTCGAATTATCGCTTCCATCGATCTGGGAAAGAACCTTTTGCAAAGAGTTCTTCGCGTTTTCCGCAGACGATTTCAAATGTTCCAATTGGGCAATCAAATTCAAACCGTCGGCTTGAACGGTATCGATACCGCTCTTTATCTTTTCGAGCGAAGTTTCGAACTTACCTGCAGAAGAGGAAATGTTTTCTAGCAGGGATTCCGTTTCGCGTTTCCAATTTTGAATATCGCTGTTGGCTGTTGCGACCAAGGATTTTCCTTTTTGGAAAACGCGGTCCATCTGCTTGCGGGTGGAACTGTGGTCCAGGGAATCCAACAGAGCGTTTAAAGTGTTGACGATCGTGTGGAATTCTTTAAGAGAGGATTCCAGATCGGCGCGGGCCGTATTTAAGCCTTTGTCGAAAAGCGTTCTGAAAATCGTATCCTTGGAAGTGTAAAACTCTTCGGATGTCCCGAGGTCGATTCGAATTTCCCGGTTTCCGAGAAAACCTGCCGTTGCAAATGTAAAGCGGGAATCCTTAGGCAGGCGAATGGAAGAAATAACTTCGAATTCCACGTAAATGCAGGAATCCGTTTTGTGCATGTCCAGAATGCGACCCTTGGGAAGTCCACCGATTTTTACGTTGCTCCCGTTTGCAATGGGACCGACTTCACTAAAGGCGGCGACGTAGTGCGTCCGTTCGTTATGCGGACTGAGAGGGTGGTAATAATACCACAGCAAGAAGATGAGAGTAGCAAGTGCGAGAACGCCCAAAAGCATTCGCTTGTTGCCATACATCGAAATCTTGCTATTCATACGTGGTTCCGGTCAAAAGGTCGTTAAATCCGTCATCCTTGGAAAGCCCTTGGGCTTTGTCCTGAATGGCTTTTAACAAATTAGCATTAAATTCCTTGGCGACATCGACGCCGTTCATTTTCATGAGCGCGTTCATGGCGATGACTTCGGAAATCACGGTCAAGCTTTTGCCCGGCGCGACAGGGATTAAAACTTTGGGAACCTTGATGCCAAGAATTTCTTCATAGGCGTTCGAAAGTCCGGTGCGTTCATAGGTCATGCCCTGCTGCCACGGCTGCAATTCGATAACGACTTCGATCTTCTTTTTTCGGCGGACGGATTTAATACCGAACATGGATTTGACATCGATAATGCCGATGCCGCGGATTTCCATGTGATGCTTGATGAGAGATTCGGATCGACCGATAACCGTGTCGCCGATGCGAGTGATGCGGACGGAGTCATCGGCGACAAGTCGGTGACCGCGTTCGACAAGGTCTAGCACGCATTCGGATTTTCCGACGTTGCTGTCGCCGACATAGAGCATGCCCACGCCATAGACGTCGACAAGGCTTGCGTGTACAGACGTATAAGCCGCAAAATACTGCTCTAAAAAACGCTGGGTTTCTTTGGCAAAGTCGTAAGTGGAAAGCTCCGTCGTCATCAGGGGAACGTTCTGCTTGACGCACATGTTCAAAAGCTCCTGATGGGGAGTCAGGTTGTGCGTCAGGACCCACATCGGGGATCTGAATTCCGAAAGCTTTGCAAAGATATATTCGCGGGCATCGCTGCCGACGCTTTCGAGATAGCTCCATTCCGTTGAACCGATCATTTGAATCTGATCCGGATTATAGACGGAAAGATACCCGGACATGGCAAGCCCTGGACGATGAATCCCGATGTGGGAAAGGTTCGTTTTGAGGGAAGCTTCCGGGGTGTGCAGCTTGAGCTTTAAAGGCTGCTGGAAGTGTTTAAAAAAATCAAGAACCGGGCACAAGGCTCGGCGCTTGATATCTAGGTTGTCAAAGCAATGAAATGCCACTATTACTTTTGTGCTGCTGCGGTGACGTTTGCCATCGGCTCAGCCTGGTGGGCACTCTGCTTTTCGTTAGCCTTCTTCAGTTGCACTTTCGCGCGTTCGAAAGCGGCGTCGATCGCCTTGCCCATGGTTTCTTCGTCTGCGGTGGCAACGACCGTTGCGCCCTTCACATTCAAAGAAATTTCCACATGGCGGCTAAGATCGCTAATCTTATCGAGAACGATGGAAGCGGAAGTAATATTCGGGTAGAATTTGCCGAGAGCGTCCACTGCGTCTTTAAGGGTAGCTTGAAGTGTATCAGAAATAGTGCAATGACGAGCAGCGATTTGAACTTCCATATCGAACCTCCAGTTAAAGGTGAAAAAAGAACTTTTGGAAGACATTGGATGTCCTCCCATCAATGGATATACATCTTTATTTCTCAAAAAAGAACGATTTTTAAAGAAATTTTTTTCTTTTTTTGACTTCTAATTTGGAATAGTTCCTTTATGGCTCTTATTTTACGGCTTTTCTGAGGCGTGCCGGCAGGATTTTCAGCTCTTCCCGGTACTTGGCGACGGTTCGACGGGCGACCTTCATGCCTTGGCTTTCGAGAGCGTCTGCAAGCGCCTGGTCGGAAAGCGGGGATGAGTGGTCTTCGTTTGCGACAAGATCCCTGATGGTGTCGAGAATTTTTGCCGACCCGATGGAACTGCCGTCGCTTTGGGTGACGCCCGAACTGAAGAACTGCTTCAGTTCGTAGATGCCATACGGGGTCTCGACGTATTTGCCGTTCGTGGCGCGGTTGACTGTACTCGGGTCGCGGTTGATTTCTTCGGCAATGTCTTGCAAAATCATCGGCTTTAGGTTTTCGGGACCTTTGGCGAAAAAGTCGTGTTGCTTCTTCAGGATGGCGTTCATGACGAGTTCAATCGTGCTATGGCGATTATCGACGCTTTTGATGAACGTGTTGGCGGCGTTGAGCTTTTCGCGCACGTATTCCTTGTCTTTTTTGCTTGCGTTCGGCTGTTGCAAAATTTGACGGTAGGTTTCGTTGATGTGCAAATGCGGAATGCGTTCCCGGTGCATGAGAACCTTAAAGTCGCCCTTTCCGTCTTTGACGACTTCCATGTCGGGCACGATTGCCTGGGTCGGGACGTTGTTGATTTGTGCCCCGGGGTGCGGCGAAAGGGCGGAAAGCTCGTGGACAGCCTTTTGGACATCTTCGGTGCTCACGTTCAACGCTTTGGCGATGGACGCGTAACGGAGCTCTCGAAGCGCGTCAAAATGTTTTTCGAGAATCTGGATGGCAAGCGGTGAAAAATCCGGGATGCGGTAGGCTTGAATTAAAAAACATTCGCGCAGGTCGCGGGCACCGATGCCTGGAGGCGTAAAGGACTGCAAAACGTGGAAGGCTTCTTGGACGGGGTACGAAGCGTCTTCGAGTTTTTTCCGGTTTTGCAGAACATCTTCGACTTCGGCAATGTCTGGGTCGTTTTGTTCTTCGCGGTTTTCGTCTTCCAAGAGATCCTTTTCGGCGGGGGCAAGAAAGCCGTTATCGCCGACGCAGCCGATCAGGTATTCGACGATCTTGACGATCTGCGGAGGACGTTTCCATTCGCGGAGCTGATTTTTTAAGAGTTCCTGCATGCTGAGCCCGCGAGTCGGTTCCGGGCGCAGGTCGTCGTCGGGGTCTTTGCCTCCCAGATCCTTATAAGGCGCTTCGGAATTGCGGAACCCGTCTTCCATGTACTGTTCCCAGTCGATTGAATTTTCGGCTCGCGGGTCCATTAAATCGTAACTATTGTCGTCACCGTCGACTCCCGAACTTTCGCGTACCGGTTCGTCGAGGGATTCCATGCGGCTGTCGTCCGGTTCATCGGCCTCTAAAAGCGGATTTACTTCGAGTTCTTGGGAAATCGCCGTTTGAAGTTCGATGGTATTCATCTGGAGCATTTTAATCGATTGCAGCATCTGCGGGGACAGATTCTGTTCGAGCTTCATGCCTTGCTTAAGTTGAATTCCTAAATCCATAAAAACTCCAGGCTTAGTCCAAACGGAAGGATTCACCGAGGTAAATGCGCTTTGCCTCTTCGTTGTTCGCCAAATGATCGGAAGTGCCTTCGGTTAAAACCTGGCTCTTGTACATAATGTAGGCGCGGTCGGTAATGGAAAGCGTTTCACGCACGTTGTGGTCCGTAATAAGGATTCCCATTCCTTTATCTTTTAAACTGGAAATAATGGCTTGAATGTCGGCGACGGCAATCGGGTCAATCCCTGCGAACGGTTCATCGAGCAATAAAAAGTCTGGGTTTGCGGCAAGGGCGCGGGCGATTTCTAGGCGTCTTCTTTCGCCACCGGAGCAGCTCATGGATTTCGTCTTTCGGATGTGCGTGATTTTAAATTCTTCGAGGAGCTGTTCCAGACGTTCTTTACGTTCTTTGCGGCTGTAGCCTTGGGTCTCAAGAATCGCCATGATGTTATCTTGAACGCTCAGCTTGCGGAAAATGGAAGCTTCTTGCGGAAGATAGCCGACGCCAAGTCTTGCCCTGCGGTACATCGGCTTTTCGGTCATTTCGATGTCGTCGAGAAAAATGTGTCCCGAATCCGGACGGACCATGCCGACGATCATGTAGAACGAAGTCGTCTTGCCGGCACCGTTAGGTCCGAGAAGTCCAACGATTTCCCCCTGGGAGACGCTGATGGAAACGTCGTTTACCACCTTGCGCCCGTTGTAAATTTTGCAGATCTTTTCCGTGCGAATGGTTCTGATGAGGTTTTTCATTTGGATTCCTCTTTTTTCGCGGGGGTTGTTTTTGCAGGCTTTTGGCTCGCGCCTTTTCCGAATTTTTTCAAGGATTCTTTGGTCAATTTTTGGACGCTCGAATCTTTGGCAATTTTCGGCAAGATATTTTGCTTTGTCAGGTCGGTGTAGCGACCGCTGGCGAGAGTCTTTGTACCGGCGAGTTTTAGATGCTTGACTTTTCCTTCGTCAAAGGAAATGCGGATGGTGTCGCCCGCGGCTTCGTTTCGTCCGTCGATTTGACGCTGTTTCTCCATGATGTGGAAATAAGTGCTCTGGGCATCGCCCGAAATCAGCGCCCCTTTCAGCTTTCCATTTTTAAAGGAGAGGTCCAAACGGCCGCCTTCCATTTGGTTCTTGTAATCGGCAAAGTCCGCTTCGTAAAAGTATCCATGGGCATTCAGGTTTACATACAGGCGCTTGATTTTATCGCCTTTGAATTCTGCGAAAAGGGTATCTCCTTCGGCTTCGGTAAACTGGTCCGGCTTGCCTTTTTTGCCTTTTTCGTGCTGGCGGCCTTTGGCGTTGCGAATGACGAGGGCGCTTTTAAGGGTTCGTTTGTCGGCGTCGATCGTAAGGTAGATCGAGTCTCCGGTCAGTTCGTATCCTTCGAGGGTGAACTTGGGCGAACCTTTGAGGGCAACCCAGCTATTCTTCTTGTCGAGATATCCGGTATCGCAGGTAACGATCATATCGCCTTGGGTAATGACGACGTTTCGGAAGGCTTCCGCAAATTCGGTTTCTTGGTTGAATGTGATGAGCTCTGCGCGGACAGCTGTGGTGTCGATTTTGGTCGTATCCTTTTTTTGCCGTTGGTATTGATGCAAAATCGGTTGGTCGGAAAGTTTTAGGAATTTGATCTTTTTATTGTAAACGAGATTGTTCCCGAAGAACGCGTAAGTGCCTGCGGAATCCTTGGCTTCGACGTAACCTTTGGCGGTAGCGGTTTCTGTTTTCCGTTGGTAGGAACCGTATTTGGCCTTGATGTAGCCGTCGGGATGCGTAAAGAGAAAGCTTCCTTCGCAGTCGACACGGTCGAGGTTTTTGTTCCATGTGGCGCGGGCTGTGCGGAAAGCGATGGAATCGTGCGTGAAATGGACCTTGCCGTTTAAAAGCAAAAAACCTGCTCTGCGCATTACGGCAAGGCTATCCGCATGCCGCATAATGAGCGGCGAAGTTTGAGCCAAAGCGTTTTG
>DGSB01000041.1 GCA_002390045.1 Fibrobacter sp. UBA4373
TCCCCTTTTCCACGAGGGCAATGTTTACCGTAAATTCTTTTCGACCCGAAATAAAGTCGCTGGTCCCGTCAAGCGGGTCTACAAGGAAGAATCGCTCCTTTAGGGATTCTGCGCGAGGTTTGTCAAATTCCTCCGAAACGACCGGGATTTCGGGATAGAGCTTTTGCAAAGCTTCCACGAGAATCTTGTTCGCGGTAATATCGGCGGACGTGACCGGAGTCTCGTCTTTTTTTATCTGGACGTCATAGCCTTGACTATGATAATACTGCATTTCTACAGTACTCGCTTCACGGACCGCAGGGAAGAGATCTCCATAAGGAATCGAATTTTGCATAGCACTTAAGATAGATTTTGTAACTTTAAGCCATGACTCCCTTCGTGAACTTGAGCGCCCAATATAAAGCCTATAAAGAAGAAATCGATTTAGCCATCATTTCCGTCCTGGAAAGCGGCAATCTGATTGGCGGGACCGAAGTTCAAGAGTTTGAAAGAAATCTAGCGGAAGATACGGGGGTTTCTTTTGCGCATTCTTGCGCAAGCGGAACAAGCGCCCTTTGCCTTGCTCTTTGCGCTCTCGGGTTAAAACCCGGAGACGAAGTGATCGTTCCTGATTTTACTTTTGTCGCAACTGCAGATGCAGTCGTTTTGCAGGGAGGAATCCCCCGCTTTGCCGATATCGGCGACGATTTTTTGATTTCTCCGTCATCCGTGGAAAGTCGCATTTCTCCGAAAACGGTCGGAATCATTGCCGTGGACCTTTTTGGGCAGTGCGCCCATTACGAAGAACTAAAAAGAATTGCAGACAAGCATGGGCTTTGGATTTTAGAAGATGCCGCACAAAGCATTGGCGCAAGCCAGAACGGAAAGCCAGCCGGGTCCCTTGCCACAATCGCCGCAACCAGTTTTTACCCGACAAAGCCTTTCGGTGCGTACGGAGACGCAGGGGCCGTCCTCACAAGCGAAAAAGATCTGGCCGAAAGAGTGCAATCGTTTGCAAGTCACGGACGCGGTCGTAATGGACTTTACACCTCTGTCGGAACGAACAGCCGTTTAGACGCCATTCAAGCGGCCATTTTGAATGCAAAGCGGAAACACTTTGCGGCCGAACGTTCTATTCGGCAAAAGAACGCCTCGATTTACAACGAACTTTTTAGCGCATTTCCGGACGTCCATACGCCTTCCATTTTAAGCGGAAATTCGAGCATTTATGCGCAATACGCGGTCACCGCGAAAAATCGGGAAATCTTGCTTCAAAAGCTTTCCCAAGCAGAAGTCCCCACCCGCATTTATTACAGCCGTCCGCTGTCCGCAGAGCCTTGCTTTGCCCACTTTGAGCATACTCCAGAAGACGCCCGTTCAAACGTCAACGCCTACCGGATTTCTCAAGAAATTTTTTGTTTGCCGATTGACGCCTTTAGCGATGTTAGCGTCTTGGCGCAAAAAATCAAAAGCGTTTTGTGACCATAAAACCACCCGAGCCTTCAAAGAAGGTGTCGTTGATTTCTCCGTCGTTTTCATTTAACAGCAACACCGATACATAGAACGGAAAAGTCACAGACCAGGTATCGCTATGGTATCCTGCGGCAAATTTCGGGAAAACCTGATAGAACTGCATCCATTCTTTACGGGTCATGTTCATGCCCAAGGATACGGTTCCAACAATCATCACATTTAAAAAGAAGCCGTTCTTCCAAGCCCAAATCCGTGAGACACCCACATTCGGACCCGCATGCAAAAATCCCTGATAATCCTTGTAAAAAGCAAATGCGGAATCTTGCGAAACGATGCCGTGGTAATAAACGCCAAAGCCGCAGATAAAGCTTCCATTGTGCTTCCATTGCCGACGGTCTAAAGAATAAACCGCCCGAAGAGAATGTTCCTTGTTCCACAGATAATTGGCATCCAATCCGATTTCGATAATGCGTAATTTATAGGAGACGAATTCATCGAGGGAATCGTTGCGATAGTAGAATCCATCGTTCACCTTTAAGTATAAATCCCCAAAAAAGCGATCCCCGAAATAATTGAATTGCAAATTCGTCGCCTGGGTACGAGGCTTCGAGTTATCCGAGCCAAACGAGAACGTGAACAGGGTACTCCAAGTAAAATCCCCATAACCGCCGCCTAAACCGAGATCGATCGGGCGGTTCGTTTGCAAAGTTTCATCGTCCGTACTCGCTCCGCTGAAAGAGGCGTAATTGTAGCGGGCCAAAAACTGCACCGAAATTTTATCCGGAAAAGACGTAATAACGGAATCGGGCAAAGAATCCGCTTCGGCAAAAGCGAACCCCACAAAAAAAAGAATGGCTCCTATCCAGCGAATCATCCCGTTTCACCCAAGAGTTTTAAAAAAGCCCCTATAGAAAAATAAGCATTCTCCCGAAATTCGGTTTCAAGAATTTCCATATTTTGTTCGGAATATTCCAACTGCTTGGATAAAAGCTTTACAGCGCAAATGGCGGGCGAAGGTTTTGCTAGGGGCAAAGAAAGTTCCTTGCCGAAGCTTCTCAGAACGAGCCAAAAATAAATGGCAAACTTGACTTTAGAAAGCATATCGCCATCGTAAAGGCTCTTGAGGAAATAGCGGAAGATTTGGTAAGCGACTATTTTTTCGCCATCGGAATCGGAAAATAGGCTTTGGATTTTTTTAACCGGGCCTTTTTTAAGGGATTGCTGAATTTGCATTTTGGCGAAATCCCATTCTGCGCCCAGGCTTTCTCCCTGCAAAAGGATTTCGGTCTGATGCGTTTCGATTTCAAATGGATCTTCAAAGAAAGGTTCCGGAGATTCTTCCGAAAAGGAAGCCGTCAACCGTAAAATGTCGGCCAGACGCTCGGAAAGTGGAATTTGCCGATTCGACAAGCGTTCAAGCAGTTCGGCACGCATGGCAAAAGCGGAATTTCGGGCGTCTAAAGATTCTTCATCCAAAGCTTCGGGTTCTTCGGAGTCTAGAAATTCTTCGCAAGAAAATGCCCCTTCGGATTCCAAAAGAAGCCGCACACTTTCTTCGCAGCAAAGCCCGACTCCCAGCTCCTTCCAATCTCCAAAAACATCGATAAAACGAGGATGTTCCCGGCAAATATCGCACAGGGAATCCTTTCCTAGATGCAGATAGATCTCACAAAGATTTTGACTATTTAAAAAAGGGCAGCGCTCCTTTTCCGCCAAAACAAAATGGCCATCCTCAATGCTAGAACGAAGCTTTTGGCCAAAATTCCCCGGAACACTTGCATAGCGCGTCTGCGAAGCTTCATCGACGTCGACTTCCCAGCCAGCACAGCATGTATCGGTGCACGCGCTCGCAATGCAATGGAATGTTTTGTAGAAAGATGGAACCCGAACTTTCATTTAGGAATTTACCAAAAACTTTTTAACTTCCGCAACATCCGAATGTTTTTCGGAAGCACTTCCTTGTGCCATCGGATCCACTGTTCATAATAAATATAGCGGCGTTCCCGCTGGCGAAAATTTCTTCCGTGGACAACGCGCCTTCCATTTACCACAACCGGCGGGATTACAATATGCAAGCATTCGTGGTAAACAACGCCTGCCACAGCATACAGCGGACAATTTTCAAAATCGTAGCCACGGCTGATGCTGATGAGGTTCACTTCTTCGCCTGTCAGCGGATCCTTGCGTTTCGAATGAAAGCTCAAACCTCCCACCCGATTGCTCCACGTAATGCGCGCCTGCAATTCACCCTGAAAGTAGGTTTCATTGATAGCGGCAAAAACTTTATCCAGATCGTGGACCTTTCCAACGGGCCGAATCGGCGGAAACTTGGTACTTCCGATAATGGGTTGTTTTCCCATATCGGCAAGGATCTGGTCAGTCGCTTTCCAAATGCGGGAGAGCAAGTCTCGGGACTTTTCTTTGTTCCCTGCCGTTTTACGCCTAAACGTAATGCGAGCCCATTCTGCGGCAAGTTCCCGAACAGGATAAAACTCGTCGGCCTTCATGTAACCCGGCAGTTCGAGTTCATAAAGGTTCTCAAAGAATTTTTTCCGGCAGCGGATGCTCTTTTTCAGGCGTTCCGCATAGCGGAAAAGAACCGTCCCATCTCCCGAAATTTGCCGAGGGGCCGATTCTTCCTTTTGGGGCGTCTGAGGCTTCCAAAGCGAATTGGCCAAGCTCCCAAAAAGATCTGTCTGGAAAATATCACCGATCATTTGAAATCACCCGAAGCTTTTTCTGCATTTGCAAAAGAAGATTCGAAAGCGTTCAGAGCGAGAACCCCTTCATAAAGTCCTTCCGGCAAAGACAAGTCGGCATAATGCGCAGACACATCGGCAATCTGCTCTTCGATTTCATCGGGCAAATACACGATAAAGCTTCGATTCCGCTCCGTGAGCAAATGCTCAGGAACGCAAAATTCACCCGGAGTTTCGCTAAAATACATCCGGCATGTCACCGGACGCGTCGGATAAACTCCGCAACTTCCTGACGGCAAAACGAACGGGCATGCAAGGCTCTTGTTGAAGTAGTTCACCAAGGCATAATCTTCCGGATCTTCGGCACCCATGTCGACGCCTTTTTGCAGAAGCGCGTAATAGGTCTTTGTGCGAAAATGGCAATCTTCCAGTAGCGAAAGCAGGTCCGGGCTTTTGCGGATGGTTTCGTAAAATTCAACAAGTTCAAACGGTTCGACAGACATCGGAAAGTGATGGCAGCAATTTCCGCAACCCGCTTTGCACTGGACTCCCGCCGTATGCTGCGGAAGTACCGCCGCGAGATACTTCATGAACGCATTCTGGTATGCGGCGCAAAATTCCAGAATATGAGGCAATTCACTCTCAAGATTATCTTCACCCAGAGCGCAAGAACGTCCTTTTTTTTCGGCAATGGCATCCAATCGCGCCTTTTCGTTGGAAAGGACGGAACGAATCACAAGAATCGAGCGTTTATAGGCAGGGGTCGGAAAATATTCCATATTAGCATCCACAAAGCCAAATATATGAAGTGAAATTCCTTTTTGTTTTTGCTTTTTTCGAAGATGAAACTATTTTTTTGTGTAGGCAGACTCCATTTGGACTGTTTTGGGAGACTTGGAATGAAAATTGCGCATTTAGGTTTAGGGGCCGCGTTACTTCTAGCTGGATGTAACATTTTTAATCCTTCGGACGACGTTTCGGTGGATACAAGCGACGCGTCCATGCTGACTTATGAAGGACAAAACCGTTTCCGCGACGGTGAATACCAAAACGCGGCAAACTATTTCAAAAACGCGATTAAGGACGATTCGACGAAATCCGAAGCGTGGTTCGGGCTTTCCAAGGCAAACCTTTACCTTTATTGCGAAAGTCCTTTCAATCTGATCGACAATATGGATACCGATGCCGACATCCCGCTGATGAATCTCGATTCAGCCGAAGTCGCGATGTACTTCAAGGCAGTCAACAGTTCCCTGATTCCTTTGCGTGAGCTCGTTCGCCGCGATTCCTTGACCGAACAAGATCCTTCGCTCAAGCTGTCGGACCGAGCCGTCACTTATTCCAATTTTTCGGCAAGCCATGCGATTCTGGAATTCGCCTACACGATTTTAAGATTCCGTTACACGAACGCTTCGAACGTCCAGATCTCATTAAATCAAGATGGCACCATCAATCTGGACATCGAGGACCTGTACAACCGAGCCTTGACGGATGAATCCTTAGCGATTCAACTCAATACAAGCATCGACACTCTCCAAAGCGATCTTTCTACCACCCTTAATGCAGTATTGCCCAGAGCCTCCCAATATATCGACGGATCGAACGCATCCCAATTGATTGGCGAACAAGTCGAAGCCAACGCCGAAACCATTCAAAATTCAATTGACTATTACAAGCTAGGCGACAAAATCGACAACGACGCGGACGGTTGCGTCGATGAAGAAATTCTCGACGGAAAGGATAACGATGCAGACGGACTTATCGACGAAGATTTACGCCTCGTTCCATTGACTTCCGAAGATTCCCTCATCAACATTGGAGTCGGCAAAGACAGTCTGGATCACGATATGAACGGAATCAAAGAAGACATTGAGGAACGCATTCTCCTCCCGAACAACCGTTTGCTCTTTGCCATGGATTTCGAACATCTGTACAAAATGGATTCTTCGACAGTCAAAATCCGAGAGGCCATTGCCCGAGACACGGATTCCACAGAGATTCGTTATCCTTTGGCCAAGAGGCAAAAACTGATTGGCAGATGTTGGAATAATTACTCCGAAGAAACCTTTAAAACCTGGTTCAGGAATCGATAGGAGGGCTAAACGATGAAATGGATTTCTCGCCTTCTTATTTTTGCCTGCGCAACTTCCCTTTTTGCAGCCCAGGGACCTCGCCATAAATCCTTGCGTGCCTACGCGATGGGTAACGCTCATGTTGCAATCGTAGACGGCAAAGAAGCAATTTATTACAACTACGCGGGATTGAACCAGATGGGAAAGCTTGGCCACTACGACAAGTATCCAGAGACCGGCTATTACCCGAGCAACGATTTTGATTTTCGGATCAACGTCGGCGGAGCCGCCCCGTTTAACGACACCCGCGACATCTACCACTTAGCAGAAGACATTCAAGACCTTTACGACGAAGCCGAAAAAGCAGCCAAGTCTTCTAACGACGTGACAGCGGAACGCGCTTTTGCCGATTCCCTCGCCAACCATCCGGAACTCACCAAAAAGATCAACCAATACGATCATTTGCTGTTCAACATTCTCGCCAAAGCAGATATTGAATTTGCCATGCACAATGTGGGAGTTGCCGTTTGGGTCGACGGAAACGCTGCCCCCTATTTTGACGGCGGGCTCATTATCCCCTATTTTGGCATGGACACTTTTTATGTGGACGCAGTTGTCCAGGCTGGCGGCGCTTATGGCATTACAGACAAGTTCGCCGTGGGCGGTGGTCTTAAAATTGCCAAACGGCAACATGTCGATATGATTCGCGTCGATGCTTCGAATTTTAAGTCCGTCTCGGATACTCTTGACGAACGCATGAGCGATGCGACTTCCGATTTTTTTGAATTCGAAAACATCGGAGTCGGCATGGACCTGGGCGTTCTTTATCAAGCGACAAGAGAAATTCGTCTGGGTGCAGCCTGCAATAACATTTTCTTTACCGAACTTGCTGGAGAGCGAATTGTTCCGGATTTGACGTTGGGCGTTGCCTATAGCCCTCGTTTCTTAAACCGCAATTCTGCATTTTCACGCAAGGTGAACTTTGCCGTTGACTACGAAAACGCCGTATCGACGAACCGAAATTATAAGACTCTGAGCCATCTCAATTTCGGCATGGAAATCGAGCAGGTTCTGCTTGCGATTCCGGGAGATAACGACAATTTGCGAGCTCTCAAATTGCGCCTTTCGGGAGGGTTCCACGGAGGCTATCCATCGGCAGGCGTTGCACTTGAAGCCCTGCGCTTTATCGAAGTCCAGTTCGCTACCTGGGGTGAAGAACGCGGTTATTATACGGGTCAGGACGAAAACCGCATTTACATGGCCGAAATCAGTTTAGGCTTTTAAATGCCGCTTTAAGGCGGCAATGTACGCCTCTGCATAACGGGAAAGGGCTACGCCTTTTCGCGTTACGTAGCCGACAGTCATTTTATCGTTCACATCCAAACGTTTTGCGATGATCGTTTTGCCATTCAGCTTATGGCTGATGACTCCCGAGCAAATGGTGTAGCCATTCAGGCCGATGAGCAAGTTGAAAAGTGTCGCGCGGTCGCGAACCTTGATGTTGCGCGGACAATCGAAATCGATGGCCGTCAACGGTTCTTCGGCAAAGTAGAACGAGTTGAAATCGCCTTGTTCATAGGTCAGGTATGGGTACGGTTTTAAATCTTCCAATGTGATTTTTTCTTTTTTGGCAAGCGGATTACGCGATGACATAAAAACGTGTAGAGGGGTCGCAAAGAGCGGTTCAAAGACCAAATTGTTCTTTTGAATCATTTTTTGAATCACCTTTTCATTTTTATCGCTCAGGTAAAGCACTCCGATTTCGCTTTTCATTTTGGAGATATCGTCCAAGATTTCATTTGTCTGCGTTTCGCGAAGGGTGAAGTCGTAGCTTTGTCCGCCAAATTTCCGAATGACATCCACAAAAGCGTTTACTGCAAAAGAATAGTGTTGGCAACTGACCGAAAAGATCGTATTGCCATTTTTATTCCCTTTATAGCGGTCTTCCAAAAGATTCGCCTGTTCTAAAACCTGCCGTGCATAAGAAAGGAATTCGTCGCCTTCATTTGTAATGGTAACGCCTTTATTAGATCGATTGAAAATCGTGACGCCCATTTCTTCTTCGAGTTCATGGACTGCCGCAGTAAGGCTCGGCTGCGAGATGAATACACGCTTCGATGCTTCGGTGATATTGCGTGTGTCTGCAACGGCAATAGCGTATTTAAGTTGTTGTAAGGTCATAGAACTCCTTACCATAGGATAAATCTATGGTGAACGTATAAAAAATAGTATTTTACCGATGATAAAAAGGGAGGTATATTCGGAGCGTTCAAAAAACAAAGTAAAAAGGTAGGTAAATCACCATGAGCATTAAAACATCAGT
>DGSB01000023.1 GCA_002390045.1 Fibrobacter sp. UBA4373
CCTTCCTCCAAAAAACGGATTCGCGTCGAAACGAGATTTTCGTCTTTCAATTCTTCACGTAGACGGTCGGCAATGGACATCGCTGCAAGTCTTCGAGGTTCCGTTACCCCGATTCTACCGCTTGCAGCAAGACCGCTTTCGAGCAAGAATTTGGGGACCTGAGTCGATTTACCGGAGCCCGTATCCGCTTTGACAATGACGACTTGATGTTTTTTTAAAAGCTCTAAAAACTCCTCCCGTTTTTTGACAACGGGAAGATCCGGATATTCGATTTTCAGCTGTGTATAATCCGCGGTCACAGGCGGTCAATAAAATCGGAAACGTCTTTGCAGGTTTCGAGGTCAATGCGCAAATTGTCCACATCTTCCTTCGAGATTTTATCTGCCTTCGACACGTTTTTCGGAGGGACTTCATCCACTATCGGCCGACTATCTTCCATCATGGACGGATCTGCCGCCTCTCGCGCCTTTTCAAGCAGCGGAGAAATGTCTTGATGCGTTTCGATACTTTCCCGCAAGGCGTCAACAACACGCGTCAACTTTTTACGGAGCGTGTGGAATTCTTCACCGTCGAGTTCAAAAACATCTCCGTCAATCGAAATCAAGGGACGCTTGCAATGTCCACAAACACAGACAACCAGAGAGCTCTTTTTACCGTGAAGAGAAACTTCCATTTCATTTCCACAATGGGGGCATCGAATATGCATTTCTTCCATACCCCCAATGTACTTTTTTTCATCCCTTGCGAGGCGTATCGCCCCAAAATTTTAAGAGATTTAGGCCGCAACCGAGCATGAATTGTTTCGGACATGCGAAGAAGTGGCGACAAGAGTGGCAAACATCACGCATATTCCACCCGCAAGAAGCGCAAAGGCTAGAGTTTGAAAAGTATCTCCCATTCCCACAAGAGGCGAAGCAATACTTCCCATGACAAAGCCCAAGGCACCCATCAAAGCGCTTGCCGTCCCTCCATTCGCTCGCTCCGTACGAAGCGTTTGGGCTGTTGCCGGCGGCTGCAAGAGTCCAAAGGAGAACAACAAGACGAAGAACGAAGCTTCAACCCACAGAGGTCCCATTTTCAAGAAGAGCATCGCACAGGCAAAAATCGACGCCGCAAGCATCAACAAAGATCCCCCACGCAAAGCCTTTAGGTCATCGCCGACCTTTCCCGAAACGGCACAACCGACACCGATTCCAATCGCATTCAGCGCAAAAACAAAGCTAAACATCATCGGCGAAAAGCCAAAGCCCACCTGGAAAATAAAAGGGGACGCCGCAATGTATGCGAACAACACAAATTGAGAAGCCACAAAGACCAAGAGATTTCGAACATATTCTCCATTTTGCAAAACCTTTCCATAAAGAGCGAACGTCGAAATCAAGGATTTCTGCGAGCGACGGCGTTCCGGCAAGGTTTCCGTAAAACGAAGTGCAAGGATCAAAAGCGCCACGCCAATCAAAAAGAGCGCGACAAAGGTTCCCTTCCAACTCGTAAACTTCAAAAGAATTCCGCCAAAGACAGGCGCCGTTACTGGAGCGATACCATTAATTGCACTCACCAAGGCTAGGAACTTCGAAAGCAACTTTCCACGAAAAGAATCCGTCGTCACAGAACGGGATATCACAAGTCCGCCAGATCCCGCCATTCCTTGGAACAAGCGGAAAAGATTAAACGACACGATACCCGGAGCCACTAAGCAAAGTAACGTCGTGATTAAGAAAACGACGAGCGATCCTATCAATAGTTTTTTTCGTCCAAATTTATCGCTGATAGGCCCGACAAACAGCTGTCCGCAAGCGAGTCCGAGCATGCTCATGGTCAAGCTCATTTGCACCGCCGAAGCGCTGGCATTAAAGTAATCCGTCAGCGACGGAAGCGCCGGCAAATAGAAGTCGGTAACGAACGGAGCAAAAGCGGTCAAAAGTCCAAGCAAAATGGCCAAGTAAATATAACCGTTCGGATGATTTTTTTGTTCTGTCATAAACTCCTCTTTAAAACAAAAAAACAACGGGATCTTTGCAACTGGACTTATGTTCGTTACAAACTGCACGTTGTTTTCGCAAAGCAATGTAAGAAGTTTTAGAAAAATTTCAAATGGTCATCAAAAGCGTTTTTTTACGTTCATTTTTTTCGCCCAAAGCCGACAGAGTGCTTGCATTTCCATAAAGACAGGTGAGCCAAGTCACCCTTATAACTTATTTTTTTGTGACAATGCGTGCTTTTTTTCCTAATTTCTCCATGTGTTTGGATTTTTACAAACCTTTTGCATATAGATTACTTACATATACCTTGTGAAAAAAGGTTTTGTTTTTATCAGGAGAAAGGAATGATTCGAAGTTGTCTTATTCGTGCATTGACAGTGCTATCCTTAGCTACAGGATTGACCGCTGCCAAGCCACTCGAAGTCTGGATTATGCCGAATGGAGCAAATCCGCAAGGCATACTCGAACAGCGTCTTTCCCTTTTTGAAAAAGAAACTGGAATCAAGACTCAAGTGAAGGTGCTCGACTGGGGAGAAGCCTGGAGCCACATCACCACCGCACTCGAAGGCAAGGCAGAAGCTCCTGCCGTTTTACAGTTGGGAACAACCTGGGTCTCTTACTTCGCCTCCCGTGGACAGCTTGCTAAACTGGACGCCTATTTAGCCGACATCCACCCGCAACGTTTTTCTAAAGTCAGCTGGAAAACAACCGGCACCGATGGAGACTTATCCACTTACTCAATCCCTTGGTTTATCGATGCACGCGCTTTGATGGTGAACAAGACGATTCTCCAAAAAGCAAATGTTTCCGCCGAAGACGTTAAAACCTACCAAGGCTTTTATCAGGCATTGAAAAAAATCAACAATTTGAATTTGCAGCGTAACGACGGATCTAAAATTCGCGCATTTGCATTTCCCGGCAAAAACGACTGGAATATCCCGCACAACTTTGCCCCGTGGATCTGGTCTGCAGGCGGATCCTTTGTCAGTAAGGATGAAAACGGCAGCTGGCATTCCAACCTCCTTGACCCGAAAACCATCGAAGGTATCGCCAACTACTTGAACTTTGTCCTGGATTCTCTTGTGGACAAAGTAAGTCTGCGAGACAACACGGCGCAAGTAGTTCAGCATTTCAATAACGGAGAGCTGGCATTCATTCTGAATACAGCAGAACTCGTGATGCAAATCCGCTTCGATGCTTCGGTCGGCGGCCTTGCCACTTCGCAAATCGGTGCCGACGGCATTAGCATTATGCCCGTTCCCTCGGGAAAAGCCGGAAGCGTCTGCTTTATCGGAGGCAGTAACCTTGCCATTCCGGCGTCCCAAGCGAAAAACGCCAATGCGGTCAAGCTCTTGAAATTTTTGACCCGGGATGACAATCTGGATGCCTATACAAAGCAAATCGGATTTTTACCCCCGGTAGAAAGGATTCTAAACAGCTGGGCGAAGGATTCCACCTACAAGATCTTGATCGATCATTTAAATGACGGTCGTAGTTACCCGAACATTCCGGAATGGACTTTAATCGAAGTCGCCTTGGGAAGCCTGTTCAGCGATATCTGGAGCTATCTTGATGTCGGCGGTCTGTATTCCGAAGAAGCTATGTACAGCACTCTTTTGACTTACAATCAAAAGATCAATGACATTCTCCATGCTCCTGCAAGCACTACCCCGCCCATGCAGCTCGATGAATTCCTAGATGTCTGGAAGAAATCAGCATTGCAAAATCATGGGGTTTCTTCTTCGCAAAGCGAATCGGACACCATTTCTTCTGATCAGGAAAAGAATTCGGCGCCTATCGGTTTGACTGTTTTCCTCTTCCTGGTTGCCCTATTCTCTGGATTTATCGCGACATTCATTCGAAAGCGTAAAAAGTAAAAGGTTTTGCACTTATGGCCAAAAGTAATGGAAATATCAGCAACATCCCGCTTGTAAATACGATAGCGTTCCGAAGCCTTATCGCATTTACCCTCGTATTCTTTGTGACGCTAGCAGGTGGAGCGATTATCCTTACTTCGAACCAGCTTCAAGAAGAAAGGGAAGTCGCCAAAAGTCAAAACCAGCTTTCCTTGCATCAGGTCATGACCGTGATTGAAGGTCAAATCAACCTGTTCACGGGACGCCTGACCCTTTTGGCAACAACCCCATACATTGAAAATCAGGATCCTGCCGAATCCGGCGGATTCTTAAAAGGGTTTAACGTTTCCCCACTTTTTATTCCAGGTGAACACGTTGCCCTTTATAACTCCAAGCATGAAAAAATCAGCGACAATTCCATAATGGGCATTGCTCGAGTCAATTCGTCCTATCAGGAACTGCAAAATTTTAAAGCGGTAGAACCTCATCGTCCCTACATGTCCCCTCTCTTCTGGGAACAGCACACTCCTAAAAAGATCCTTGCTGTCCTCGTCGAAAACAGAGCCAAGTCCAACGGCTACCTCGCCGCCTCCTTCTCGTTCCGACGCCTGTGGGAAATTTTTGAAAAATACAAGCTCGGTACTCACGGAATCTTTGTCATCGTCGACGAAAGCGATGTCATCATTTACCACCCGAACATCCGTCAATGGGTCAACGGCAAGAACCGCGCCCAGGATCTGGGCCTCGAAAAATTCAACGCCAGAAGTTTTGTGCCGGAGCAAAATTATTACACCTTAAAAGACGGCAAAGAATACCTTGTCAATTACGAATACAGTCCACGGTTAAAGCTCGGAATTCTCGCCATCCAGCCCCGCTCGGAAGTGGAAGCCTCCACAAAAAAAATCAGCAGTATCTTCATTTACATCGGCATCATCTTCTTGATTTCCATCTTGATCTTGGCCATCTGGTTCTTTAACCATATCGAAACCCCGATTCAATCGCTCATTAACAAAATGCTTGTGATTGCAGACGGAAACTATGAAGAATCCAGCGGTATTTCCGGCACAAAAAACAACGAAATCCACGCTCTAGCGCGCGTGTTCGACAAGATGCGCCTGACCATCCGCGAAAAGATGACCGCCTTGGCAGAGCACCAGGCCCACCTAGAACACGAAGTCTACAAGCGTACCGAAGAACTCGCCAAGGCCAATGACCGGCTCAAAATAATTTCCAGAACCGACGAGCTCACCAAGCTTCCGAACCGTCGTGATATCCGCGAAAAGATCTGTTACGAAATTTCCCGTTTTGACAGATCCAAGCGCAAATTTTCTTTCCTCTTTGCGGACATCGACAAATTCAAGGATTTCAACGACCATTATGGGCACGCCTGTGGCGATATGGTTTTGAGAACCATCGCAGAAATTATGAAGAACAGCCTGCGCAAGCAAGACATTATTTCCCGCTGGGGCGGTGAAGAATTCCTTGCGCTGTTACCGGAAACGCCTCTCGGCGGGGCAAGCCTTGTAGCTGAACGCCTTCGTAAAAAGATTGCGGATACGGAAATCCATTTTGCCGATCAAAACCTGCACGTCACCATTACGATTGGCGTTGCGGAATACGACGAAAGACTGGGAATGGACCACAGTATCAATCTTGCGGACCGCGCCCTGTACGAAGGAAAGCAGACCGGTCGAAACAAGATCGTTCTGTTCAATCCGGAGAACATCACCGAAGAAGATTTGAAGGCGGCTGAAGAAGAATTGAAGTTCGTCGAAGGACGCTTTGTCAACATTCCGGAAACCCATCCGAAAAATCCTCCCGCACCCTAAGCCTTTTCGTAAAAGCCCTACCGGACCAGCCGGTGGGTTTGAATCCATACAAAAGAGACGGCGCATAGCACCGTCTCTTTTGTTCATAGAATCTTTTAGAATTATTCTGCGGATTCTTCGACTTCTTCAACCGCTTCCGGTTCTTCCGAAAGTGCCGGAGCTTCTGCATTGCCAAGAAGCGCATCGGCATTCACACCGACAAGCTTATTCGACTTATCGAAGCTCGCCACAATGTAATAGTCGCTGTTCCAGGAAATAGTACGGAGTTTACCCTTTCCATCCGGAGAGCCCGTGACCTTGACCGAGAAAATCGAAGGATTGACAATTCGCTTTTCGAGAATGGCGAATTCCTTAGAACTAGAAGCCTGCAAATTCGCAGAACAAGCGAGATTCCAAAGGACTGCATTGTTTTCGATAACCGAATTTTGACCGTCGATGATATTCTTTGCCTGCTTGTAATAAGCATCCGCTTTCTTTTCGTAAGCTTCTTTCGCCTGGGACACATAGTTTCCCTTCTGCATGACAAGAAGTCCTGCAACGGCAACGTTCAAAGCCAAAGACGCAATCGTAAACACTTTAATTTTAGACGCCATAATTCCTCCTACTATTCCTTAAAAGAGAACGGAGCCGGAGCTTCGACCTTGAATGTGGCAGACGGGGAAAGGGCAACCAGTTCCTGATAGTCGGCAGAAACGAACTTGCCATTCTTGAAAGTGAACGAAACCTTGCACTTTTCGCCGCAAGAAAGGGTCGTCACATCGCCGGAAGTCTGCGGATCCAAAACTTTTCCTTCGTCGAGAGCCGCGATGCGAGCATCAAAGGCAGACTTGGAAAGGTTCTGAGCCGTCACTTCGAATGTAAGCTGCCAGACCAAATTGCCCTTCTTGATAAATTCATTCTGGGCATTGACGGTTTTGGCAACCTGATCGGTGTACGCTTTCGTAGCTACTTTGTAAGAGGCCTGAGCCTGTTCCGCATAGCCGCTCTTGAGTGCAAACATAATGACGAGCAATGCCACGTTAACCGCAACAGAGAACGCCAAGATGATTTTCATCTTTTTCGAATCCATACGCAATAATTCTCCTCAAATGGAATTGATAAGTATAATGTATATTTTCAGTCATTGAGAAAAGGTAAAAAAATGCAAAAATCTCTCTCCGAAGCCGTTTTTGAGAATTTAAAAGAGCTGATCAAGGCAAAAAATGCGGCTCACGAGTCCATGTTCAAGTTCCATTGGAAAAAACTTTGGCCTTTCAGCCTCATTTTCCCTCAGGTGGATTTTATCCGAATCCAGCGCTTTATGGGCGAAATCAAGGTTCAGGCCCTAGGACAAAAGCAATTTATCCAGAACAACCTTTCTAAATCCGTCCCGAGCGAAATGGACTTTTTAAGGGCGGTTCCGGCTTACATCGATGCATTTGCGGTATCTTGCGAAAAACTCGCCGTCATCGCCAAGTTTAAGCAGGATATTTTGGAAAAAAAGCAAAAACGCGACGTTTTTGCATTCAATCGCCTTTTGACCGAGTATCAAAACGCCCAAGCTGATCTGACCCGTGCAGGTGCCTTTGTGCAAATTGCCTGGGGAGAATTAGCGGCCAAGTCGAGAAAGCAGAATTCGGACAAGACTCCAACGCCATAGGATTTTTTGCCCAAGACTTGCTCTTTTCCCGTTGGCAAGATCGGTCGCATTGTGCAAGTGGATGCGGTATTTTATCAAAGGTTCGCGTAAAAAACGAGCCTTTTTTGTTTTTTCGGCACAAAGTCCTATCCACTGGTCGTGCATCGGAAGCGATTGGGGAAACGGCAAAGCCTTGTCCAGAAGATTTCGGCGGAACGCCATGCAGCAGCCTGTATAGCTGTTTTTTTTCACATTGGAGAATATTCCATGGTGCGGAGGGCGAATTTCAAAAATCCGGTTTCCGCATTCCCAAGTGCCTTCTTGATTTTTCCTATAAAAGAACGCATCATGAAGAATACAATCCGCCGCCGTTTTTTCAAATTCGGCAAGGACTTTAGAAACTTTACCAGGAAGCCAAACGTCATCTTGATCGGCTAAAAAAATCCATTTTCCCTGCGCTCGGGAAAGGACGCGTTCCAAATTATAGACAGGTCCAAGCCGTCGCGGAGAAGGCGGAATGATTTGAATTCGCGGATCTTTCAAAGATTGGATTATTTCAAGCGTTGCATCGGTAGAACCATCATCGGCAATCAGCACTTCATCTTCCGCAGAAAGTTGCGAAAGAATGCTCAAAAGCTGTTCCCGAACGAAAGCTTCCCCATTGTAAGTTGCCATGCAAACGGATATCATCTTCCCACCTAGTGCTTTAAAAATTTCCGAGGAAGGAAAAGCTTCGGGAAATGCATCCAGAAGGCAAGCGATAAATTGGCCAATTCCGGCAGTTTCCGGAGAGCTTCTCCCTTTTGATCATACGCAAGCGAAGAGAACCAGCGCGTTTTCCAAAGGTTTACCGCACGACGGTATGCTGGGTGAGTTTGATATTTTTCAACCACCGAAAGAATTTGCGCATAAATAAAATTCAAGTTTTTATGCATCGAAGTCGGAAGCACACGGTAATAACTACAGACCGTTTTTAAAATCGGGATGTTTCCGAAACGATTCGAAAGGGAAAGCCATGCGGGAAAATCTTCAAAGCGGAAGTTTTCATCGTAAAAGCCGACTTCGGCAAATTTGCTTTTAACGATCATTTCCGTGGAACCGTTCAATTCCACATGCCCAAGCAAAATGTCTTCAAAAGAAGCTTCCGAAGCTCGTCCAAAGCGTGGATCGGGTGAAGGCTCCAATGTTCCATCGGGAAGCATGTTCACAATTTGTCCGGCGCAGGCAGGAGCTTCCGGGTGCGAATCTAAGAATGCGCTTTCTATAGCCAGACGTCCCGGCGCCATGATGTCGTCCGAAGCAAACGTGCAAAAGTATTTTCCGCGGGAAAGGGAAATCAGTTCATTCAGAGTCTTGACAAGGCCTTTATTTTCACGATGCTTGTAAAAAAATCCGAATTCCTGGGAGAGCCTTTGCAAAATCTGAGGCGTTTCGTCCGTACTTCCATCATCGATGACAAGAAGTTCAAACGAAACGCCTTTTTGCGCCATCACCGAACGCACGGACGCTTCGACGTACCGCGCATGGTTATAGCTCGAAAGCAAAACAGAAACTAAAGGTTCTTCCATGAAAGTCTCCGCAATAGAATAAGCAATGTTCCAAAGCAGATGATATTTTCTATAGCATAGGCGACAAATGGAGAATGATAGCCAAAGAACGACGTTCCCAAAACAGTCAATCCCGCAAAAAGGATATCAGCCCCAATTTCTACCGAAAGGAACGCGACGGTTTCTTTACGCGCAACAAGCGCAAGGCCCAAGCACCAGCAACCCGCTTTAAAGAAATCGCCCACAAACTGCATCGAAATTAATTCCTTTAGAGGTAAAAACGATTGCGAAAGGGCAAAGACCACCACATATTCACGGAGCAAAAAGAGCACGCCGACCGCAATTCCGGCAAGCACCATCACACGCAAAAGCAAGCCGCGCAAAGTCCTGTGAAATTCTTCAGGCGCCACCGCAGCGGAAAGACGCGGAAGCAACACCACGCCCAAAACCGAAGAGAATCCCACATTGAAAAAGTCCGAAATGCGCACAGCGCCTTGCCAAAGTCCAGCCGCATCCCAGCCAAACTGCGAGCCCAAAAAAGAACGCACAAACATATAAAGCGCAGGGGTCAGGACCATCGGCACAAGCCCCATGAGTGCATAACCACGCCAAATACGGGTGTTGGAGCTTAACAGAGCATTAAATCTCTTGTACTTAAACCCACCCTTTTTCGCATTCCAAATGGCAAAGACACAAGACAGCAACGATTGCGTCGCCACAGCGCTCAGTACCGACAAGGAATGCGTCTGCACCATCGCAATCACCCATACGCAATTCAAAACCGACGAAATAATCGTGATCGAAGCCCACCGCTTGTAATCCGAAAGGCCATTCATCACCGCTTGACATATCGTCGTCACAGAAAGAGCGATTATCCCCGGAATTGCAAAAAGTATCGCCGCTTGCAAAAGGCGCGTCGGAACGCCCGGGAACACGGATTCTAACGGAGCCAAAAAAGCGAACAGCGCAAAGAAGACGGCCGTCGCCAAGGAGGCATACACGCTAAGACGAAAGCCTCCACGCCAAATCGGGCCGAGCTCCTTTTCTTTTTCCTTATAACGGGCGGTCAGACTTACCCAACCGTTCTGTAACGCCAACGAGGATGTGCCTTGACCAAAGGAAATCAGGTTTTGTAACTGGCCCACTGCGGCAAAGCCCACGGGCCCCATCACAGAAGCCAAAAACTTATTTGTCACAAAAGCGCAGACAATCCGTATCGCGGTCGCTACCGCAGAACCGGCGGACTGTTTCCAAAAGCCTGAAGTTTTCATAAATCGTACTCGTAAATGTCGTAGGCAACGCCACGGGCCGCATAGGTTTCTTTCTGATGTACCAAACCTTCGTTCAAAACGCTGCCCTGTTCTTCATTCGAAGTTCCCCAATCAAACCAACGCTGTCCAGGGAACGCATTCGTTTCGTTCATCATCAAAAAATCCATCGCATGCAACGAACGTCCTTTGGCAGAACTGGCGAGATATTGCGAATGGGCCACCTGACTCGAAATGTACACAACGCTTCCCGAAAGAAGTTCGCCGTTCAAAGTCACCGTGTAAAGCTTAATGTTCTCGGGAAAACGGCTCGCCAAAAGTTCAAGTTCTGCCTTGGAATGTACCGGATGTGCGTCATGGCCCTCTTGCAAGCAACGGTCCAACAAGTCCCAAAATCCGCCAAAATCTTTCGATTCTGCAAAGACGAGACCTAAACGGTTTCCCTTGTTCAGGTAATACTTCTTTTTCGAAGATGGCTGCGAGACTTTCGGTTCGATCGTACTCGAAATGAGCCTAGCCCGGAGCTTTGCATTTTTGCGAAAAAGCCAATAAAGATCTTCTTGCGAAGGACGATCCGCATAAATCCACGGGAGAGCCTTATAGACAACTTTCTTTGCCCCGAGATTTCGAAGTTCCAAATCCAGCAGGTCAAAAAAGATTTTCACATCCATCGCTTCTACGGAATTGTCAACGACAAAGCCGCCGAACGTAAGCCCCGCATGAGAGCTGAAAGTTCCTTCCGCATCGAGAGTTCCCGGAATTACCGCACAAATTTCTTCCCCGCGGTAAAACAGAAAGGAGCAATCCGGAAAGCGGTCCGCATGATAATCCATGTAGTTGCGGTCAAAAAGGAAATTTCCGTTGCGCGCTTTTTTCGCTACAAAATCATTCCACTTTTTGGCATCGGAAGGCGTATAACGTCGAATGGAAATCTCAGCCATGCGCTGCGACCTCATCCAAGATTTCAAGCGGATCTATTTTGCGAATGATTTTAGCCGGAACACCGCCAATAATCACACTGGACGGAAATTTTCCCGAAACAACCGCACCTGCCGCAACAACGGAATGCGTTCCGATTTCCGAGCCTTTGAGAATTGTCACATTGTTTCCGATCCAGACGTCATCGGCGATTTTGACCGCAGCGCGTTTAGGTGTTCCCGAAAGACGGTCATTGGGCATGACCGTATGAAAATCCGAATCGTAAACTTCAACACGTGTACCAATCAGCACATTTTTGCCAATAAAAATACCCGGTCCTTCCGCGATGGCAACAAAATGATTCCCCACCCAGGAACCTTCCCCAACTTCAATTCGGGCTTCCTTCGTACGCGGATTCATAAAAACATAGGAATTCCAAAAATCTGTATCGAAAGCCAGCCCCACATGGACATTCTTTTCAAAATGAACTGTCCCTAAACCCTGAGCGAGCATAGGCGTTGCACACTTTGGCGAGCCTTCGATTTTTGCATCGGAAATAGTTCGATAAAAACTTTTTCGAAAAATCGCCACCGTTTTACGGATAATTCTATACATGAAACGCATTCACAGCCTCGATAACCTTGGAAATTTCATTTTCTGTCATTTGCGCATAGAGCGGAAGACTGAGTTCCGTTTCTGCAATTTCTTCTGCAATCGGGAAGTATTGTTCTCCAAATTCCGCATAGGCATTTTGACGATGCGGCGGAATCGGATAATGGATTAAAGTTCCCACGCCATATTTCGTCAAATGATCCTGAAGCGCTTTTCGGTACGAAGATCGCACGGCAAAAACATGCCAAACATGTTCACCTGGTTTTCCAGGATTCGGAAGAATCACCAGCGGATTCAAAATACCTCTTAAATATTTTTCCGCAATACGCGAACGTTTGGCGTTGTCTTCGTCCAAGCGTAATAACTTATAAGAAAGGATTGCCGCCTGGAGTTCATCCAAGCGCGAATTCACTCCCTTCAAAATATTCACATATTTTTGCTCGCTGCCATAATTGGACAAAGTGCGAACAACGCTCGCCAGTTCCGGATCGGATGTAGTCACCGCTCCCGCATCGCCCAAAGCACCCAGATTTTTTCCGGGGTAAAAGCTAAAGCCAGCCGCATCGCCAAAAGATCCCGCGCGCTGATGGTTTTCAAGCGCTCCATGACCTTGCGCCGCATCTTCTACCAAAATCAAATCGTGAATTTTTGCAAATTCAGAAAGCGCATTTCCCGGAATGGCGCGTCCATAAAGATCCACCGCAAGAATCGCCTTGACCTTGGGGGAAAGGGCTCGTTTTACCCCTTCCACCGAAAGATTATATGTCAAAGGGTCCGGGTCCGTCAAAACGGGAACAAGCCCGGCTTCGCTCACGGCAAGAATCGATGCGATGTAAGTGTTCGCCGGAACAATCACGGCATCGCCAACATGCAAGCGCCCCATTTGAATATAGGCCTTAAAAATCAGGGTCAAAGCTTCTAGACCGTTCGCCACCCCAATACAAAATTTGACCCCGCAGAATTCGGCAAATTCCCGTTCAAATTTTTCGCATTCCTTACCGCGGATGTACCAACCGCTTTTGACCGCATTTTCCAAAACTTTGGAAAGTCCCGGTTCAAAAGAATCCGTCACCCGTTTTAAATCCAGATAAGGAATCATCTTTCCCTCCGAAGATTTTCCGCATACGAAAGAAAGCGTTTGTAATCGCGAATATAATCCGCCTCATCATACGGATGCGAAGCAAAAACAAGGCAAATCGATCCCGAAGAAAAATTCAGTTCCTCGGCCCAAACTCCAGGCGGAACATAAACTCCATAATAGGGTCTATCTAAACGAATGATCTGCGAATGCTTTCCGTCATCAATTTTAGCGTCAAAAGCACCCGATGCGGCAATCAGCAATTGATGACATTCCTTATGCGCATGGCCTCCGCGATTTTCTCCGCCCGGGATATCGTACAAGTAAAAAACTCGATTGATTTCAAAAGGGATATCCTTGAAACTTTCTATCGGCGTCAAGGAACCCGAACGTTCCGTTGTCCGCGGGAATTCAATGTAACGGCAACCACCTAAAAGTTCCTTCATTGCGCCGCCTTTTTTAACTCTTCCAAATCCCAGATGTAATCATCCGGGTCATAAGTTTCCGAGCTCAAAACGAGTGCAACGGAATTCGTCGAAAAATTGTCCAAGGTGCGGTAATGCATCGGAGGAACATAAAGTCCATAGTAAGAACGTCGCAAGGAATATCGGGTTTCTTCTTTTCCATTATGCAGAACAACGTCAAAGCTTCCCGAAAGGGCAACAATCAGTTCATGCTGTTTTTTAAAGGCGTGGCTACCGCGGAGCTGTCCCCCCGGGACATCATAAATCCAATAAGAGCGACGAATTTTAAACGGAATATGATTTTCCGATTCAATAAAACTCAAATTTCCACGATCGTCTAGGATCTTGGGAAGCGAAATCATCTGCGGTATCTGAGTCTTATCCATACAAGTTCAAAATATAAAAAGGCCCGCCAAATAGGCGGACCTTTTTAAGCGTAAATAATGGATTAACCGACGAACGCACGCGCATTCAAGAAGAGCTTCATCCATGGAGCAAATTCGCCCCAATCAGACGGATGCCAGCTGTTCTGAACAGTGCGGTACACACGTTCCGGATGCGGCATCATGATGAGAGCGCGGCCATCCTTGCTCGTAAGGCCCGTGATGCCGAACGGAGAGCCGTTCGGGTTCAGCGGGTAACGTTCGGTGTATTCATGCTTGCCATCGACATAGCGAAGCGCCACAAGACCGGTCTTCAAGCAAGCTTCGGCAGCTTCACGGCTAGCGAATTCTGCACGGCCTTCACCATGAGCAACTGCAATCGGGAGAACAGAACCCGCCATGCCCTTGAGAAGCACCGACGGAGTTTCTTCGATCTTCAAGCTGCTGAAACGAGCTTCAAAGCGTTCGGAAAGGTTCTGCACAAAGCGCGGCCAATGATCTGCGCCCGGGATCAAATCCTTCAAATTCGAAACCATCTGGCAGCCGTTGCAAATACCGAGCGTGAAGGTATTGCTACGGTGGAAGAAGTCTTCGAATTCCTTGCGAGCCTTGGCGTTGAACAGAATGCTCTTGGCCCAGCCTTCACCAGCACCGAGCACGTCACCATAGCTAAAGCCACCGCAAGCGACGAGGCCCTGGAAATCCTTCAAGGAAACTCGTCCCGAAAGGACGTCCGTCATGTGAACGTCAATGGATTCGAAACCTGCCGTTGCAAATGCAGCAGCCATTTCAAGTTCCCCGTTGACGCCCTGTTCACGAAGAATGGCCATTTTCGGACGGCTTTCATAATCCTTCTTCACGGAAACGTCGAACGTGACCTTCGGAGAAATACCCGGATCGTCCTGTTCAAGCTTAAGCGTGTATTCGCTTTCCGCACATTCCGGATTGTCGCGAAGGGCGGCAATACGACGGGTCGTATCGCTCCAAATGGCACGGAGGTCAGAGAGGCCTTCGGCATAGTCGCCAATCACAATGTTGTAAGTATCATTAAGCTTACCGATTTCAGAAACGGTATCGCCGAGACCTGCAGCTTCGAACGCAGCCTTCACGGCAGCAACATCCGAATTTGCAACCTGGAGAACGGCGCCGAGTTCTTCGTTGAAGAGAGCGTCGATGACGTTGCCCTGGAGTGCAGTCGCGTCGAGCGTTACACCCACATGGCCGGCAAAAGCCATTTCGACAACCGTCGTGTAGAGACCGCCATCGCTCTTGTCGTGGTAAGCCATAATCTTGCCATCGGCATTGAGCTTCTGAATGGTTTCGAAGAAGGCGCGGAGTTCCTTCGCGCAGTCCACATCCGGAGCCTTGTCGCCGAGGAGGTTATAAACCTGAGCGGCAATGGATGCACCCATACGGTTCTTGCCGCGAGCGAGGTCCACGAGCACAAGCGTCGTGTCCTTCTTCTGCAAGAGTTGCGGCGTGAGCGTCTTGCGAACGTCAGCGCACGGAGCAAAGGCACTAATAACAAGAGAAATCGGAGCGGTCACGCGGTGGCTACCCTTTTCATCCTGCCACACGGTGCTCATGCTCATGGA
>DGSB01000075.1:0-44689 GCA_002390045.1 Fibrobacter sp. UBA4373
CTTCCTGCTTTTCTTCGGTCTTCGGGAGTTCGAGATCAGCCGACGAAGACTTTTCAAAGAGTCCGCCTTCTTCAAGCGAAGGAAGTTCTTCTGCAAGAGGACTTTCTTCATTTGTCTTTTCGTCTAGGGCATCCGCCGAAAAAGTCTCGGGGGCGGATGGAGCCGTTTCTGCAGCCGGAGCAGCCGGTTTGGAAAGGACAAATTCTTCCGGAAGTTCGTCTTCGCCAAAAATATCGTCAAAGGCATCCGACAAGGATTGCGCCTTTTCTTCCTGAACAGGAGTTTCCTCCATCGGGATATCCGCAAAAGGAGATGCTTCGGCAGGCGCATTCTGACCCACCGGAGCCTCAGGTTCTTCCGTTTCTGCAGAGCCAAAAATGCCCGAAAGTGCGGAAGAGATATCCGAGCCTTCGATTTCATCCGTCGGGAATTCATCCTTCGAAGTATCGGTCGGAGCAAAGCCCGCAATGGCATCGTCCAAGCTGTGTTCCAGATCATCGAACGAGACTTCGTTATCCTTTTCTTCTTCCGAAGACACAAGGCTTGAAAGGTTCGAGAAAGGATCTTCGTCCGTCGAAGCTTCTTGCGAGGGCAAATCCGTTTTTTCTTCAACCGGCAAGGTTTCTTCCTGCGCCGGCACAAACTTTTCCGGAGCCTTTTCAAAGACAGCGCTCCCGTCCAGATCCAGCGGAGGAGCTTCCTTCAAAAGATCTTCCAAAGACGGTTCCGCGGCTGCGGTCATCGCGACAGCCGGTGCAACAGAATCTTCCGCAGAAGCGATATCGATCTGCGGAGCATATTCTTCTCTCCAGAACGGATCCAACGGGTCCAAATCATGCAACAACTGGTAATAGTAGTTTCGATTGCCTTCATCATGCTTCTGCGCATAGGCATCGCCCAAACGCCGCAAAGCAGAAAGGCAATATGGATTACGCAACAACACAAATTCGCAAGCCTGAATGACGCCGTCCCAGTCCTGCTTTTCGACAAGGATTTTCGAAAGGACCAGCTGTCCTTCGATATTTTCCGGGAATGCTTCAAGACCGGCCTGGACGCACTGTAAAGCGCCGTCCAAGTCACCACTTGCACGCATCAAATCAGCGAGCCAAGCAAAAGCTTGGGTCTGTTTCTTTTTGCCGATCGTCTTTCGGAGAGATTCCACTGTTGTTGCCATAATTACCTCTAGACCAGAAATTCTACAGTGCGATGGCTTCGTCCATCAAAAGAACAGGAATTCCGTTCTTTACCGGATAGAGTTTTTTTCCGTCCTGCGAAACAAGAGCTTCTTCCAATGCTTCGGAGACAACTGCTCCACCGACATTTTTTACAGAGCCCTTTTCAATTTCCGCATTCACTTTCGCAAGGACTTCCTCAGAAGCTTCCACGAGAGGTTCGCGGGTATCAGGCGTGCACAAAAGAGAAAGCATTTCTGGATCCATAATTCACCTTTTTCAATTCAAATTAAAAATAATTTCTTTTTCCTTACGCAGGTATTTAGTAGAAATAATTCAAGTCCACAACCGCGTAATTGGAGTTGTTATCAGTACCGATCAGAAGCTTGGGACGGATTCCGAGGGACTTCACCCATTCCATGTCAAAAACTTCCCGAAATCCGTTTGAATCCGAAAGAACGAGCAGTTCCTTGCATCCTGTGCGCTTGCAAATCGACGGAAGATCCGAAAGCGCACCCAGCAAATATTCCCGATTATTTTCCGTCACCCGTTCCGGAATAGATGATACACATCCGAGCAGGTTTAGCCCCGGTTTTAAATGATAACGGTCAAACCAGCAATCGATCTTATCGGTAGATCCACCCAGCAGAATCGAACGTTTGGCCTTCCCCGAAAAAATCTGGTAAAAATATTCCAGCCAAAAAAGCAGCCGTCTCCAAAAGACGCAACCCAGAAGGGAGCCAATCGCAGGATACGCAATGGATGGATCCGTCCCCAGCCAAAGGACGGAAAGCAAAACTCCCACAGCCGCCGACGGAATCAAGAATTTGAAAAGTCTTAACCCATCGAGCTTCGGAGAAACGTAATCCCCTGCCAGCGCAAGCGGAAGCCAAGTGAACAACACAAGAAGCCCTGTCGTTTCAAGCGGTAGCGCCGTCGTCCGAAAATACAGCAACGCGCAAAGCAAAACCATGGTCACGTCTACGAGCATTTTCCACCACTGCGGAACCAGGCGCGAAAACACGCCGATCAACGCGGCAAAGAAGATTCCGAGAGCAATCACAAAAGTCGGCATGTGATAATTGTGGTGCTTTTGGGCAAAAATCAACATCGCCATGTAAAAGTCCACAAAAGTGCGGAAACGACGCGTTTTACTGCTCTGCCCTTTAAAATGCAAAATACTCGTTCCCGGAAAATAATAGTTCCGATATCCGAGTTTTTTGATACGCAGGCAAATATCCAAGTCTTCACCGTACATGAAGAAGTCTTCGTCAAAGCCCTTCAAGCGGTTAAAGATTTCACGCTTTACCCCGAGGAACGATCCACTGACCGCATCGACTTCCGTTTCAATATTCGGATCGAGATACGTCATATTGTACGACGCAAAAATCTTGCTCTTGGGGAAGAGTGCCGAAAGTCCGATTGTTTTACAAATCGCCGCAAACGGAGAAGGAAAAGAACGACGACAAGCCCACTGCAAAGAACCGTCTCCGTTCAAGATCTTACAACCGACAGCGCCTGCATCCGGCTTGGATTCTATATAGGCTAACGTACTCTGGAACGTTCCTTTCGAAACTACCGTATCCGGATTGATGAAGAAAAGGATTTCCTTTGTCGCCATCTTGGCAGCCAAATTACATCCCTTGCCAAAGCCCAAATTCCGGGGGCTATCAATCCAACGCACACTCGGAAAGGCTTTTTTTTGTTCTTCCAGAATAGGAATCGGAGAGCCATTATCCACCACAATTATTTCGGATTCAATTCCTTGAAGGGCATCCGTCACGGATGCGATGCACGCCGAAATATAGTCGCGAGAATTATACGCAACAATAACGACAGAACAAGAAAGCGCAGTGCTCATCGGCAGTCCCTAAAATCAGGAGCGCTTAAAACGCAGTTTCAAAACCAAAAAGAATGCTTCGGAAATAATTCCACCGCTCATTTTAGAAACCCCGCGGATACGATCGGTAAAGACAATCGGAATCTCCTTGACTCGAAGGCCTTTTTTCCAGATCTTAAAAGTCGTTTCAATCTGGAAGCAGTATCCGTCGCTTTTCATGCCCGAAAGGTCCAAAGCTTCCAGGGCAGAACGTCTAAAGCATTTGAATCCGCCAGTCGCATCCTTAATCGGAAGGCCGGTAACAATGCGCGTATAAACGTTAGCGAAGTAGCTTAACAAAAGACGTTTCCAGTCCCAGTTCACAACACCGATCTTTTTACCGCTATAACGGCTGCCGAGAACAAGGTCCGCATCTTCTGCCGCTTCGAGGAATCTCGGAAGATCATTCGGATTGTGGCTAAAATCCGCATCCATTTCAAAGACGCGTTCAAAACCGTTTTCCAAAGCCCATTTAAAACCTGTCACATAAGCCGTGCCAAGTCCCAGCTTTTTTTCGCGACGGAGCAAGTGAATTTTCGAATTTTCTTTGGAAAGTCCTTCCACGATATCGCCCGTTCCATCCGGAGAACCATCGTCTACTACCAAGACTTCCAAACAAGGATCTTGCTTCAGAACTTCCGGGATGATGAGCGTGATGTTTTCCTTTTCATTATACGTCGGAATAATGACCAAACTTTTGGGGAAACTCATACTTGGCAAACCTCCACCATTTCATCTACATTGCCACGAACCGTTTCTGCAATCGGGTAACGCTGTTTCTTGTTGCGACTAAAAAGTTCCGCCAAAAAACCGAGCGAGAAGAGTTGAACGCCCATCAGCAGCGAGAAGCCTCCCACCACGATCAACGGGCGCAAATGCAAAGCTCCCGTTTGCAGCCATTCCACCCCAAAGTACCCAAAGACAGCCGCTCCAAAGAGCAAGAAGATCAGTCCAAAGAGTCCAAAAAAGTGCAGCGGCTTTGTCGCAAATTTGTTCAGGAACAGCAAAGTCAGCAAATCGAGGAAGCCCGAGACCAAGCGGGAAACGCCGTACTTGGAGGAACCGTGGACACGGGCGCGATGCGTCACCGGCATTTCCGTGACACGGGCGCCTTGCCACTTTGCCATCACCGGAATGAAACGGTGAAAATCCCCGTAAAGATTGATAAAGCGAACGACCGAAGAGCGGTACAGTTTGATACCGCAATTGAAATCGTGCAGGCGCTTTCCACAGACAGCAGAAACCGTCAGGTTGAAGAGTTTGGAAGGCCACGTTTTGTGCCACGGATCATGGCGGTGCACCTTCCATCCCGAGACCAGATCGTAACCGTCGTCGAGAATCTTCATCATCTTTGGAATTTCATGCGGATCGTCTTGCAAATCGCCATCGAGCGTCGCTATCAATTCTCCCCGAGCCTTGGAGAATCCGAGAGAAAGAGCGTCCGCTTTTCCGCAATTGAACTGGAAGCGGAACAGACGCAAAAAGTCATACTTTTTCGAAAGTTCCACGAGAACTTCCCAGGAACGATCACGGCTTCCATCGTCGATGACAATGACTTCGAACGATTTTCCTGTCGGCGTAATCGCTTCGACAATTTCTTTCATCAATTCAGGAAGATTTTCTTCTTCTTCCTTCACCGGAATTACAAGACTCAAATCCATACGTGTTTCCTAAGACCAAATTAGTTTGCAGCTGAGACCGTATCGTTCGCCGTCGGAGCAGGATCCGGGACAACCGTCAAGGTTTCCCGCATTGTTTCGACAGAACGGCGGTTCATTTCAAGACGGGCACGGCCCTGTTCGTCGTACGCCGGAACATTTTCGAGCCCCTTGTCCAAATATTCCAAGGCACGTTTCTTGTCACGAACCACTTCGAGCACATACGCAGCAGCCCAATAGCAGCGCCATTCTTCCGGGAATTGGGAAATGCCCTTATCGAGGAAGTGAAGAGCAAAGTCGATTTTTTCATCCACTGTTTTTTTCTTGGAAACCGTAAGCGGAGTGCCATCACGCATAAGGGCATCCACATCTTCACGTACTTCAAATGCAATTTGCAAATAAAGCGACGTATAGCTCGAAAGCAGACGAATCGTTTCGCCATTGATATATGCAGTGCCATCTCCAAGACCGCGGTACTTGTAAACGCTGTCGACGAGGTAAGCGGTGCGATCCATGTCGAAATCCTTGTTTACAGAACGACGATCCGTCGTATCGCCTTGGACAAAGTTATACACCATGCCTTCCTGGACCAAATACTTTTCAAGGCCCATGAAGTTAGATTGACCCACCGTTGTCGAGAAGTGAAGCGGGCGATCAATGTTGTTCATCGCAAGATCCATCACAAGCTTGTACTGAGTCAGCATGATCCCAGCACGAGTTCTTGCCTGCCAATCCTTAAAGGCGCTATAGACCTGATACATCACCAAGTACTGTTTCAGCTTGGTCGTGTCGGCATCCGCTTTCAAAGCGCCGGTCGAATCCTTCATCGAAGCAATGCGAGACTGCAACGCCGGAATAGCACGATCGGCCTTGGCGAGCCACGTCTGCACATAATGCTCCGGATTTCGTTCGTTCAAGTCACCGATCGCCATCGACTTTTCGATGCCTTCTGCATCGTAGCTGAGCTTCAAAATCGGTTCCTGGACAAGCATCTGCTTAATATACCAGTCCGTATTACCGAGGGAGAGGTTCACCACGCGAACATCCTTGCGGATTCCGGCCACTTCCTGAGCAAACCAGAGCGGGAACGTATCATTGTCACCGTTCGTAAAGAGGATTGCATTCGGGCGGCAACTCATGAGAAGGTTATACGCATAATCCCACGGCACCCACAAACCGGAACGGTCATGTTCATGGTAATTCGATACGCCTGGAATCACGGAGCAGATGAGGGCAAAAGCCACCGCCGCCGGAACCGCAAAAGCAGCCGCACTCGTCGCAATCATGTACACGAGAATGCCGATTCCAATACCGTAAATCAAGCTCATGAAAATGTAAGCCGGCGTGTAGAAGTAGTCACGCTCGCGAACTTCAATGTGCACCGTTTCCGGGAAAGGAGCCCGACGTCCGAGCTTCGCATAAGCCGCTTCGATTTTCTTCCAGCTCTGCCAAATACTTGAATTTTCAAGATCGTTTAAATCCTTTTCCGCTTTCGAAATGGCCGAAGCGTCGGCATTACGATAACGGAGAGAATTCAACTTCAGCTTGGCATGTTCCACATTTTGGCGCATATCGATCAGATCGTTCGGATCTGGAACGCTCGGAATGCTGATACCCGCCTGAGCCAGGTCTCGGACATTCGATTCCATTGCAGACTTCCAGTACTTGTAATCGCGCGAAGAATCCATGCGCATACCGTCTGCAAAGTTGATGTAGAACAAAAGACCAAGAGAGCAAATTCCATAAAGGAGCGAAATATAAACGCCGAGTTTTTTATTTCTGCGGTAAGAGAATACGCAAACCGCAACAATTGCACCATTCAAAACCAGGAACCAGATAAGCTGCATCGGAATGTTATCACCCATCACGGCCATCTGCGTCGGAATGTAGAAGCCAAAGCGCTTGAGCGGAACATTTTCCGAAGGATCAAAAGCGTAAGTCCCATTTCCGAACGTAACGCCACCGACCTTGAACGGCAAATATTGAGCGATCTGGTATCCGCCATAACCCATATTCGGGAAGGAAAGGAACTGGTGAGCCGTTTGCGCACGACGGTGGAACGCACGAGAAAGCATCCCTTCCGAGCCATACTGCTTACGAGCCAAGAAGCCATTGAACGCGGTCCAGTTTTCCGATTCAAACAGCTTTCCAAGCTGCAAATTGCCCTGTTCATCCTTAAAATTCAACTCCGGATCATTTTCGTCGATTACCGGGTTCAGTTCCGAACGAATCGGAATGTAAAGATGGGAGCTGTAACCGATCATCGCGACCAAGGCAAAAGCCAAGGATAAACGCACGCTCTTGTTGAATTCCAGATTATCCGTTTTCACCAAGGACATAATGGCAAGCACAATCGCCGTGACCAAGGAAATCGCGATAAAGCCTGCCACATAATAGATCACCGAGCAAAGCAGAACGCCCGTCACCCAAATAGGAATGCGGGGCAAAATCTTCTTCGGTTCCACAATCAACATCAAAACAAACACCGCCGGAATCGTCAGGAGCGTATAAAGATGCGCACCCACACCGAGGAAAGCGATATAGCAGATAAAGACAAGAATGCGATTTCCCCACGCATCTTCCCTGTGGTCAACCCACTTCAGAGCGAGGTAAGAAATAAGCATCACGATGAACATTGCAAAGCCATAGACTTCCGCTTCGACAGCGCTGAACCAGAAGGTGTCGCTGAAAGTCAAAAGAAGTCCTGCGCAAAGGCCTGCCGATACGAGCGACACCTTGCGAAGACCTGCCGACACTTTATCCGCAAGCTTGTCTGCAGAAAGGATCTTTGCCAAAAAGTCCCAGGCAAAAAGCGATGTGATGAAGACCGCCAGAGCCGAACTGACCGCCGAGATGTAGTTCAAGCGTTTTGCAATTTCTTCCACAAACGGAAGAAGCACAATCATCACGCGAGAAAGCAAAACGAAGAACGGAGTTCCAGGAGGGTGCGGAATGCCAAGCGTATTTGCACAGGCGACAAATTCACCGCAGTCCCAGAAGCTGACCGTAGGAGCCATCGTCGAAACATAGACTATCAAAGCGACAAGGAACGCTGCGCCCGCAGTCAAATACTTCAGCAAATTTTCAGAAATGTTCTTCACTATTTGTCCTCCGAACGATCGCTCTTGGCGAGCATTCCTTTATCCCTAGCAAATTGATTCAAAATTCCGTTAATAAAACGGGACGAATCCGCCGTGCTGAACTTGTTCGAAATCTGTACCGCTTCTTCCAGCACGACCTTCACCGGGACATCCGGTTCATACTGGAGTTCCGTCAATGCGATGCAAAGGATAATACGGTCGAGCAAGGCCATGCGGTCTAAATCCCAACCGTGCGCCTTTTCCGAAATGGTATTTTCGAGCTCTGCACGATGTTCCTGAACCAGGTCCACCAGAGACATGCCATAGCCTTTCATTTCAGCAGGAAGTTCCTTTTTGGTAGCTTCCTTCATACTGGCAAGAACGCCTTCGATACAATCACCGACTGTATGTTTTGTGATTTCCATAGAATAAAGAAGTTCCATGGCAAAGACACGTGCGGATCTTCTATTTATCGACTTCATACAAGTTCCTTGTAAAGATTCACCATTTCAACAGCGCTTTCTGCGCAATCGGCGCCTTTGTTACCGCCTTTCAAACCGGAGCGAGACATCGCCTGGTCCACATTGTCCGTTGTCAGGACTCCAAAAATCACCGGGATTTGCCCATTCGCAGCCAGAGCCGCCGTACCGCTCGTCACGGCATTCACAACGCAATCAAAATGCGGAGTTTCACCGCGAATGACAGCGCCAAGCACAATCACAGCATCGAAGTTCTTTGAATCCACAAATCGCTTTGCAACGCCCGTGAGTTCAAAAGCGCCCGGCACATGCGCAACGGAAATATCATCCGCATTCACTCCCAATGCTTCGAGTTTTGAAATAGCGCCGGACAAAAGACCACCCGTCACCGTCGTATTGAAATCGGCAACCGCGATAGCAATATGCATGCCTCTGCCATCGAGGCTTCTCTTGTAAGTTTTGACTTCTGTCGTCATGGGATCGTTCCTTATTTATCCAAATTGTTCAAGATGTGACCCATCTTATTTTTCTTTGTCTGCAAGTAAAAACGGTCTTCCGGAGTCGGAGGAATTTCAATCGGAATGCGTTCCACAATTTCAAGACCGTAACCATCAATGCCAGTCACCTTGGCTGGATTGTTCGTCAACAGGCGCATTTTTTGAACGCCGAGATCTTTGAGGATTTGCGCACCGATTCCATATTCGCGAAGATCCGGCTTAAACCCAAGGCGCTGGTTCGCTTCGACCGTGTCAAAGCCTTGCTCCTGAAGTTCATAAGCGCGGAGCTTATTGCAAAGGCCAATTCCACGGCCTTCCTGATTTCGCATGTAAAGGAAAATACCGCCATGTTCGCCAATAAAGCGCATTGCACTTTCAAGCTGGGCACCGCAGTCGCAACGGCGGGAACCAAAGATATCCCCCGTCAAGCATTCACTGTGGACTCGCACATAGACCGGTTTGGAAAAATCCAAATCCCCAGAGACCCAGGCAACATGTTCCGAACCGTCCGTTCTACTGCGATAGCCATATGCGCGGAAATCGCCGAACTTGGTCGGCACATGCGGAGCGGCAATGCGTTCCACAAACGATTCTGTACGAAGACGATAGGCAATCAGGTCGCGGATCGAAATAATCTTCAAACCGAATTTTTTTGCCACTTCCTGAAGTTGCGGCATACGTGCCATCGTTCCGTCTTCATTCATGATTTCAATGAGGGCTGCCGCCGGACGAAGGCCAGCGAGCTTTGCCAAATCCACGGCAGCTTCCGTATGGCCCGCGCGGCGAAGAACGCCTTCTTCTTGGGCATAAAGCGGAGAAATATGTCCCGGACGGCCAAAGTCGCTCGGTTTCGAATTCGGATCGGAAAGGGCAAGAATCGTCGCCGCTCGATCGTGCGCAGAAACACCTGTCGTACAGCCTTCGATTTTATCGACCATGATGGTAAACGGAGTTCCCAGCATGGAAGTATTTTCCACCGTCTGGCGCGAAAGTTCTAGTTCCTGACAGCGCGACTTCGGAAGTGGGCAGCAAAGTACCCCGCGACCTTCATGCAACATGAAATTCACCTTTTCCGGTGTAATTTTTTCTGCTGCAATGATAAAGTCCCCTTCATTTTCGCGATCTTCATCGTCCACGACGACCAAAAATTTGCCATTCTTGAAATCTTCAATGGCTTCTTCAATCGTGTTAAGCACGGTCTCTTTCCTCTAAATAGTTTTCAATATACTTGCCGAGCATATCCACTTCTACGTTCACCACGGTACCCACTTTCCATGTCCGCAAATTCGTTCTGGAAAGCGTGTCCGGGATAATCGCGACACGAAGTGACTTCTCATTCTTTTCCGCTACGGTCAAACTGATTCCGTTCAAGGCAATGGAACCGCGGCGAATGACGTAGCGTCGTAAATTGTCAGGCAGTTCAAGTTCCACTTCCACGCCAGCTTCCCGCGGGATCAGCGAAAGGACCCTAATCGTTGTATCCACATGTCCCATGACAAAATGGCCACCCATTAAAGAATCCGCACGGCACGCAAGCTCTAGATTGACAAGTTTTCCAACAGAGGCTTCTTTAAACGACGTATTTTCCACCGTCTGATGCATCAGGCAAAAAGTGGCTTCGTCATCCGTCCGATTTTCTATCGAAAGACAGACTCCATCATTTGCAACACTATCGCCCAACTTGCAATTCTTAAAAAAACCGGGAGCGCGAAGGCGCATCGTCAACGCATCGCCGCGAGTCTCCATCGAGACAATTTCACCAGTCGCTTGAACTATTCCTGTAAACATACGCCGAAAAAATAGAAAATCCCTATTTTGAAAAATTCAAATCCGCACAGGAAAAGCTCCCAAACAGCTTCGTTTCGCCAAAAAAAAGGCCCCGCTCAAAAGAGCGAGACCTTGGGTTTGGTTTGGGGTATAATCAAAGTAACTATTTGCAAAGAGCTCTCCAAGCTCAAGAAAGGTTCATTTTTTAGAATCTTCTCCAAAACTTTTGATTTGTTCATGCGGGCGGAACTCGTCTTCCCGAATTTTCATCATTCGGTTTTCACGCACACTTTCCAAACGTCCTTCCATGCGTTCTGAACGAACCATCTGGGAATTCACGCGTTGTTCCATCAGTGTCGAACGCGATTCCGACGACAATTCCCGAATCCGGTCGACAATCTCATTTTCCGAAACAGAACGATTGGCCAGTTTCAAATCCAAAGAAGATGCTTCCTCAGTCACAGAAGCAAACACTGCCGCGCACACAACTAGAATATAAAGAAGCATCTTGTTCATGCTCTTTATGTCGCAAATTCCGTGCCAATTTTTTCAAACGTATTTTTTTAGAAGCGGAAAGTCGTTCCAAGCCTTATTTCACCTAGGCTGTACGCGTATGAGTAAATTTCAGGATGCCCACTTGGCAATCCCAAATATCGGCGAAAATATGTTCCAACGGAAAGATAGGTTCCGAAATGTTTTCCTCTGGCACTCGCCCGCAAGCGCAAAGATCCCTGGAGCATTTGACGATTCCACTTCGTCGTTTGCCAGCCGGCTTCGCCTTCGAACTCATCGACAAAGGTTTTCCATTCATCTGCATACGGATCATAAGCCCAGAACAGGATTCCCAAAAAGTCCAACGAAAAGACAGGATTAAAGCGGTAGCCCAGCTGCAAGCGAAGTTCTGGGCCGACTTTCACATTATTTCCCAAATAGTAACGTTCACGAACCGAATCGACAGCCGCTTGAGCGGTATCGCTTCCCCAGTTGCTTCCCCAAGGGTTTTCAAAGCTTTCTTCCGACTCCGGCCAAAAATCGTTCATACCGGTATAATGCCAAAAATAGGCGCTGACAGAAGTATCGCGGTCAAAACGTCCAGAAAGGCCCAAATTTGTCCAAAAACCATATTGCGGGCGATATTCCAAATAGCCTCCCAGTTTTGCCCGAGCCCGCCAAACATCGTTTAGATAGCCAAATCCGCTCACGCCTGCCCGGAAATTTTCGGCCGTATAAAAGTCCCTTTCGGCAGAAAACGAAGCCGAAAACACAGCCCCATCCCGTTCCGAAATGTTCACGTCTCCACCTAGGCTCACCACAAAACGTTCACTTTGGATCGTATATTCAAGACTCGGCGTAAAAGCCCAACGGCTCGTATCAAAAACGGTGCTGTCTTCCCGCATAAACACATCCGAAGCAAATCCGAGCATTAAAAAATGGGAAATAGCCCCCCGACGAATTTCATATTCCGCCCCCAAATGAAGAAAAGCTTCTCCCGAATACTCATCGGCACCCAAAGAATCCCCATATTCCTCATATTTGATGCCGACAAGCTCAAGACGTGCTAGCCAGTTCAAGCAATGATGACCAGAATCCGAAAGATCCTTGCCCGATTCTTCGGCGGGGGCCTTCAGTCGAAGGACTTCATAATAAGAATCCAGAATTTCCTGAATTTCTTCATTGTAACGCCCTTGATAGGCGTTCGCTTTTTCAAGCAAGGCAATCGTCAAAATGACATCGCCCGCACTTTCCGCATCTAGGGCTTTTTCAAAAAGAGAATCCTGGACTGCATGAGCAAAAACCCCATTCACCAAGAACAGGATAAACCCCACCAAGCAAAACCAACCCCTTTTAATCATCAATATTTAATTCGGCTCGCCATACTCAGGAGCAGGTGGCATTTGCATCTCCCGCCTCGGTCCCATTCGACGCCGATCTTCACGCATGTCACGTTTTTCCGCATCGCCGTCAAAATTTCGAGGAGACTTCATTTCATTTTTCGGGAAATCACCCCTCATTCGAGGCCTTTCGCCCCGATTTTTCGAGAGCTCTTCCCGCATCATCGCCTTCTCCTGAGAAGAACTTTCGCGCAGCCTAGAGAGAATTTTTTCTCTCGCAGCACGACGTTCTGCACGTTTTTGCTCCCAAGAGGCGTTTTTCGCATCCAAAGAGGTTCGGTCCAAGGACACCGACTCTTCGACAGGGCTAGAAACCTGCGATTCGGGCATGGACTGGGCATACGCGGCGCCTCCTAGCGTCGCGACGAGCAGAACGGATATGCAGAAATTCTTCGTGTTCATATCAATCATCTCGCAAAAACAATGCCAATACACACCACCCTAATCCGGCACTTCTAAAAAATACCTAAAAATCAGTCGTCCGTTTTATTTTTCCCTGCCGATTTTTTGTAATCCTCTTTTTTGATATCCAAGCGCTCCATGATTTCTCGAAGGACCTTGCGATCAATCCCCAAAATCGTCGCCGCCAAGGTCAAATTGCCGTTCGAATCGCGAAGCGCAGCGTCAATAACCGCACGGTCCGAAATTTCGCGAGCTTCCTTGAGCGTTCTCGGGGATTCCTTGACTCGTTCGCGGAGCACATCGAGTTCCAGATCCTTCGGCTGGATAATGCGACGGTCCGCCTGGGCAAGCGCTTTTTGCACCTTATTTTCCAATTCACGGACATTTCCCGGCCAAGAATAGGCGAGCAAAGCCTTTTCCGCCGCCCGAGAAAAATGGAATTTGCCAAGTCCATATTCTGCCGCATAGCGCTTCGCGAAGTCTTCCGCCAAAAGAAGCACATCCTGACCGCGTTCACGCAGCGGCGGAATGTCCAAGGACATCACTTGAATTCGATAGTAAAGATCTTCACGGAAGCGATGTTCCTTCATCGCTTCTTCCAAGTTCACATGCGTCGCCGAAATAATGCGCACATTCACAGGGATTTCTCGGTTATCCCCGACTCGCGTAATGTGATGTTCCTGCAACACGCGCAAAAGTTTCACCTGCATATTCAGCGGAAGTTCGCCGATTTCATCGAGGAACAGCGTACCGCCTTCGGCTTCTTCAAAAACGCCTTTACGTGTATCGATCGCTCCGGTAAAGGATCCCTTCACATGACCGAACAAGATGGATTCAATCAGATTTTCAGGAATCGCACCGCAGTTAATGGCGACAAAAGGCTTGTCGTTGCGAGGGCTTTGGCTGTGCAGCCAGCGGGCAAGCACTTCCTTACCCGTACCCGTTTCGCCACGAATAATCACAGGAGCCGGAAGAGCCACAAATTTTTCCGCACGGGAAATGACATCGGCCATCGCCTGGGATGCGTAAACAATGGAGCCTTTGCGGGTCACACCTCGAAGAGCATCCAAGGATTCCTTGTCGTTTTGACGATTATATGCAGAGAACGCAATCTTTTCCGAAACGGCAACGAACTTGTCAAAAAGCTTCTTTTCGTCATCGTTGAACGGATCCCGGCGAGCTTCCCGCTGCAAATACAAGAATCCCGAAACGATATTGGTCGAAAGGGTCTGGAACGGGGCGACCATGATACTGGTGAGCTTATTCTTGACGATCGATTTGGAAATGTCCGCAATATTTCCATCGGCCTGATTCCAAAGAACTGCTTTTTTTTCTTCACGGGCGCGACGCACGGCACTCGAAGAAATCGCCACCGCCGACGGGTAAGCAAAACGGAACGGCTCGTCTGCAAGTTCCGCCGGGATTTCAAGGACTGCGGCGTCCGCATTCAAAACTTGGCACGCAACCTTTGCAATCATCGGCAAAAGTTCTTGCGGAGTCGATTCATCCAAAAGTTGTGAAAGGGTGTCTAACAGCTCCGAGGAAGCCCGCATCGATTCTTGGTTCATGCCTTCTCCTTTGACTTAATTTTACTGAGCATCCGTGGAAACGGAATCCACGTCTGTCATCACGCCCCGAACCGTCGCGGACGAATCCTGCTCCAAGGATCCCACGCCTTCATCCATTTGGAGGCTCCGGGATTTTTCCAGCATGGACTTTCCGACATTTTCCACATTCGGGGTCGAGGTCCTAAAGAAGAATATACACAAGAGTAAAATGGCAACGAATAGAAAAACGACACCACCGAGTAAAAACTTCCCACCGGGAAATTTCGTTTCGGTACTTTTTGTACCAAGTTTTTGCGACAGAGACGGATTTCCAAAGAGATTTTCTTCGGGAGAGCGATCAATTTGCGATTCCCTTTCCCGAATTAAAAGCCCGAGTTCGTCTTTCCAGAGGGCATTTTTTTCACGATCGTCCGAAACGCCATGATGCGAAAGTTCATTTTCTGCAATTTCAAGGCATTCGTCCAATTCTTCAAAATCTTCAAAACGATCTTCCGGCTTTAAGCAAAGCGTCCCCTTCCATAAAGTTTCAAAGACTCGAAGATCTTCTACAGCCAGCTTGCCATGGCCATGAAGCAACAGGGATTCATCATAAGAATCCACGTTGAACACCGCTCTTTCGACGGAACTGAAAGTTTCGCCTCCAAACAGAGGCTCCCCAGCAATCCAAAAATAAAGAAGGGCCCCGAGACTAAAAATTTCACTTTTGACAGAAGGTTCTGCCCCTTCAAAACGTTCCGGAGCCGAATACTTCGGGGTTCCCAAGCCCTGAATTCCAAAGTCGATCAGTACCGGATTTTCATCGGCATCGATCATCACGTTGTCCGGACTTAAATCTCCATGCAACATCCCCGCATTCGACATGGCTAAAAGCGTCGAACAAAGCCTGCGAAGAGCCTTGACCGCTTTTTTCGGAGGCATCGGAGAAACCGCGGCACTCGAAGTTCCCCGGATATATTCCGATACAAAATACGGTTTTCCTTGAAAATTTCCAAAGTGAAAAAGACGCGCCGTCCCTTCAAATGCATGGGAAACGAACGTTTCGACCTTTTGCGGATCGACTTTTTTTTCTTCCAAATACCATTTGAGCGCGACAGGTGTACTTCCATCGAGCATTGCACGGTATACGACCGCTTCCCCACCGGTTCGGACTTTGCGAAAGCCGGTCAAACGACTTTCAAATTCACTCACGGTTTCAAACCGTCCTTTTCAAGTGCAGAGGATTTTAGGCTGTCTTCTGCGATTTTCGTCCAACGTTTTAAATGGCTGTTTTGAGGGAACTGGATGGATCCCATCGACCAAATATCCCAAGCATCTTCGATATCGCCCAATTCCCAATATAGGTTTCCCAAATTGGAATACGCCGGAGCAAAATTGGGATTTTTGGAAAGAATATCCATGAATATTTTTTGCGCTTCGTCTGTATCGCCCATCCCCTGCAGTACAAGCCCTTTAAGGTTTTGGCTAAAATAGTTGGTGCTGTCGAGAGCGATGGATTCATTCAAGATGCCAAGCACTTTCGCCTTGGAATCATCCATAATTTTTGCCCGGGCCAAATAGAAAAGCGCCGTCGAATACATGGCAGGAGCCACAGAGCTATCGATTTTTTGGAGAATCCGGAATTCCGTCTGGGTCTTGGTCCATAATTCGACCGAATGCTGTCCGATTTTTTCGGCCGCTTCCGCTTTCCCAAAGTAAGCCAAGGCGATTCCATAACGAGCATCCCTATCCGCAGGAGCTTCATCCAGGGCTTTTGAAAATTTTTGAATGGCGCGATCGTAATCCCCAACATGCAGGGCTTCATTCCCTAAATCCTGATATGAATTGCAGCCTATGCACAACAGCGCACAGGATAGCATCCACATCAAAGAATGTCTTGCATAGGATCGTATCGCCATATTTCTTATATAAACCCCATTTGCTAAAATAGTATATTTGTTATCGAAACTTTTTCCAACGGAGAGAAAAATGTCCAAGGTTTTGATTATCGGCGCCGGTGGCGTTTCCAACGTGGTCGTACGCAAGTGCGCTCAAAATTCGGAAGTCTATTCTGAAATTCTTCTTGCAAGCCGTACCAAATCGAAATGCGACGCGATTGCCCAGGATATCAAAAATATTCCAGTCCATACCGCATCCGTAGATGCGGACAAAGCCGCCGAAGTCGCTGCGCTGATTCGCGATTTTAAGCCTGAACTCGTGATCAACGTAGCTCTTCCGTACCAGGATCTCGCGATTATGGACGCTTGCCTCGCGGAAGGCGTCAACTACCTCGATGCTGCGAACTACGAACCCAAGGACAAAGCCCATTTCGAATACTCTTGGCAGTGGGCGTACCAAGACCGTTTCAAGAAAGCTGGAATCATGGCACTTCTCGGTTCGGGCTTTGACCCGGGCGTTACCAACGTCTATACCGCATACGCCAAGAAGCACTACTTCGACACGATCGACACTCTCGATATCGTCGACTGCAACGCGGGCAACCACGGCCAGGCTTTTGCCACGAACTTCAACCCGGAAATCAACATCCGTGAAGTCACGCAGAAGGGCAAATTCTACAAAGACGGCGAATACTTCGAAATTCCGCCGATGTCCGAACACAAGAGCGTCGACTATCCGCAGGTCGGTCCGCGCGAAAGCTATCTCCTTTGGCACGAAGAAATCGAATCCCTCGTGAAGTACATCCCAATCAAGCAGGCTCGTTTCTGGATGACTTTTGGCCAGGAATACTTGACCCACCTCCGCGTTCTCGAAGATGTCGGCATGACCCGCATTGACCCGGTCGAATTCAAGGGTCAAAAGATCATTCCGCTCGAATTCCTCAAGGCTCTCCTTCCGGAACCGGGACAGCTCGGCCAGAACTATACAGGCAAGACCTGTATCGGCTGTCAGCTCACGGGAACAAAGGACGGCAAGCCGCAGACCTATTTCGTCTACAACGTCTGCGATCATGCGGAATGCTTCAAGGAAGTGAAAGCTCAAGCTGTCAGTTACACCACGGGCGTCCCTGTCATGCTCGGCGGTGCTATGATGCTCACCGGAAAATGGAAAGGCGAAGGCGTCTTCAACATGGAACAGTTCGACCCGGATCCGTTTATGGCGGAAATCGGCAAGTGGGGCCTTCCGTGGAACGAAATCTTCGGACAGAAGTTCGTCTAATCTTTTTGAATTAAAAATTCAAAGCGACCGCCATTTGGCGGTCGTTTTTTTAGAAAATCATTATTCCAAATTGGAAGATTCCATTTGTTTATACATGATTTTCACTGAGTTTTTCATTTTTTTGCTTCCTCATTTTAAAAAGCAACCTATATTGAGAATAAGGAGAAGGAAGCAACCCAATGGCCGATATTTTTTTAGACGAAGAGGCGCATTTATTCGAAGCATTGTCAAACAGCTCCGATTCTGCGTATTTCTTTATCAGCAACATGAAGAAGAATGTCGCATTGTGGTCCAACCCCGCCCAAGAATTTTTTGGATTAAAAGAAAAGCGCATCGAAAACATCCGAGAATTTTGGACAAGCCGAGTCCATCCAGACGATCAGGAAAAATTCAACACGTATTTTGATTCGGTTCTTCTTGCACACGCGCATCACCACAATCTGGAATACCGCGTTCTGACTGCCGAAGGAAAATATGAATGGATTCTTTGCAGCAGCTACATCTATTATGACGAGCAAGGAATTCCGGACCATGCGGCGGGCTTTGTCCGTCCTCTCGGCTATCGAAATAAAATCGATCCGGTTTCCAACTTAAGAACGATCCACGAATTTAGAGATAACCTAAAAAAGCGTCTCAGCAAGAACGACCGCGGTTCCATTCTGATGTTCGACCTGATTAATTTCAAGAAGGTCATCGACGATCATGGTTATTCTTTTGGCGACAAATTTCTTTACACCATGGGAGTTCTGTTAAAACAGGAACTCGGCAAGGAAAATTCCATATTCCGCATGCAAGGTTCCAGTTTTGCCGTGGTCATCAAGTCCTGCAAGAAGTCCGACATTCAGACCGCATACGAAGCGATCAAGAAGGTGTTGAGATGCGTCTCCGTAGAAGGAATCGATATCGACCAAGATTTCGTTTGTGCGGCAACCATCTTCCCTTCCGATGGCGTGGACATCGACCGCCTGCAGCAGAATCTTTATTACGGAATCGACTTTGCCAAAGTCTATTCCCTCAAAGATCTTGTTTATTACACGGACGACCTTTACTTGCAAAAGGCCCGCATCTCTCAACTTCGTGAAGCCATCAAAAAAAGTCTCCAGAACAATTTTGCGGGATTCGAACTTTATTTTCAGCCCATCATCAAAGCGGGAAAAAATACCTGTGATTCAGCAGAAGCGCTGCTCCGATTTTCAACGCCAGAACTAGGCATGGTGAGCCCAGTCGACTTCATTCCGCTTTTAGAAAAGACCCAGGACATTGTTATCGTCGGAGCTTGGGTTTTAGATAAAGCGATGGAATTTTTAGAAAAATGGAAAAAGATCAATCCAAATTTCAAACAAATTCACGTTAACGTTTCCAGCGTTCAATTTCACGATTCAAGTTTCAAGGATTACGTCTTTGACACTCTCCATAAGCACCATCTACCAGGGGAAGCGCTCGTTCTTGAACTAACGGAATCGTGCCGAGTCAAGTCCACTCAAGAGTTTTCCAAGCTTTTTTCGGAATTTCAGAATGCCGGTGTCAAAATGGCGCTCGACGATTTCGGAACGGGTTACGCCTCCATGATCGTTCTCTGCGATATCCCTGTCGATATTTTAAAGATTGACTACCAGCTGACGCAGAATTTTGTGAAGCACCCTCAACACCGGACCATTCTAAAACTCGTAGTCGATCTTTGCAAGAACGGGAACATTCATTTGTGTGCAGAAGGCGTGGAAAATCAAGAATCCTTGGAGCTGATGCAAAACGCCGGTGCAGAACTCATCCAGGGTTATTTCTTTTCAAAACCCCTTTCCAGCGAAGAATTCCAAAAGAAATTCATCCAAAAGTCCGAGTAACAAAAAAGCCACCCAAATCAGAAACCTGGGTGGCTTTTTGCGAGGAGAGAGAGGGATTCGAACCCTCGGACCCCTATAAGGAGTCTACGGTTTTCGAGACCGTCTCGATCGACCAACTCCGACATCTCTCCGTTGGTGTCACCAAATTTATAAAAAAATTTCAAAAAACCGAGGGGCTTTCAAAAAAAGGTTCGATTTTCTATATTGCGCCCCAATATGCAAAATGAAGACTATTCTGAACCAAATATCGCTGAAAATGATGTCATCGAAACATCCGATTCCGCAGAAAAAACGTTAAAATTCAGCGATTTGGGACTTTCTCCCGAAGTTCTTGAAGGCGTCAAAAACGCCGGATACGAGACTCCATCGCCGATTCAAGCCAAAGCGATCCCTATTTTCCTTTCTGGAAAAAACCTCCTTGGTACCGCTCAAACGGGAACAGGTAAGACCGCGGCCTTTACCCTGCCGTTGCTTTCTCACCTGCAATTCAAAAAGGGCGAAACATCCATGCTCGTCCTTTCTCCGACGCGCGAACTGGCAGTCCAGGTCGCCGAAGCCGTTCAGCATTTTGCGGTAGCGATGCCGCATGTGCACGTGGTTCCCGTCTATGGCGGTCAAGACATCGGCATCCAGTTCCGCGCCTTGAAGCGCACCCCGCAGATCGTAGTCGCCACGCCGGGCCGTCTAATCGACCATTTAAAACGGGGAACGATCAGCCTTGAAAACGTCCAGGCGGTTGTCTTGGACGAAGCCGACGAAATGCTCGACATGGGCTTCATGGACGAAGTCGAAGAAATCCTTTCCAAAATTCCGGAAACCGCGCAGCGCGGGCTTTTCAGCGCGACAATGCCGACAAACGTCCGCAAAATCATCGACCGCTACCTCGGCGAATATGAAGAAGCTTGCATCGAAGCAAAGACGGCAACCGTCGACAAAGTCCGTCAGCGTTACCTGACCGTCCGCTCCGAACAAAAGATGGAAGCACTTACCCGCGTCCTCGAAGGCGAAACTTATGACGGAGTGATCATCTTCGTACGCACAAAGCAGCTCGCCTCTGAAGTTTCCGAACGTTTGGAAGCCCGCGGTTTCAACGCAGCTCCGCTCAGTGGCGACCTCGCCCAGGCTCTTCGCGAACGTACCGTGAACCGTTTAAAAGAAGGCAAGATCGACATTCTCGTCGCAACAGACGTCGCGGCCCGCGGACTTGACGTCGACAGAATTTCTCACGTCATCAACTACGACGTTCCTTACGACACCGAATCTTACGTTCACCGCATTGGCCGCACCGCCCGTGCCGGACGTGAAGGAAACGCCATTCTCTTCATCACTCCGCGCGAACGTCGCATGTTGAAGATGATCGAAAAGGCGACCCGCAAAAAGATTGACCCGATGGAAGTCCCGACGGGCGAACAGATCAGCGAACGCCGCGTTTCCATGTTCAAGCAGAAGGTTCTCGATACCCTCGCCGAAGGTGCTCTCGAAGAATTCCGCAACCTCGTGGAAGCTCTTGAAGAAGAAAAGGGAATTCCGGCACTTGAAATCGCAGCAGCCGTCACAAAGCTTGCCCAAGCCGGCCAGCCGCTCTTCCCCACGGACCTCCCGGATATCAAATCCGTTCCGCTCCGCGAAGAACGCCGCAAAGCCAGCGAAGACAAGTTCGGCAACGGACCGAAGGAACACGCACCGCGTGTCGAAAAAGACAACGGCGTCGAAGAAGGTTACGAACGTTACTATTTAGGCGTCGGACGTCGCGACCACGTTTCTCCGCGCGACATCGTCGGAGCCATCGCTGGCGAATCAGGCATTTCGTCGGGCGAAATCGGTCGCATCAAGCTTTTCGACCGTTTCAGTACCGTGGAATTGCCGGAAGGTCTCGCTCCGGAACTCAAGCTGATCCTGGAAGAAATGACGATCCGCGGGAATCCGTCCAAGTTCCGTCTCATGACCGACGACAAGCCTCTTCCTTCCGACCATGAATCCTTCGGCGAAAGAAAGCGCAACCGCGATTTCGTCAGTCGCAGAGACCGTGACCGTGGTGACCGTCGCAAAGGCAAGAAGGACTTCCGCGAACGTCCTTTCCGCGAACGCGACGACAAGCCGTTCCGCAAGACCCGTCGTTTCGGTCGTCACTAAAAAATCTCACATCTAAAAGAAAAGCGGTCTTGAATCAGACCGCTTTTCTTTTTTCATTAGAATTTTTAGAACAACTTTCGAGCGCGCTGTTCTAGGAACAGATTCACAAGCGCAAGGGCAGCCATACTTTCCACAATCACCGGAGCGCGCAAGGCCACGCAGGGATCGTGGCGTCCGCGGGCAGCAAGAGTTCCATTCTGATGGTCACGACCAGCCGTTTCCTGTTCCTGCGCAATCGTCGCCGTCGGTTTAAACGCAATCCGGCAATGGATGTTTTCCCCATTCGTAATGCCACCGAGAATTCCGCCCGCATGATTGGTGAGCGTGCGATACTTTCCGTCTTCAAAACGGATGACGTCGTTATTTTCCGAGCCATGCAATTCCGCGGCATGGAAACCTTCACCGATTTCAAAGCCTTTAACGGCGGAAATACTTAAAAGAGCTCCGCCAAGAACCGCCTGGGCCTTGTCAAAAACAGGTTCCCCGACAGCAACCGGAGGTTTACGAATATCCAAAGCAAGAACCGCTCCAATGGAATCCTTGGCAAGCTTTGCTTCTTCCACCGCCTGCGCCATTTTAACGCTCGCTTCCGGATCCGGGCAACGGACTGGAGAGGCTTCCACGGCTTCAAGAGTCACCTTCGACGCATCCACGTTCGAAGTGACAGTTCCGACAGATTCGACCCAACTCAGGATTTCCGTTCCGCAGGCGAGTTTCAAAATTTTGCTCGCTACAGCACCGGCAGCCACTCGGGCAAGCGTTTCTCGCGCCGAAGCACGTCCACCGCCACGGTAATCGCGGAACCCATACTTTAAATCGTAAGTCAAGTCCGCATGTCCCGGTCTGTACCAGTTCATCATCTCGGTATAATCTTTAGAATGCTGATTTTCATTCCAAACAGCTAAACAAATCGGCGTTCCTGTCGTTTTTCCTTCGAAAACACCTGAAAGGATGTGCACCTTATCCGCTTCCTTTCGCGGGGTGACCAAGGCGTTTTGCCCCGGACGACGACGATCCATCGCCTGCTGAATGTCTTCCTCCGACAGGGGAAGTCCTGCTGGGCAACCGTCGATGACCGCGCCCACCGCTTCACCATGGGATTCCCCCCAGGTGGATACCGAGAATAATTTACCGTAGATGCTGGACATATGTACCGAAATATAACAATATAAAGGGTCTCATCGGATTATTCCCTTTTTTCGTTCCTTTTTCGTTCCCACCCCTTTCAAATCTTTCCATTTGTTTACTATGTTTAAACTGAGTGTGGTTGTTTATAGAGACACGATGAAAAAAATTATTCTCATTGTTTGCGCCTTTTTGGCAATCCAAGTTTGGGCACAGTCATCGACTGGCTTTGCCGGTATTAACTTCGGACTCGACCGAGAAGGTGTCATTGAAGAAATCATGAAGCTCGGATACGATCCACTGGGCTCTGCCGATGGTGCAGACCGCATTGTCATCCCTGTCTACATGATGGACGAACTGCCAGTGCAGGTCGACTTCCTCTTTAACAAGAACGATCACTTCTACGCATTCGAAGTCCGTACGGGCCGTATGGAAGTGGACCGCCTTCCCAAAGTCTTTGAAGCGTTGGAATATATGTCCGACAAATTCGTCGATCATTACGGAAAAAAAGTCCGCACGACCGAACTTCAAGAAGCTGACATCAAGCCGAGCGTTCATAATCTTTACAAGCAGTGGACAAACCACAAGAGCCTGAACATCTATACGGCAATCATCTATAAAGACGGTCGTTATTACACGGTTGGCTCAGTCACAAACCGCAAGCTCGCAAAAGAACCTTCCAAGGTAAAAGCCAAGAAGCACGACTTCTCGGATATGATGCCCAACTAAAAGTCGATTTTTCAATTTAGAGACAAAGGCGGATCACTGAAGATTCGCCTTTTTTCGTCTACTTTCTAAGATGGAATCTTCCCGCATCGCCGCGGCCGCTTCTTCCGCAGACCACGGATGCCTGGGCAAAGTTTGTGCAAAGCCCGCGATATCAATCATTTCGTCTAGCGGGATTTCATCGATATAGGGAAGCATGCCCCGAACCGAATCTCCGAAATTCATCATGTACCAGAACGTAGGAGCCTCATCATGAGCGGTCGATCCAATATATCTCGGATGCCACATATCTCCGGAAAGATTCATCCGTCGTCCATCATCTCCATGGCAGGGGCGACAGTTCCGCATAAAAAGCCTTTCGCCGCGTTCCAGATCAGCCCCCATAATGATTCCGTTCGAATCCAAAAGGTTATAGACCAAATACGCCATCCGCTTATCGACAACCGATAGCGTATCGCCCGCAGATCCAGGCGCCGGTTTTTCGGAAGTTTCGCCAATGCAAAAATCCAGTCCGATCAGCACCGCGTAAAAAACAGGCGCCGAGCAAGCTAGTTTCTTCCAAAATTTCCAGTCCATGTTCTCAAAATAGATTTTATATTCTCCTTTGAATGCAACAATTTCAAGACATGACATTTGAAGGCCGCTGGGCCCTAGATTCGGAGCAAGCCAGGACATCGGCTCCGGCAGCTAATGTTTCCTTCTTTTTTGAAGGATCCTCCCTGGACATTGAACTGGAAGGCGAAGCCCGCTTTAAGGTCGAAATCGACCATCAAGAATTTCCGGAGCTTTTGACCCGGGAACGCAAGCTTTACCGCATCGCCGAAAATTTGACAGCCGGAATTCACGAAGCAAGGCTCTGGAAAAAGACCGAAACGGAATTCGGAAGCATTGCGCTGTACCGAACCATCCCCGAACCGGTTTCGCGTCCCCAAGCTGCCCCCCAAGCCGCCCATTTGGAACGCCCGATTTCACATATTGAATTCATCGGCGATTCTTACACGGTGGGATTTGGCAACGCCGCCCGCGATCCCATTACGGGAACCCCTTTTACAACGACAGACTCTACCCAAAGTTACGGAGCATTGACCGCCCAAAAGCTCGGAGCTTCTTTTGCGATCAACGCTTACAGCGGGCGCGGACTCGTGCAAAACTACATGCGCATCGCTCCGAACTGGACCATCCCCAAGCTTTACGAATACACGCTTTCCGGGGAAGCGCCTCTCGGAAACTCCCCTCGTTGGGATTTCACAAAGTTCGACCCTCAAATTGTCTGCCTATTTATCGGCATCAACGATTGGCAAGGAGAAGGCCCTCATCCGGAAGCCGGCGTTTTTGACGGCGCTTATTCCGCATTCCTCGATACCCTGAGAAAACGGTACACTTCTCCGCAGTTCATTTTGCTTTCGACGGAAACCTTCCCGACCAATTATCTTCCGGAACGCGTGGAGACCGTCCTTGCAAACGAGCTTAGCAAGGGCAATCGAGACGTTTCGCACCTCTTTTTGGACACATCACGCAATGCCGGGCTGGATTTTCACCCGAATTTGCAACGCCATCAGCAAATGGCAACCTCATTGTATCTAAAAATTAAGGATATTTCGCCCCAGAAAAAAGTTATTTAATGTATTTTCAAGTATAGGCTATGAAAGTTGTTTGGTTAAAATTAATGTCTATATTCCGTCTGAACCTGATGATTGCGTTCCTGCTTTCAGTAACGGCGATTACGTTGTTATGGAACAAATATGGAATGGACGACATCTATGCAATCAAGCCTGCGACTTATCCTTACATTGTAGCCCAAACGGACTCCGTGGACGGAGGAGCTTCTGTTCTCGAACTTTCCCGCACAGATTCCTCGATCGTCATGGATTACGAACTGCGGGAAGGCTATCCCTACCCTTACGTCAACATGCAGATTTATCTGGGCGACGGCAAGGAACATGGCAAGGACCTTTCCCATTACGACAGTATTTACCTTTGGGTCAAGCCACGCGGCGAAGGCTCCGTGCGTCTTTACCTGCGCGCCTGGGACGATTCCATTTCCAAACCGGGTGATCAGTCCACTCTGAAATTCAACGAACTCGAATTTTTCCCGCTCGAAGAAACCTATCCGGCGGTCTTTGTGCCTCAGGAATTTCGCGTGGCTGGCTGGTGGGTTTCCCAGAACAACGTGAACGCTCACCGCGCAAGAGTCGATCTTTCCAACATTCCTCTGATTGAAATCCAGACAGGAACTGCAGCGCCTCTCGGCTACGGTACCCTCGAAATCATGGGAATCACTTTCAAGGGAAAGCTGATTTCCGCCGAAAAGCTCATGTTCGTGCTGGTCGCCCTCTGGTTCTTTACATTCCTCTTCTACCTCATTCTTCGCTTGCGCGATTACAGCATCCAGCGCAATACAGAACGCAAACGCCGCGAAGAACTGGAACACAACCTGGTTGTTCTCGAAGTGGAAAAATCCGACTACGAAAAGGCTTCGAAGGAAGATGCGTTGACCGGCTGTTTGAACCGCGCCGGTTTCACAAGCGTCCTTACCCAAGAACAGGAACATTTGAACAACGGTGGAGGCGCCCTCTCGTTCATTATGCTCGACATCGACTTCTTCAAAAAAGTTAACGATACCTGGGGTCATAGTGTGGGCGACGAAGTTCTCGTGAACCTTTCCAAACTGATCCGCAGCCGCATTCGCACAACCGACGCCCTTGTCCGCTGGGGCGGTGAAGAATTCGTGATTCTTTGCAGCGATACTCCGCTTCAAAACGCACAGTTCCTGGCCGAAAAACTCCGTACAAACGTGGAAAATACACAGCTGATTTCCCAGCAGCAGATTACGTGTTCGTTCGGTGTCGCCGAAATGCTTCCGCACGAAGATCCCAAGAGCGTGTTCGACCGCTTGGACAAGGCCCTTTACAGTTCCAAGCGCGGTGGCAGAAACAGCGTGACCGCAGCCATTAAAAAGATCTAGCATGAAAAAATTCTTCATTTTCTTTGCCTGCATCATCCTTTTGGGATGCGCTAAAAACAATCCGGAATTCATTCCGCTTTCCTTGAACTGGTTCCATTACGAAGCCGACGTCCAGGGAATCGATGCGTCATACAAGCCCGCAGAACTGGATTCCGCGATGGAAGAGACCTGCCTGATTTCGATGACCCGCGTCTTGATGGAAGAAAAGTCCATTCAAGAGAATTCCAAAAGCGGAAAGGAATTCAACCTCCAATACTTCGGTCTAAGCAAATCCGAAAAAACGGTCGCCGAATTCCGCGGTCAATGCGCCAAACCAGGCGACAATACGGATTTCGAAAAATCCATTCTCTTCTTCAACGCCGAAAAAGGATGCAACATTTCAGCCTCTTGTGACAAAGGTGGAAAGATCACAAATCTAAAGGTTTTCTAAGCAAAAAGACTTTCCGGATTCTCCCGAGTGAACGACTCGGGATTTTTTTGTTTAGATTGAAAATATGCAAGTGAAGTCTCTATTTCTTTTTAGCCCAAGTCGCATTCTTCTCCTATTCGGGGATGCGTTTTTGATTACGCTTGCCGTGGCGTTATCTTACGCCGTAGCCTTCATCGGAGAGTCTTCCCTGCTGCTTTCCCTCGAAGGTTTTTACAGCGTTCTTTTGTACTGGCTAGGCACCCTTCTCGTATTCGCCTACGGAGGCCTTTACACGAAGCCCACCATTGGTTTTACCCCCAAAAAGTTCAAATGGCTCGCCATGATGAACGTCTACGTTGTCGGAGCCGTTTTTTTGACCGAATATGTTCTGGATCCCGAAATTTGGCTGTTCGCCCTCATCTTTATGCTTGCCTCTTTTACCGTGCGCACGATTACATCCGCATTTTGCAATTTTCGGGGAAACAAGACAGACCTGACCATGATTGTCGTCATTCCATTTGTCATTGGAGCCATCGCCTGTTTGACGATTACACCCAAAATAATGCATTTGGCGCCTCTTCCGGATAAAACTTTGACCATTTCCGGACTAGCCACCTTCCTTTATTTTCTGTACAGTACGGCCCTTCTCTCTCTAGGACGCTACGTTCTTGCGAAAATCACCACAGTCAAAACGGCGGTTCTGTTGTAAATTTTTACAACGGAGTTCTTCGCCAACGCCTTGAATCGCACCGGTTTCCTTTTATTTTGAGAGTATGAACCCGATTTTTGATTATACAGATTACCAAGCCTGGTTACGCGACGCCTTCGAAAACTACAAGAAGGAACGATGCGCTGTATCCTGGCGGTATATGGCTTCAAAAATCGGCGGAGACCCCGGCAATCTTTTACGGGTTGCTCAAGGGAAAATTCAACTTTCCATCAAATATATTCAGCCGACTGCCGACTTTTTTGGATTGAACGAAAAAGAGGCTGCCTATTGGACGGAACTCGTTCTTTTCGGAAGGGCCAAAAGCGATAAAGAAGCTCTCGACCATTACGAGAAAATGCTTTCCATCAAAGGCGTTTCGATCAAGCGTCTCGATACAAAAGAATTGGAATTTTACAGGCATTGGTATTCCAATGCCATCCGCTCGCTTCTCGGCATCGGAATGTTCCGTGACAACGAGGAAAGTTACAAGCGATTAGCTGAATCCTGTACCCCCGCGATTTCCGTACGCGAAGCGAAGGAAGCCGTTAAACTTCTCAAAGACCTGAAAATGATCAAGCTCGATGACGAAGGATTCTGGTTTGTGACCGAAACCTTTGTCAGCACCGGTGGAAACTGGCGTTCCGAAGCCGTTCGCCGTTTTCAAGAAGATACGATTGCGCTCGCAGGCCAATCCCTTTCTAGGCATAAGCCTCCCCTGCGTGATATCAGCACTGCGACAATGACCTTCAACCGAAACATGATTGGACTTGTCCGCGAACGCATCCAGGAATTTAGAAGAGAGCTTTTACGTCTTTCCAACGAAGGAACGGACGACGATGCCGTGTACCAGCTGAACGTGCAGCTGTTCCCCATTGCATTGCTGGATAAAAAGGGTGGTGAAGGATGAAAAAATCCTGGTGGGTATTGACAACTCTGATTGCGTCGCTCGGTCTTTGGAGCTGTGACGGAAATGGTCACGCCAAAGGTCCCGGCAGCGAAACGACAAACGGGATTTTCGCTTCGGTGTTTTCGGGCGAAACGGTCGCTTCCTATGCAAGCATTTGCCTGCATTCGGCAGACTATATTTCGGACGACACTTCAGGAACCGTCCTTATTCCAAGCAAAGTCACAGACAGTTCCGGAAACCTCATTCTTGAAAATTTAGAAGAAGGAAAATACCGCCTTACGGTTTCCTTGGACGGAAAATATTTCTCCAAAGAAATTTCCTATACCGGCGACGATCTCAATTTGGGAAAAATCTACCTGGACGCCCCGGGTTCCGTTTCGGGATCCTTTGCCGATGAAAACGGGCTAGCAAAAGCCGCCTGGGTCGGTGTCTATGGACTAGATATTCTTGTCCGAGTCGCTTCTAACGGGGATTTCGTGCTACCGACTCTCCCTTCCGATGAGTTAAAACTTTTTGCTCTCACCGCATCTCGAGACAGCATCGTCGCCGATACCAATCTGATCGTCCAAGAAAAATCTACCACTTCCTGGATTCATGTTTCTTCCAAAGCCAGCAGTTCTTCTTCTGCCGAGGAGTCATCCAACTCGGAAGCTTCCAGTTCAAGCTCTATCAGCGAAGAAGAATCTTCCAGCTCCGAAGAATCCTCCTCTTCCCAAGAATACGCTTGGATGCTCTTTGAAAATTTCGAAGATTCGACCTCTTTTGCTAGCCACAACTGGTATTTTTCTGCCGACACCAATGCGCAGATCAATTATCCGACAAACAGCAGCAACTACTGGTCTGCAATCGTCAGTAATTCCGAGTTAAACAGTCATGTTTTTAGCGGTTACTACACCTCATCCATCGGCGGCTACGTCATCTTCGGGACGCAGCTTTCTTCGGAAGGCATCGACATGAGCGCTTTGGACTCGGTCACATTCTACGCCAAAGGTTCCGGAAGTATCCGTTTTGCACTGGAACGCTGGGATGGCTCTTCGACAGACAATCTCAAAGCTTGGACAGAAGATTTGCCGATTTCTTCCACCTGGACGCGGTTTTGCGTGACCCCGGAAGACTTCCAATTGCCCGAAAACGATTCTCTATCTACCGGCTGGGAAAGCGTCAAAAAAACGGTAACCAGGTTCCATTTCTTTGGCCTAGACGGTCAAGAAATTTCTTTGGACGATATCACCGTGTACGGGCTCACATTTTAATTACGCTCCCTTTCCCAAAAGCCAATAATTAATATCTTTGGGAGTATGCAAAATCTTCAAAAAGAAGCGGATATCGCCCGCGCCTATCTTGCGAAAATCGCGAAGCTCGCCGAACAGAAATTCGACGAACATCTTCCACCTGAAACCGACGTTCCTTGCAATCTCCACAAGGCCATGCGTTATTCTGTCTTTGCCGGCGGAAAACGTCTTCGCCCGGGGCTTGCATGCGCCGCATTCGAGCTCTTCGGCGGTAAAGGCGATAGCATCTGGTACGCAACTAGCGCACTCGAATTTTTGCACACGTTCTCGTTGATTCACGACGACCTCCCGTGCATCGATAATGACGACTTCCGTCGCGGACGTCCGACCGCCCATAAGCAGTTCGGCGAAGCCACTGCAGTCATGAGCGGAGACGCTCTTTGCGTTCTCGCCTTTGAACTCATCGCCAAGACCAAGAATCCGCAAGCCATGGAAAGCCTTGCATACAAGCTTGGCACCTATGGCATGATCGGTGGCGAAATGACGGACATCGACAGCGAAGGGAAAAAGGTTTCTCTCGATGTCGTGGACTACATCCACTATCACAAGACGGCTGCCTTGATTGAAGCCTCCCTCGTCATTGGCGCACAACTCGCCGGAGCTTCTCAAGAAGACATTCAAAAGATTGAAGCATACGGCCGTTCGATCGGCCTCGCCTTCCAGATTGTCGACGACATTCTCGACATCGTCTCCACGACCGAAGAACTCGGCAAGGACGCCGGTTCCGACATCGCAAGCGGAAAGGCGACTTATCCGGCACTTGTGGGTCTCGACAATTCCCGCAAGAAGGCTTTGGAACTTTACGAAGAATCCTTGAAGCAGTTGGAAGGCTTGCAGGGAGACACCTCGATTCTCAAGGCTATTGCCGCATTCATCATCACACGAGTTAAGTAATGCAGCTTAAGGACGTTAAATCGCCAAAGGACATCAAGGGATGTTCGATTGCCGAGCTGAATGATCTTGCGGCACAGATCCGCGAAAAGATCATTAACCAAGTCGCAACCCACGGAGGGCACTTGGCTTCGAGTCTCGGAGTTGTCGAACTGACTCTTGCCCTTCATTACGTATTCAACGCTCCGGAAGACATTCTGGTTTGGGATGTGGGCCACCAAGCTTACGTACATAAGCTTCTCACTGGACGTTTCGAACGTTTCGAAACTCTTCGCCAGCAAGGTGGACTTTCCGGATTCCCCAAACGCTCCGAAAGTCCATACGACGCCTTTGGCGTTGGACATGCCTCCACTTCGATTTCTGCGGCACTCGGTTTTGCAGTCGCCCGCGACAAATTGCACCAGCACAACAATGTGGTGGCTATCATCGGAGACGGATCCATGACCGGTGGAATGGCCTTCGAAGCGTTAAACAACGCTGGACTTTCCCAGCAGAACATGACCATCATCTTGAACGACAACAAGATGAGCATCGCCCCGAACGTCGGCGGTTTCCCGAAGTACTTGAATCGAATCATTTCCGATCCGATGTACAACAAGCTCCGTTCGGATATCGACCGCGTCATGGCAAAGATTCCGGGCATCATCGGACGTCACTTCCGCACCCTTTTGCAAAGCGTCGAAAAGGCGGTGAAGAATGCCATCCGTCCGGGTCAGTTCTTCGAAGATTTGGGCATTCGCTATTTCGGTCCGATCGATGGCCACGATTTAGGCGAACTGATTTCGATTCTCGAACGAGTCAAATCCATTCCGGGTTCGTGCCTGATCCAAATCATGACGGAAAAAGGCCGCGGTATGAAATTCGCGGAAACGAACCCGAGCAAGTGGCACGCGTCGGTCCCCTTCGACCCTAAGAGCGGCCAGCCGCTTTCTCCGAAAAGCCCGATTCCATCTCTCACCAGTATTTTCGGCAAGACGATTCTTGAACTTGCCAGAAAGAATGAAAAGATTGTTGGAATTACAGGTGCCATGCCTACCGGTTGCGGTCTTGACATCATGCAGAAGGAATTTCCGGACCGCGTCATCGATGTCGGCATCGCCGAAGAACACGCCGTGACTTTTGCCGCAGGCCTTGCTTGCGGAGGAATCGTCCCGGTCGTCGCAATCTATTCATCTTTCCTCCAGCGCGCTTACGATCAAATCATCCATGACGTCGCTCTGCAAAATTTGCACGTCGTGTTTGTCCTTGACCGTGCAGGCCTTGTCGGAGCCGACGGTCCGACCCATCATGGTGCGCTAGACCTCACTTATCTCCGTTCGATTCCAGGCATGACCATCATGGCTCCATCGGACGAAAACGAGCTTCGCAATATGGTGACCGCTGCTATCGATATGCAAGGTCCTGTTGCGATCCGCTTCCCCCGCGGTTCCGCGCTTTCGCCGGAACTCAAAGCCGAAGCAGAACCCGTCGAATACGGGAAATTCCAAATCAAGCAACAAGGTAAAGACATTCTGCTTTTGGGCGTTGGCTTTATGCTTCATGAGCTTGAAAAGACGGCGAAGATTCTTGTCGAACACGGTTTCAATCCCACTCTCGTGGACGCTAAATTCGTGAAGCCGCTCGACAAGGAAGGCTACCGCAACCTGTTCCAGACACATCAAACGATTGTCACGTTGGAAGACAACACCATTGTCGGAGGATTTGGTTCTGAAATTGCAGAACTTCTCGCCGACATGGAACTCAAGGATCACAAGTTGATTCGTTTCGGCTTGCCAGATGCCTTTGTAGAACATGGTAAAATTCCGGACTTGTATCGTATGCTTGGCATTGACGGCACGTCCATTGCAAACAAATTATTGAAAGACCTATGACAGAAGAAAACAACAACTCTCCCAAGCGCGTAGTCAAGCATACATTCGAAGGCAAATTCGGCGTAAGCGATAATCCAGCCGATCACGGTTTTGGCCGTCGTCCGGAAACGCCGAATCCTGATGCTCAGGAAACCCGCAGCGAACGCCGTGAATACGGCCGCAAGTCTTTTGGCGATCGTGACCGCAGACCATTCAGTGACCGCGGACGTGACCGCAAACCGTTCAACGGAGATCGTGGCGAACGCAGATCCTTTGGCCGTGACGGCGAACGCCGTTCCTTCGGCCGCGACGGTGAACGTCGCCCATTTGATCGTGACCGCAGACCGTTCGGTGACCGCGGACGCGATGGTGAACGTCGTTCCTTCGGCGATCGCGATGGACGCAGACCGTTCAACCGCGACGCACGCCGTGGAAACTTTGACCGCCATCCATTTGATGACGAAGCCAACCGTCCGATTTTCCGTCAGAAGCCAGAACGCAAATTCTTCGATAACGAAGAAGTCGTTCGCGATGAAGACGCTGTGCTCACATTCGCAGACACACCGGACATTTCCGCAGAAAATTCAGGCGCAAATCCGGCTTGGTTCCGCCGTCTGCTCGCCCTCACAACCGAAAAGGGTCGTGAACGCGAAGGCAAGTTCCTGGCAGAAGGCGTCCGCGTTGTAGATGAAATTCTCACGAACCATCTCGATGTGATGATCGGACTTTATGTCGCCGGTACCAAGAACCTCGACGAAAACAACGCTTCGATTCTGAACTCTCTCGGTGAAGAAACCTATACTCCGCTCGACAATCTTCAGCCGACGGTGAGCAAGGCTCGCGAATTGAAAGTTGACGTCCACGTGATCAGCGAAGAACAGATCAAGCGTCTTTCTTCGACCATAACGACTCAGGGCGTTCTCGCCGTGTGCCGTTCCGCAAGCACAAAGCCGAACTACGAAAAAGGCCGCAGCATCATCACGCTCGTGGATGCCGTCCAAGACCCGGGTAATCTCGGAGCTATTTTCCGTACAAGCCTTGGCTTTAATTCGACAGGCGTCATCATCGGAAAGGGTTCTGTCAATCCGTTCAACCCGAAAGTCGTTCGCGGATCTTCGGGCACGTTCCTGCGCGTTCCATTTGAAAAGGACCGCGACTTGATCGAAGCCATCAATGAATTGCACAAGTTCGGTTATACGATTATCGCTACGGATTTGCACGGTCACCAGAGCCTTTCTGAAATCGAACCGCGCAAGCTCCGCAAGGTCGCTTTCCTCGTCGGCAACGAAGGGGCAGGTACGGACCAGCACCTGATCGATATTTCCGATGAAACCGTGAAGATTCCGATGTCCAGCGATCTCGAATCCTTGAACGTCGCCGTTGCACACGGTATTCTCTCTTACGAATTGGCTAAAATTCAGAAGGATCTCTAATGAAATTTTCCGATCGTCTTGAAGCACGAATCCAGGAATGTGGCAATCCGATTTGCCTCGGAATGGATCCGAAGCTTTCCTTGATGCCTGTCGAGCGCAAGCATGCAAATGTCAATTCCGAAGAAGAAAAGATCCGGTTCTTCTACATGGACATTTTGGAAGAATGCGCCAAGCGCAACGTGAAGCCGGCAGTCGTCAAACCGAACAGTGCCTACTACGAACGCATCAGCATTCAGGGAATGCAGGTTCTGCACGACCTGATCGCCGCTTACAAGGGCGAAGGAATCCCCGTGGTGCTTGACGCCAAGCGTGGCGACATCGGAAAGTCCAGCGCGGCCTACGCAGACGCAGCCTTCAACGTTTACGGTGCAGACGCCGTGACCGTAAGCCCCTGGATGGGCAAGGATTCCGTAGGTCCATTCTTGGAGCATCCGGCTAACGGTGGCGTTTACGCGCTTCTCCGTACAAGCAACAAGGGTGCGGCCGACTTCCAGGATCTCCCTGTCGAAGGCAGCACGGCATTCTTCGCTGTAGCCCAAAAGCTGATCGAATGGGATAACGGCAACCTCGGAGCTGTCGTCGGAGCCACTCACCCGGAAGAACTTGAACGCATTACGGCATTTTTTGCCGCTGCGGGCCATGAAATTCCGTTCCTCATTCCGGGAGTTTCCATTCCGGGCGTCCCTGGTGGACAGGGTGGCGATGCCAAAACCGTTTTGCAAGCGATTGCAAACGGAGGTGGAAAGCGAAAGTTCCACGTCTTGAACAGCTCCAGCGGCTTGAATTTCGCTTGGCAGCGCACAGGCAAGGAAGCCGAATACGCTTCCGCTTGCGTCGACGCCATCGAATCTTTGGCCGAAGCCATCCGCTAACGCTCAAGGTCAAAATCATTGAGTATGCGTCACATTGTTTGCATTCTTCTTTCTTGCGCGATCATCGCTCTCGCATTCCATTATGCAGAGCCTCTTCCTCGCTTACCTCAAAAAGAAGAATTCTTGCCCAAAGCGGAATATGCGAAAGCGATTGCTATGGGTCACAATGTGACGGCGGCGGGTATATTCTGGATTGGCGGAGTCATTGATCTCGGAGAAAGCTATCTCTACGGGACTTCCTATGCATGGCTTTCCCATGTAGGGAATCTTTCTACCGAACTTGACTCGCTATTTCGTACTCCCTATATGGTCGTCGGAAGCATCACGACCACGGATGAACCGGATACCACCGATTTCACCGTGATGCGTCGCGCCGTCAGGGTATTTCCAGACGACTGGCGTCTCGCCATTTACTTTGCACTTCGTCTTGCCAATGGACCGACGCACAATTATGCGGAAGCGGCCAAAATCATGAAGCATTTCGAAGCCTCTACAGACACTTCGATTCCAGCGCACATCAAGACCATTTACCGCAATTTCGAGCTGAACACAATGCAAACCGAAATGGCTCTCGAAACAATCATCAACGATGCGCTGAATCCGCAATATAAAGACCTGATAAAAGGCTTTACCCCCAAGACATTACGTGTTTTACACCGCACCCATGATGCAGACTCGAATGTCACTAACGAAGTCAGCTTTATCATCAAAAAGCTGAGCGAGCACGCAATCGACCCGAATTACGCATACCGTCGACTGCTTTCCTTGAAAAAGGAAGATTGATTCTTAAAAGCGATCAGCGCTCCGTCGCCTGCAAGGCTCGGTCGTGATTACGAGAAAGTCCCATCAATTCAAACGCATTCGCACTGCGCACAAAATATTCTTTCGCCGTTGCGCGATTTTTTTCATTTTGTCCGCGGTAATAAAGAATCGTTGCCGACATAAACGGTCGACTCGATTCTATCGAACTTTGAAGGGCCACTTTGTAAAGCGAATCAGCCGAATTCTGTCCGAGAATACTTGCAACACGGGCTTCCGCAAAGGCAAGCTTTCCCGGAGCATCCCCATCGAAAGCTTCGTCCGCATCCTTCAAGTATTTCTTCGCATTTTTCGCATCGCCTTTTGCAGCAAAAGCGATTGCAGCGGTACAGAGAATCGATCCGCGGATTGCATCCGGAATTTTATCCAGGAATTTTTCGGACATGGAATATTTGAGTTCGATGACTTTGCCATAGTTTTTCTTTTCTAAAAAAAGATCCATCCAGGCAAGATAATAGGCGGCCAAAGTATTCGTATCCAGTTCCGCTTTTTGAACCTGTTGCAAAAGGCTCGAAGCAAATTGAAGATCCAAGCTCTGAGTGCGAAGTGTCGCCATCGAAATCAAAATGCGCCCCTCGGAAAGGATATCCGATTCTTTCCGACTCGAAAGCAATGCGCGTTCATACAGGCCATACGCCTTGGCAAACTTTCCCGCCTGAAAAGCCTTGTCCGCTCTAAACGCCAGATCCTTCGATTCGGACGAGGCAAATACGCAAGACGCAAAAAAAAGTCCACAAAGCAAGAGACGACGGATTACCATGCATCCTCCGCGACGAACGGAACCGAATCACGGTTGGGCATCGAACGGCGAACGATCCACATATTTGAAATTCCTTCCATCAGGTCATTCGCATTTTGCAACGTTTCTTCGCCACGTGCCGCAATCCCGCCCATATTCCCCACCATTCTGCTGAGAGAATCCATGGTTCCATTCATGTGCCCAAAGACATTGTCCAAGGATCCGAAGACATGGTCAAGTTTCTGCGGAGTATCTTCCAGTTCGTCGGTCATGGTAGAAAGCTTGGTCGTCAAAGTATCCGCTCGGTAAAGAATTCCCGGGAGTGTCCCGCTCATGACGTCCAGCAATTGAATGCCTTCGTACGAGAAGTAATCCAAGCGGTCCAGCTGTGTGTTTAACTTTTCATAAATGGCTCTCGACCCGAGCAAGGCGCCGATCGTCGTGTTCGTGTCCATCGTCAAGGCGACGAGCGTATCTGCGGCATTAATCAATACCGTCACGTGTTCCAGCACATCGTTCAAGGTTTCGATGACCGTTTCAATGTCTTGGGATTTTCCTGCGGTAATCGTTTCTCCATCTTCAAGGACGCGTCCTTCCCCTTTGCGGACATCGACATTGACAACGCGTTCCGAAATCACGTTCTGATCACGGATGGCATAAATCATCGCCCGGTCCGTAATCCAAGGCTGAAATTCCTTACGAATCGTAAATTCCATTCGCACCATGCCCGAGCCTTCAATTTTCATATCCGATACATGGCCGACGCTCACACCGCTGATCTGGACATCCGTACCCGGATGCAGACCCTGGGCTTTTTCAAAATTACTGTAAAGCCTATATTCTTCGATACCGATAACGCCTGCCGTGATCATTCGCGCATACAATACAAAGACAAAGACCATCACGGAAAATGTGATAAAAACCCCAACCAACAGGCCAGATAGGTCCATCCAATTAATTTTGCGTACCGGTTTAAGCAACCAGCGATCTCCTTATCCAAAAGTCCATCCGAGGACATCAAAAAAAATACGCTTTTTTCTTAAGAACGGGAGATGTCAGAACGAAAATCGCGCAAATTGCGGAACATTTCATGCGCAATGGGTAAATCCACAGTCAACCATTCCTCGAACTTCATCCGCTGGCTCAAACGTTTATTTTCCAAAAAGCAAAGATCGGCCCCGAGTTCACGCGCAATCAAAAGGTCATGCGTGACCAAAATCATCGAAGTCTTAAAAAGAGCCTGCATGTTATCGATCAACGGAAGCAAGGAATTGCGGTTATAATTGTCAAGGCCCGCCGTCGGTTCATCCATCAGCAAAAGACGCGGGTCCATCGCCCAGGCACGCGCAATCGCGACACGCTTTGCCACGCCGGAACTTAGCATATGCGGATATTTATCTTCTTCATCGCGAACCCGCATCAAATCCAATGCCATATTCACACGACGTTCAATTTCTTCATCCGTACCGCGATGATGGTAATAAAGCGGAACAGAAATGTTTTCGCGAACCGTTAGATTCGAAATCAAGGCGCCATTCTGGAAAATCAATTCCACACCGCGTTTGGCGACTTCCAATGCGGTATGCTGAGAAAGCGGCAGGTGCTCCCCGAAATAGTACAACGCTCCCGAGTCCGGTTTATCAAGCCCAGCGATTAGACGCAAGAGCAAGCTTTTTCCCATTCCCGATGCGCCTGCAATACAAAGCGTTTCTCCACGGCCAAGAACCATATCCAGGCCATCCAAAACATCTTCCTCATCCCCTACATAACGAAAATGCAGGTCTTCAATCCGGAGTGCTTCCCCTTGCGACAGATCCATTTAGATAATCCTCGACATTTGATTTGCATAGTCAAAGATATAGAAGAGCGAAAATAGCACATCGACGACGATCACATACAAAAACGAATAAACCACCGAACGTGACGTCGCCTTTGGCACAAGACGGATATCCCGGCGGATATTCAAACCGTGGTAACAAGAATTGATAAAGATGATAATTCCAAAAACGACCGGTTTCAAAACCATCATCACAAAATCTGTCGCCGTCAACGAAAGCAGAATCGACTTCGAAAAGTAATGCCAAGAAAGATTCAAATTCAACGTTTCACCAGACGCTAGCACAAGCAATTTCGCAAGGGCAAAGCCGCCACAAATGCCGCACACGGAAAAAAGGATGTTCGCGAGGAACATCGAAATCACGCCCCCAAAAAGGGCCGGCATCACAAGATAACGAATCGGATTCACTCCCAAAGTCGAAAGCGCATCCACTTCCGAGTTGATGGCCATCGTCCCGATCATCGTCGTGAGCGCGGAACCGCTACGTCCCGACACAAGAAAAGCCGTAAGAATCGGTCCAATTTCACGAACCAGCACCACGACCATCAAACCGCCAAACGCATCCGAAAAACCGACCCGCGGCATCACGGTCATCGCTTCGACAATCGTCACGGTTCCCGTTAAAACGGCCACGACAAGCAGCACCGGAAAAACTTCTACCACCGTGAAATAAATTTGGCGGATTACGTTTCTTAAATCCGTGCAAAAATTTCGACCTTCGGCAAAAACGGAATGCAGCGTACGGAAAAAAAGAAGAAGTTGCTGGCCGAAAATAGTCGACAAGAACCGCCTGCCGATTTTATCGAAAATCGAGCCGAATAAAGTCCAGTCGTCTATCGTCCGGCGAAATTTCATTAAGCTTCCACCGCCACCGTCGAAAGGATTTCCTGCCACAGCTCCCGGAGCCCGATTTTACGAAGGGTACTCAAACGAAGCGGACGAACATCTTCGCCAAGTATTTTCAAAAGGGCATTACGCGTTTTGGCAAGTTCCGACTGGTTCGCCTTGTCGCATTTGCTCATCACCGGAAGCACCGGGCAACCGAGAGCGCGAATGCCTTCGATCGTTTCCACGTCTACCGGTTGCAATCCGATTTTGGAATCGATCAAATACACGACACCCCTTAACGCCTTGGACTGTTCCACGTAAGCGCGGATTCCGCTTTGCATTTCGGAGACTTTTTCAAATTTGACCCCTGCATAACCTACGCCGGGAAGGTCTACCAAATAGAAAGCCTGATTGAATTTGAAAAAATTGATTTCCTTCGTCTTTCCCGGCTTGGAGCTGACTTTCACCAAATTTTTCCGTCCGGTCAGCGCATTCAGCAAGGAAGATTTTCCCACATTGGAACGCCCAAGGAACGCAACCTGCGGAAGCCCATCCGTCGGAATCTGCGAAACATTCGTCGCTGCGGTGGCAAACTCAGCGTCCATCGTCGGGCGAAATTCGTTTTTTTCGTTCGGATTCATACTCCAGTCCTCGATTCAAATGCACGAAGCACGGTGACTTCATCAATATATTCCAATTCGCTGCCCATGGGAATCCCCCTCGCGAGACTCGACCGCTTTACAGGGACTCCAGCGAGAAGTTTGTCGATCAAAAGGATCGTCGAATCCGCTTCCGGGCTTGAACCTAATGCAAAAATAACTTCTTCTATCTGCTCCGTTTTAATCCGCTGGATCAGCTGTGGAATGTGCAAAGTGTCCGGTCCAATTCCATCGAGAGGGGAAAGGACTCCCCCGAGGACAAAATACAGCCCATGGTAAATTCCCGCATTTTCAAAAGGAAGAATGTCGGAAAATTTTTCCACAACGCAGATGGATTTTGAGCCTTCACGCGCCTTGCAAATGGGGCATGGATCTTCTTCCGCAAACGAATGACACCGGCTGCACCGTTTGACCTTATCGCAGGCCTCGACGATTGTTTTCGACAGAGATTCCGCTCTTTCCCGAGGACGCGTGAGAACAAAGTAAGCGAGTCTACGGGCGGTTTTCTTACCGATTCCCGGAAGAGTCGCAAATTCCTGCACCAATTTTTCAAGGCTCGGCGGTTCAACCATGGTCCCATCCGTAAGCAGCATTCAAGCTGTTTGTCAAATCTTTATTGGAAAGGGAAAGACGCTTCATCAACGTCCCCACACGCTCTTCGCGGTCGTTTTCCACCGCTTCTGCAAGAGCTAAAAGCGTTCCCAGCTTTCCCGATCCATGCAAAAGCGCACTGGTGATCTCCTTGTCCACCTCCAAATCTTCAAGAATCGTCGGCATCGGAGCTTTGACAAGAGCGTCCATCCGGCTAATGATTCCCGTGATAAAGGCTTGGGCGGGAAGCTCCCCATCCGGATCAAGAACATCGGCAAGGGATTCCAAGAATCGGGCGCGCTGTGAAACATTTTGGAAAAGAGGCTTGCACTGAGGAGATCCGCCCATTTCCGGTTGCGCATAAAGTAAAAGCATGAGCCAATCCTGCAGGTGCGGAACGCCAAGCCACGCAATCGCATCCTGTACATTTTCCACAGGACGACGCCGGAAGGTCTTTTGCGAATTGGCGTACTGCACCAAGGCTTTCGCAATCGCCGGCTGAGCTAAAAAAGCCTGGTCGATTTGGGCAAGCGAAGGATCTCCACGCAAGAATTGCAACAAGCGAAGAATCGGCGCCAGCGAGCCGTCCATTCGCTTTCCTTGCACAACTTCCGGTTTTGCAAAGAAGAATCCCTGGAAAAGATCATAACCGTTGAGCAGACAAGCCGAGAACGACTCCTCCGTTTCCACCTTTTCCGCAAGAAGGATCATGCCGCGTTCCTTAAAATAGGGTACAGCTGCTTTCAATGCTTCCGGGCTATTTTCAAAAAGATCCAGTTTCACATACTTGACGTACGGAAAGAACGGTTCCAAGCGCTTCAGATTTTCTGTTTCAAAAACAACGTCATCCAAAGCAAATTCAAATCCACGATTGTGATACTTTTTGACTTCATCTACGACATCGGCATCGGCATCGACCGATTCCAGGATTTCCAGAACAAATCGATCGGAATCCAGCGGATTGAAAATGTTGTCGAGAAGCATTTCCCGACTACAATTAATAAACGCCTTATGGTTTCCCACAAGACGTGAAAGCCCGATATTATTCAACACATTTTCAAGGACCTGGGCGGTCTCACGGACTCCGTTCCGAATGATTGCCGTTTTGTTATCCGGCGAATCTCGGAACAGAAGTTCGTAAGCAAAAATGCCCTGATGGGAATCCAGAATCGGTTGACGGGCCAAATACGCAGGAGATTCTACAGGGCTCATCCAATTCCTTATTAAATACGGGCGGACTTGATGCTAAAGAGGAGAATGCTGCGGCAGCCGATATCCCAAAGTTTATCCATAACCGCGTTAGCATCTTCTTCCGGCACCATGGCCTTCACCGCATACCAATCCCGACCGTGGAGCTTCGAAATCGTCGGAGCATCCAGACCCGGAGTCATGTTGCAAGCCTTATTGAGGAGTTCTGCAGGGCAGTCATACTCAATCATCATGTAGGTTTTAGCAACAAGCTTTCCTTCGATACGGCGGATCAGGGTATGAACTTCTTCAAGATCCTGTTTCTGCGGATGGCAGAAAAGAGCGGCATTGCTGCGGAACAAAGGTTCGCCCACAATGCGAAGACCGGCCTGTTTTAAGGTTGTGCCGGTTTCCACCACGTCCACAATCGCATCGGCAACGCCAAGGCTCACCGAAATTTCGACAGCGCCTTCCAGCACCACAAAATTCATGTCCTTTTTGTAATAACCGCTCACGATGTTCGGGAAACTCGTCGCAATCGTTGCGTCCTTCAATTCTTCCAAAGTCTGCACTGGGCTTTCGTTCGGGACTGCCGCGCACATCTTGCTTGCGCCATACGGCAAATCGAGAACCTTTACCGCCGGGCTCTTGGCTTCGGCATTAAAATCGATTCCGGTAATGCCCGCATCAATAATTCCGCGGCCCACATACATCGGAATATCGCTCGGACGCAGAAAGAAGAATTCGATTCCATTCTTCGTATCGAGCTGAGTCAACGTTTTATACGGCTTAGAAGCCTTGTAACCGCAGTCCTTCAAAAGTTCTTGGGTCGGCTCAAAAAGCATACCCTTATTGGGAAGTGCAACCTTAATCATAACTTAGCGTACACCTCTTCGAGCTTGATTCCCTTTTCCGCCATCATGACGGCGACATAGTAAAGGACCTGAGAAAGTTCCAAGCACTGCGCATCGTGGGATTCAAAACGGGCAGCCATCCAAGATTCAGCCGCTTCTTCCACGAGCTTTTTGCCAATGGCATGGGGACCCTTCTTAAAAAGTTCCGTGGTACCCTTGCCTTCCGGCATTTCTTTTTTACGCTGGCAAGCCAGTGCGAACATTTCTTCAAAAGTCATATAAGCCTCGATTTTGAATTTTGCTCAAATTTAACAAATATTATTGGCAGAAACGGCTCCAAATAGATTTGCAGGCCTGTTTTAGGAGTCTAAATGGTCGCTTGCCGAAAGCCTGTATTTTTACTCAATTTTGTTCGCTTTTTGCAAATTCCACAGCAAAAGCATTCGAAGACCCAGAGGTTATTAAAATGATTACCTTCCTCATCGGCGTAGCTATCTTAATCGGAGGCTACTTCACCTATGGAAAATTCGTGGAGCACGTATTCGGTCCCGACGACCGAAAGACTCCAGCTATCGCTCACCCAGACGGTGTAGATCGAATGATCCTTCCGCACTGGAAAAATGTACTCGTCCAGCTGCTGAACATCGCGGGAATCGGTCCCGTCATCGGTGTCATTTTGGGCATTAAATTCGGAGCGATCGTCTTCTTGCTCATGCCTCTCGGCAACGTTCTCGGCGGAGCCGTGCACGATTATTTTTCGGGCATGGTCAGCATGCGAAATGACGGAATGAACGTGCCTGCTCTTTCGCATAAATTTCTTGGCAAAGGCCCTTCCAAAGTCGTGATGATTTTCATTGCAGTCGCACTCGTCTTTGTCGGAGCGGTTTTTACAAATACTCCGGCAGGGCTTATCAATACGCCGGTTGTCGTCGGCCAGGGAAACACCTCTCCGACCATCTTCTGGATTGCGGTCATCGCCATTTTCGCCTACTACTTCATCAGTACATTCTTTCCGATTGACAAGATCATTGGCCGCATTTACCCAATCTTTGGCGGTCTTCTGATTATTGCATCCATCGCGATTCTCTTCGGAATTCTTCCCGAAATCAGCGTTCTTGACGAATTCAACCTCCAGGATTTCTGGAGCAATTTCCATCAGCATCCGACCGGCCAGCCGATTATTCCGATGCTCTTCGTCACCATCGCCTGCGGTATCATCAGTGGATTCCACAGCACCCAAAGTCCGATCGTCGCTCGCACCGAAAAGTCCGAACACGTCGGTCGTCAAACCTTCTACGGGATGATGATCGTCGAAGGGTTGATCGGTATGATTTGGGCTGCCGGCGGTATGTACATTTACCACAAGATGCCGGAACTTATCTCCGGAGCATCGGGCGTACACGTTCTCAGCGAACTTGTCACCACCGTTCTCCCTTTTGCCCCGATTTCCCTTATCGTCGTCATCGGAGTCATCATTCTCGCCGTCACCAGCGGCGATACTTCCTTAAGAAGCCTCCGCTTGACCATTGCCGAACTTTTGAACTTCGACCAGTCCAGCGCCAAGAACCGTTTGGTCCTGACCATTCCGATTTTCGCTGTTTGTGCACTGCTCATTTTATGGAGTAACTTCAACAAGGACGGCTTCAACATCCTTTGGAATTACTTTAGCTGGTCCAACCAGGTCATGGCCGTCTGCAGCCTCTGCGTTTCGACCGTTTACCTGCGTTCTAAAAAGAAAAACTTCTGGGTAACGCTCGTTCCTTGCATGTTCATGACTTTTATCGTCTGCGCCTACATTTTCTGGGTAAGTCCTGAAAACCTCGCCGGTGCACCGGTCGGATTTGGCCTTCCTTACAAGGTTGCAATCATGTTCGCTTTGCAAGATGCCGTGATTCTCGGCTTTTTACTCTGTGCCCGAGGCAAGCATCTGGCCGATAAAGGCGATGCCTTCCAACCGGATTTCTGGGATTCCACCCGAGAATTCCAAAAAGACAAATAAGTCCCCAAAACAAGCGAATTAAAGCCAAAAGCGTCATTTTGATGGCGCTTTTTTTGTTTTTCTAGTCATTCATCCTTTGTATTCGCATTTCATCAAGGAATGAAACCGCTGTCCTTTTTTTAAAATGGCCCATTTTGCTAAATTTGAAGCTCGAGAATAGAAATGTAAACAAAGGACAACAAAGGAAGATTGCCGAATGAGTCGATTCCTTTCGAAATTCACACTGCTAGTGGTTTTTGCCACCATCCCGACTTGGGCGACATCCTACACGCGTGAAGACGCGGTTCGAATCGCTCTTGAAAAATCCTCGACGATCAAAACCGCCGAAGAAGAGTTGATCAGCGCAAACTCGCAGGTCGATGCCGGTTACGGAAATGCACTGCCATCCATCGATTTGGATGCAACTGTAACCCGAATTTTTGGCTTGGATGACGTCAAAAAGACGAACGATTTATCCAAGGCCGCTTCGGGAATG
>DGSB01000075.1:44807-66376 GCA_002390045.1 Fibrobacter sp. UBA4373
TCTTATCTATGGAATGAAAAGCCAAGGATACCGCTGGCAATCGAGCGTAGGCCTTACCGCAACCCAAGTGCTCTACGCGCAGGGTAAAGTGGGAACCGGCATTGAAATCGCAAAGATTTACAAGCACTTGAAGGAAGTCAGTCTGGAAAACGCCAAGGCCAACGTCCGCTATGACGTAGAAAACGCCTTTGACCAGCTGGTTTTCCTGGATTCTTCCATCGTAATCCTCGAAACGAGCATCGATCAAACCCAAAAGCACATCGATTACGTGAACCAGGCTGTCCAAAGCGGACTCGCTTCCGAGCTTGACCAGGTTCGTGCCCAACTGGAACTGGATAAGCTCAAATCGACTCTCGAAAAGACAAAAAAATCGAGAGTCCTCGCCCGCAACAACCTGCTGAACACCATGGGTCTGGAATGGGACTCCAATGTCGAATTCCAGGGAGACCTTCGCTATCCTACCGATAATCTTCCCTACCCGGACACGGCGATGGAAAACGTGAAGAAGCGCCGCAAAGAGCTCGCCCTTCTTGACGCCCAGCAGAAAATGGCAGAAAAGAACATCTCCATCGAAGAAGGCGGTTACAAGCCGACGATCGTCCTTGTTGGCGGTATCAAGTATGCCAACAACAAGAATAAGATTTCCGAATGGGACGCCCCGGACTGGGACGACAACATCAACAAATACGTAGCTCTGAACTTGACCATGAACCTGTTCAACGGGATGAAGACAAAGGAATCCGTTGTCCAGGCCAAATCCAGCATGCGCAGCGTTCAAATTCAAAAAGAATCCGCCGAACGCGGTTTCCGGATGCAGATTGAATCTTGCGCAAACACTCTGGAAGACGCAAACAATCAATTGGAAATTCAAAAGAACCAAGTCAATCTCGCCCAGCGCAATTTCGATTTGACCGAAGCTTCGTACAAAGTGGGAAGATCCTCCCAACTCGATTTTTTGGATGCATCGCTCAAATTGCGTTCTGCCAAGAACGATTATCTCCAGGCGATTGTCGACTGGAATAAAGCTTATAACGCGCTCCTTCAGGCCACCGGTGAATATTAATAAGAAGAGGAATCCATGAACAAGACATTCAAAACCCTCCTGACCATTGCTACAGCTTCCACGTTCCTGATTGCCTGCGGGCAGCAAAAAGAAGAAAAGACGGAACAGGCCGCAAACAAATCGACCACGATTGAAGAAATTCAAAAAGAAAACGGCAAACCCGCACGCGTTGTCAAAGCGAGCACGTCCAAAATTACCGATGTCCGCAAATTCAGCGGATCCATCGAAGGCATGCAGCAGAACAGCGCCATTTGCAAAATGGGTGACCCGCTGGCTAAAATCAACGTGCAAGTCGGAAGCGTAGTCCAAAAAGACCAGGTTCTTGCCGAATACCTCTTCACGGGCGACAACACCCAGTATCAGCAGGCCGAAGAACAGGTGAAGCTCCTCGAAGCTTCTACCCAGAGACTGCGCGAAGTGAAGGAAAAGGGCGGCATTAGCCAACAGGATATGGACCAGGCCGAAACCCAGCTGAAGATTGCCAAGATGAATTTGGAAACAGCCCGTCGAGCAACCCTTATCCTTGCTCCGGAAGCCGGCGTCGTTACCGAACTTAAGTTCAAAGTCGGTCAAACGCCGGGCGTCGGTGGCGTACTCGCTACGATTGCCAAGCTGAACCAAGTGATTCTCAAGCTGAACGTGACAAGCCAGGACATCGGTTACTTTAAGAAGGGTGCCGCCGCTACGGTAACCGTCGGAGGCGAAAAGATCCAGGGTAAAGTGACCCTCATTCCTCTTGCCGCCAATCCGTCTACCCGTTTCTTCCCTGTCGAAGTTACCTTCAACAACAAGGACAAGAAGCTCCTTCCGGGAATGTATGTGACCGCAGAACTGGAAACTCGCCAAGTCAACGGCGTCATTGTTCCGACCGAAGCGGTTGTTTACCGCAACGGCTCCAATGCCATCTGGATCGTGGATGCCGAAGGCAAGGCTCGCCGCAAACTCGTGAAGCTCGGCGTGCAGACCAAGGATTACATCCAGATTGCAGAAGGCCTTGAAGGAAACGAAACCGTTATCGTCGAAGGCATGTCTCGTATGAACGACGGTGACAAGGTCCTGGTCGTCGAATAAGGGAGAATTTTCGGAATGATTAAAGCTAGTATCTACAAACCGATTACCATGCTCATGGTCATTTTGGCCGTGGTGGTGTTCGGTCTTTACACCTATACCATGATGGTGGTGGACCTGTTGCCGAAATTCGACGTCCCTGTCGTCACCGCAACCATCGTCTACCCGGGCGCAAACCCGGAAGAAATCGAAACGACGATTATCAAGCCGATCGAAGACCAGGTGGAACTGGTAGACGGTATTGACTACGTCCAATCCATCTGTCTTGAAAACTACGGCATTGTCATCGCTATGTTCAACATGGGCATCGACGTGGACGTGGCTGCAAACGACGTTCGTTCTAAAATCGAACTCGCCGCAGCGGACTTCCCGGACGCAGTCGAAGCCCCGATTATTTCTAAAGTGGACATCAATGCTTCCGCCATTATGTCGATTTCTTTTACGGGTCCGCTGAATTCCACGGAACTCCGTCAGAAAGTGGAAGACGAAATCGAGCCGCTCTTCACTTCGGTCTCGGGCGTGGCCAGCGTCGATATCTTCGGTGGAACGACTCGACAGATTTCCATTGAACTCGATAAGGACAAAATGATTGATCGTAATGTGGACATTACGACCATCATGGGGCTTTATGGAGCGACAAACGTCAACAACCCGGTTGGCGAAGTCATCGGCAAGCACAAGAACACCTCCGTCCGTACAGCCGGTAAGTTCAAGACTCTCGATGAAATGCGCAATCTGGATATTCCGACGTCCATGGGCGTGATCAAGCTTTCCGAAATTGCAGAAGTCAAGGATACAATCGAAACGATTACTTCGGCATCCCGCTTTAACGGAATCAACTCGATTGCCTTGGACATCAAAAAACGTTCCGACGCAAACGTCGTGGACGTTTCTAAAGGCGTTCTCAAGCGTATGGAAGAAATCAACAAGACTCTTCCGGAAGGCTTCGAACTGCACTTGGTTTACGATAAGAGCGAATCGGTAAGCGAATCCATTGACAACGTGATTCAAAACATCATAATTGCCATCGGTCTTACCGCCGTCTTGCTTCTTCTCTTCCTCGGTAAATTCTCAACCATGTTTATCGCCGCCCTCACGATGCCTATTTCCGTGATTGGCGCATTTACCCTGATGTACTTTGCCGGTTTCGGTATCAACATGATGTCCCTCATGGCGCTTTCGAGTTCCGTAGGCCTTTTGGTGACCAACTCGATCGTCGTGCTTGAAAACATCAATGCGAAACTGAATGAAGGTTTAAACCCGAAGGAAGCCGCATACAAGGGAACGAGCGAAATCATGGTGGCCATCATGGCTTCGACGCTGACGAACGTCTGCGTGTTCGTTCCGATTGCATTCATGAAGTCCATTGTCGGTATTTTCTTCCGTACATTCGGTATGACCATGGTGTTCGCCACGGCGGTCTCGCTCCTGGTGACCTTTACGCTTACGCCTTTGATGGCCGCATATCTGTTCAAGGGTAAAAAGAAAGATGCCGACGGCAACCTGATCGAAGGGAACCACACGATTGGCGAAAAGCTGTTCAGTATTTTCCCCTCCGCTTTGAATATTCTCCGCTCGATTTACTTGAAGACGCTTTCTTTCTGCCTCTCTGTTCCTGGCGTGATCTTCCAGGTCTTTGCCCTCGTCGCCATGGTGATGTTTGTTGGCTACATGGCTGCAAACAAGATGACCGTGGAACTTTCTCCAAAGCAGGACCAGGGCATGATGAGCATCAAGCTCGAAATGCCTGTGGGCACGAACGTAGAAACGACCGACAGTGTGGCCCGAATCATTGAAAGCCGAATCAAGGACTTGCCGGAACTCAAGCACTACAGCATGAACGTGGGCGGATCTAACGGTTTTACCACCGTAAACCAAGCCACCATGCGCGTAAAGCTCTTGAAAGACTGGGAAGGCCGTACCCGCAGTACGGATCAGATCGTGGACTCCTTGCGTCCGTACTTCGCCAACATTCCAGATGCTTACATCTCGATTAAATCCACATCCGCTTCCGAAATGAGCAACAACTCGAGCGGCGACGTGGTCCTTGAAGTCAGCGGTCTCAAGCAAGATTCCGTGATCAAGGCTTCTGAAATCGTCATGGATCGCATCAAGGAAAAAATTGACGGTATCGTGGATGTCAAAACGAGCTACGAAGCCGGAAAGCCGGAAATCCGCTTGATTCCAAACCGTCAGGCACTCGCTGACTACGGTGTTACCCTTAAAACCGTTGCGACTTATAACTATATCGCTGTCAGCGGTTATGAAGCAGGCCAGTTCACCGATGACGGTGAAGAATATGACGTCTATGTCCGTCTTCAAGAAAAGGACAGACAGAGCCATAGCGACATCGAAACTTTGCCGATCCTGACACCGAAAGGCTTCGTGAACACGAGCGAACTTTTCTATGTGGAAGACGGTGCAGGTCCGACCCGTATCGACCGCAAGCGTAAAATGGCCCGTATCGACATTTCGATGAACCTTTTGCCGGGCCATACGACCGGTGAAATCATGGGCAAGATCGGAAAGCTCACCGCCGAAATGAAGGATGAAGTTCCGGAAGGCATTTCGTTTGGCTTCGGCGGTAATGCAGACATGCAAAACGACATGGTGCAGGAATTCATGACAGCGATCGTGATGGCAATTATCCTCACCTACATCTTGCTCGTGGCACTTCTCGAAAGTTTTGCCCAGCCGTTCATCATTATGACAACGATCCCGATGGGTGCAATCGGCGTGTTCCTCGCCCTTATCTTTACCGGAAAGGCGCTGTCCATGATTTCTCTTATGGCAATCGTCATGCTCATCGGTGTGGTGGTGAACAACGCAATTCTTCTTCTGGACGAAGCCAACCGTCTGCTCCGCAACGGATCGATGGGAAGACGTTCCGCTATTCTTTCGGCTGCAAAATCCAAATTCCAGCCGATCATGCTTGCGACATTCGCTTCCGTGGTGGCTCAGCTTCCGCTCGCCTTCGCTCTCGGTGGTGATGTGGCAGCCATGACTCAGCCGATGGGTATCGCATCGGTAGGTGGCTTGATCGTGTCCGCGATTTTGACCATGTACCTGGTGCCGACATTCTTCTGGCTCCCGAATGCGATTTTCCATAAGGTGAAAGCCAAAAAGGATAGCATCATGCTCAACCGTCGACAGACCGCATAAAGTCTGATTTCTAAGCAAAGAGAAATGGCTGATCGTAAAGATCAGCCATTTTTTATGACTCAAATATCCTTGTAAAAAATTTTCTCTCGTTTCGACAGGGCAAAACGCGTCAAATTAAAAATGCGGGATTCCCCAATCGCATCAAAATCTACAGGGTGAAACACTAAGCGAGGCGTTCCAACAGGAGACTGCAAAGCGAGACATGCCGACGTCTGCGCGACATTCAACGAAAACTTGGGAAGCCCAGCAAAGCTCAATGCAGGAGAGAGAATTTTTTGTGCGGAAGGGTTTTCGGAATTTGCATCCTTTCTTTTATAAACCGCAAAGCGGTCTTCATAATAGCGGAATTTATGCAGCACTTGATTTTTGAGGAATGCGTTTCCATACCAAGCCGGAGGGACAAATCCTTGAGGAAGTTTCAGTCCCAAAGATTCCCATAACGCAATTCCCTGTTCAAGAAGACGGAAGGAATCGCATTCATCAAGGCCAGCAAATTCCGCTTCGTCTCCCGTCAACGAAAGGGCTGTTTTTCCTAAAAAAGTTCGATCTGAATTTTCTATAGCCAAATGGCGGGTTCCATGCAGCAAAAGTTCAAAGCCATCGGTCAAAAGGTTTTCCAATTCCATTCTGAAAAAATCCAGTTCGGATTCTTTTTGCATGCCATCGGGAATTACGGCAACCGTAATCGGGGATTTTGCCACATCCGCAATCCGGCGAATTTGTGATACCGCCTGTTTTGCATTATGGACAGAAAGATCGTGATAGCAAAGAAAGAATTTAGAACCCATATGTGGTGAAGATAACAAATTGTTTTAATCGGAATTACTAAATTTGGGGCGATGAAAACCAAATCCCTGTATATTTTCGACATGGACGGCACCTTGTTCAACACGCTCGGAGATTTGAGCGTAGCTGTCAATTATGCGCTGGCCGCCTTTGGTTTAAAAACACTTTCAACAGAAAAGATCAAGAGCTATATCGGGAATGGTTCATTAAAACTGATTGAACGTTCGCTTGAAGGTGCAGACGCTCCCCTCACAGAAGTCCACAAATGCTATTCCGAATTTTATGCGCAGCATTGTTTGGAAAAAACAGAGCCTTACCCGGGCGTTATTGATTTTTTAAAAAACTTCCCTGCCAAAAAAGCATTGGCAACGAACAAGCCTCACATTCCGGGACTTGCTCTGCTCAAGCATTTTGGACTCGAATCGTATTTCGAAGCGTTCGCCTTCGGAGACGAAGATACTCCCCGCAAACCGGATGCGGCACCTTTTCTTAAAATTTTGAAAGCGACAGGAGTCTCGAAAGAAGACGCGATCATGGTCGGGGACGACGCTCCCGATATTCTCGGAGCGAAAAACGCCGGAATCGATAGCGTCTTTATCGAAAACGGTTTTGGCAAACGAGCCAGTTTTGCACCTGTCGAGCCCACTTATTCCATTCCACATTTTTCGGACCTTTCCGGTCTGCAATTCCGTTAATCTATGTCTCTGCATTACATGATCGACACTTACGGCTGCCAGATGAACGAATATGATTCCGCTCTGATAGCTTCGATGCTTGAAAAAAACGGTTGCACGCCCACCGAAGATCCTGAAGAAGCGGACTTGTTCTTGTTCAACACTTGTTCTGTTCGCGAAAAAGCGGAAGAAAGTGCCAAGGCCAGAATTTCTAAAATGAAGTTCTACAAGAAACGCCGTCCCTGGATCAAGTTCATTGTCACGGGTTGCATGGCGGAACATCTTGGATCCCGCCTGATGGACCAAATGGACTGCGTGGATTATGTCATCGGCCCGGACAAATACAATCAGATTCCGGAAATTCTTTTTAAGCACCCGATCATTGTTAAAAAAAGCAATGCGGCAAAACGCGTCATTACCGGATTCGATATCGAAGAAAATTACGTTGGCGAATATGCAAAACTCGCCCACCCGTTTTCTTCGTACGTAACGATTCAACGCGGTTGCAATTTCCGTTGCAGTTATTGCATTGTTCCTTTTGTCCGCGGACGAGAAAAGTACCGAGCCTCAGACGACGTGATTTACGAAGTGGAAAAAGCTAGCGAACGTGGAATTTCTGAAATTTGCCTGCTCGGGCAAACCGTAAACGCTTACCGAAACCACGGCACGGACTTTGCCGATTTACTTGTAAAAATTTCTGAAGTTCCGGGAATTCGCCGCGTCCGCTTTATGAGTCCGCATCCGCGTTTTTATACGGAAAAGCTGATTGACGTATTGCAAAGCGTTCCCCAGATTTGCCCCCACGCCCATATTCCGCTTCAAAGCGGAAGCGATGCGATTCTCGGCAAAATGAAGCGCCGTTACAAAGTAGATGAATTTATGCGGATTCTGGAAAAATTCCGCGGAAAGGATCCTTACTACGGCCTCACCACTGATATCATTGCAGGCTTTGTCGGAGAAACCGATGAAGATTTTGAGCAGACGCTTGCCGCTGTCAAAGAAGCTCAATTCGATGCTGCATTCATGTTTGCCTACAGCCCGCGCGAAGGAACGGTCAGCGCCCAGGAAAAAGAAGTCCTGTCCGAAGACCAAAAACAAGAGCGGCTCGCGCGCCTTGTCGAACTTCAGAATTCGATTACGCTAGAACGCAACAAGCAAATGATCGGCCGTACAGAAGAAATCCTGGTGGAAAGGCCTTCTTCAAAAGACCCTAACGAATGGGTCGGTAAAACGGGAAGCTTTAAGAAAGTCGTTTTCGCTTCGACGACAGCGAAGCCTGGCGACTATGTAAAATGCCATATCGACGAAGTCCGCGGATGGACACTCCGTGGCACGCCTGTTCTTGAATAAGGGAGCAACCATGCGTTTGTTCGGAAAAGTTCTTTTTTTAACCATGACAACATGCATCGCTTCGTTTGCAGTCACACTTGAAGATGCGCAAAAGGCATATGTTTCCGGAAACTGGAAAGGTGCCGCCGAAGCTTTTGAATCGGTATGTCCAACGCTCGACGCTTCCAAACGTTCGGAATGCGCCCTGTGGGGAGTTCTCGCCCGTTCCCAAACCGGAAACTCGAAAGACTTCTCGGCAGCCAAAAAGCGCTTGGACAGTTTGATTTTTACCACGCCCGATTCTCTGCCCGTGGTTTCGGACCTTTACATGACTCGCGCTCAGTTTGAACTTTACTTGAAGCGCCCGGACCTTTCGTACAAAAGTCTTTCGGCTTCCTTCGCCAAGGCTCGTCCGAATCAACTTGCCGTCATCTATCAGGTTTGCCAGAGTTTATACAAAGTAAGCGCCATCGATTCCGTGCACAGCCTTTGCGCAGAAATTGATCGCGCGAAATCCGGCAAATTTTTATCGAGCACTAGCACTGCCAGTTCAAGTTCAGCGGAAGCAAGCACTGCGACTCCTAGTTCGTCCTCTGCAGAAGCCGTTGCTTCAAACGGCGTAGAACTTTCCAGTTCAAGCGTGGCGACTTCGGACACAACCGCCCAAGCTCCTGAAGCAGCAACCGTTCAAGCAGGCGACTGGTCCTTGCAGCTCGGAGCGTTCAGCATTCAGGCGAATGCGGAAATGCTCGTCAATTCGCTCCGCGCAAAGAAGATCGACGCCCGCATCGTCGAAGCCAAACATGATGAAAGAACGCTTTACCTTGTGCAGACAGGCTTCTTTGCAAGCCGCGATGAAGCCGTCCAATATGGCGAAGAAACGCTTTCCAAGCACCATTTGGAATTCTCACCCGTAAAAAAACCTTAATCTTTCATTTTTTTCGTTTGATTTTTTGCAAACAGTTCTATATTTGTGTTACCCCAGCCGGGGTGGTGAAATTGGTAGACGCGCCGGACTCAAAATCCGGTACTCGCGAGAGTGTGAGGGTTCGATTCCCTCCCCCGGCACTATAGAACTGATGAGGTTCAATGAAAACTGCCTTCAAAATTCTTTGCGCCAGCCTTTTTGCAGCCTCCGTCTCGTTCGCGCAAGACGATTTTGAAAATTATGATGCCGAGGGAGAAAGCTCTAGCTACTACGCTCCGGCTGAAGATGAAAATGGGGCCAATTACTACAGCGCAGACGATTCTAACGCTCCGGAAGAAACCGTAGCTGGTTCTGCAAACGCATCTGGCGATGAATGGGCCGGATTTGATTACGAAAACGCAGGACTTACCCAATGGGAATTCCAGCAAGCCAAGGAAAACGGGATCTCTCGCGACAAGCTTCAACAGCTGACAGAACTCGGAGTTCGTCCGTCTGAATACATTCAAGAACCTTGGAAGCGCCTCGGCGTTTCCGAAGAAGACTGGCTTTCTTCTCGCGCTAGAGGACTTGAAGATTCCGACATCGACCGTACGTATCGCAATCATGCTGGAGAACAGAGCACCGCTTATCTCTCCGCAGTGATTCCGTCTCTCTATCAGTGGAAACATGACCAGACGGTCAAGGCCATTTGGATGGATGCACTTTGGGTTGTCGGCGTTGGCGGTCTTACCTATTTCGCAATCAATAACGATAAATACGATAACACTTGGGTTTACTGGCTGATTCCAGTTATCGGTGCTCACGTGTGGTCCTTTGCTGATGCGTTCTTCGATACCCAGTGGGCGAACAACCCCGATGCGAACCGCTTCAGTCTCGGCATAGGCCCGAGCTTCGAAGGTGGCCTCGCTGGTATTCTGCAGGTGCGCTTCTAAGCAAAATGCAGATCGAACTTCTAAAATGCAAAATTCATCGCGCAACCGTTACGGACGCGAACTTGAACTATGAAGGCTCCATTACGCTCGATAAGGCGTTGATGGATGCGGCAGGAATTCTTCCCTTCGAAAAAGTCGGGATTCTCGACATTAACAATGGCGCACGTTTTGATACGTACGTCATTGAAGGTGAACCGAATTCCGGCACGATTTGCTTGAACGGTGCAGCAGCCCGTATGGTCCAGAAAGGCGACCTAGTCATTATCGTTTCTTACGTTTCCCTCACCCCGGAAGAGGCTAAGAGCTGGAAACCGACGGTTGTGAAGGTCGATTCTCAGAACAGACCGCGCTAAATCGCTATATTTAAAGCGTGATTCATTCCATTCGATCGATAATTCCTTTGCTTTGCCTGGCGGGAACGTTAGTTTCTTGTCAAGAAGAGCCCGAGGTTGTTCAAGAAATCCGCGAAACACCGGGAGATATCCAGGTGCTCAATTCCAGCGGAATCCCTGGTGCAGCTTCCAAGATGCGCGACTATTTACGAGCGCAGGGGTTCGACGTTGTGGAAATGAGCAACGACAATCTTTGGAATTACGAAGAAACCATTATCGCCTTGCGCAATCCACATTGGGCAGGGGCCGAAGCTCTCGCCAAAGCCCTGCACACGAACAATGTGATCCCGCTTGAAAACAAGCGCAAACTGGTCGACGCGACCGTTTATGTGGGCAAGGACTTTGAAAAAATTACACAGGCAGGAACACCATGACAACAGCCAAAAAAACGACAACAAAAGCAGCGGCGGCAAAAAAGGCCCCCGCTAAAAAGACCACGGTCAAGAAAACAACGGTAAAAGCCGCCACCGCAAAGGCTGTAGCCAAAAAGACGACAGCCAAGAAGACGGTTGAAAAAAAGGCGACCGTCAAGAAGACCGCAGAAAAGAAAGTGACCACGAAGGCGACTGCTGTCAAAAAGGCTCTCCCGAAAAAAGAAGTCTACGCGGAAGCCGTCAAAACCGCTGCCGAAATTCTTTTTGAACTCCGCGCACAGAATCTCCAATTGCTCGATCTCCGCGGCGTTTCGGAAACTTCGGATTTTATGATTATCGCCACGTGCGAAAGCGAAGCTCAGATGCAAGCGATTCTCGACGAACTTTCCAAGGAATTCAAGCATCAGGGAATGCAGCACCGTACCGAATACAAGCCGGGCATCAATATGCGCTGGGCCGCATTCGACGCAGGCTTTGACCTGATGATTCAGCTGTTCGAAGAAACCAAGCGCGAAGAACTTGCCTTTGACAAGCTTTATAGCGATGCCAAGATTATCAACCTCGAAGAAAAGAACTTTGTAAAAATCAAGGCCAAGAAGGCAAAGGTTGAAGATGAACTCATTTAATGAAGCCATTGCCCAAGCGGTTGCTGCAACGGGTGCATTTGAACTGGAACAGGCCAAAAAGTTGATTACCGTTCCGACCGATACGGAACACGGAAACTTTACACTCCCCTGCTTTGTCCTTGCACGTTCCTTGCACAAGGCTCCGAAGGTTATCGCAGAAGAACTCGCTCCGAAGATCGAACTGCCAAGCGGCATTTCTAAAGTGGAAGCGGTTGCCGGTTACTTGAACTTCTTTATCGATCGCAAGTTCCTTGCGAAGTCGATTCTCGAAGCGGTAGCCACCAAAGGTCTTGACTACGGTCATGCAGATTCGAACGGCAAGATTGTCTGCATGGATTACAGTTCCCCGAATATCGGTAAGGAACTCGCCTTCCATCATTTGCGTTCGACGATGATCGGAAACTCCCTCGCACGCATTTACAAGGCTGCGGGTTACAAGGTCGTGCGCATCAACCATTTGGGCGACTGGGGAACCGCTTTCGGTAAGCTGATCGTGATGTACCTGCGCGAAAAGCGCCCGACAGACCAGGCGACCCTTGATTCGCTGACCGTAAAGGAATTAAACATTCTTTACGCAAGTTTCTCCAAGGCTGCTGAAGCGGAACCGGAACTTGAAGATGAAGCCAGAGCGGCATTCTCGAAGCTCGAAAAGGGCGATGAATTCTACCATCAGCTTTGGCTCGCCTTCCGTGCGGCAACGCTCAAGGAACTGATGCGCATCTATAAGATGATGGGCGTCGACTTTGACTATTACACCGGCGAATCCTTCTATGAAGACAAGATGCCGGCAGTGATCCAGGACTTGGAAACCAAGGGTCTTTTGGAACGCAGCGAAGAACGCGACGTGGTGAAGCTCGACGAATACAAGCTAAACCCATGCCTCATCCGCAAGAGCGACGGCAGCACTTTGTACGCAACGCGCGACCTCGCAGCAGCTATCTACCGTAAAAAAGAATACAACTTCGACAAGTGTCTTTACGTGGTAGACTTGGGCCAGGCTTTGCACTTTAAGCAGGTCAAGCTCGTGCTCAAGAAGATGGGCTACGACTGGTACGATACACTCGTCCACATTCCGTTCGGCGTGATTCTGAACTTGATCGACGGCAAGTGGGAAAAGGGCAAGACTCGCACCGGTAAGGCCAAGCTTCTCCGCGACGTGATCGAAGCCGCCCAGCAGAAGATTTTGGACTTCATCAACCAGAAGAATCCGGAACTCGAAAACAAGGAACAGATCGCGCAGCAGATCGGAATCAGCGCGCTCACGTTCAACGACTTGAAGAACCACCGTTTGATGGACGTCAAGTTCGACTGGGACAGCGCCCTGAGCTTTGAAGGCGCAACTGGTCCTTATGTGCAGAATGCTCACGTACGTCTTTGTAGCATTATGCGCAAGGCTGGTTACGACGTGAATCTGCAAGATGTGGATTTTGACCAGCTTTCAGACGACGCCGCTTACGAACTGATCAAGCTTCTCGCCCAGAAGTCGGAAAAGATCCGCAAGGCCTGCGAGACGGATGAGCCGTGCGAACTCGCCCAGTATTCTCTCGATATTGCAGGCGCCGCACACAAATTCATCCATGATGACCGTGTCCTCGGTAGCGCCGAAGAAAAGTCCCGCCTCTTCCTCGTGAAGTGCACACAGATCGTCCTCGAAGACGTTCTTGTTCTGCTTGGACTTTTCCCTGTTCGCAACATGTAATTCGGGCTAAAAAATCCATGCATCCTTTACTTCAAAAGTCGCTCTCCTTCGAAAGGCTCACGCCCGAGGAGGCGCTTTTGCTTTTAAAGGAAGCGGATTGGACCGAAGTTGTCCAGGCGGCGAATACAGTTCGAAACGCGAAGCTCCCCGGCAAGCGCGTCGGTTATACGGTTTACCGAATCATCAATTATACGAACGTCTGCTCTGTAAACTGTAGTTTCTGTTCCTTTGCCCGCAAAGCGGGAGAACGCGGCACTTATGTGCTTTCCTTGGAGCAGATCCGTCGCAAAGCAGAAGACGCCAAAAGACTTGGCGCAGATCAAATTTTTTTGCAGGGCGGTGTCAACGAAGACCTTCCGATTGAATATTACACGGAAATTCTTCAAATGCTCACGCAAGAACTCGGGATGAGCGTCCGAGGCTTTTCGCCGGTGGAACTTGTCCGCATCGCGAATGCGCACAAATTAACTCTCGTCGAGCTTTTAAACATTTTAAAAGAAGCGGGACTTTCTTCCGTTCCCGGAGCAGGCGCCGAAATTCTTTCGGACCGCATTCGAAAAGAGCTCAGTCCCCGTAAACTTTCGGCCCGCGAATGGCGAGACACTCTGGCTGTCTGCCAAAAGAACGGTCTTCCCGGCAGTGCAAACATCGTCATCGGGACCAAAGAAACTCCCGAAGATATCATTGCCCATCTGGAACTCGTCCGCGGACTTCAGGACGAAACCGGCGGTGTCAAAAGTTTTGTGGCATGGACATTCCAGCCGCAGACTCACGATTTTCCGATTCGGCACGTCACCCCGATGGAATACTTAAAGCTCCTCGGGCTTTCGCGCCTTTACTTGGATAACATTCGCCATATCGAAGTTTCGGTTCTCGGCATGGGCAAGCAGATTGGCGAACTGGGGCTTTCTTCTGGCGCAGATGACATCAACAGTATCGTCCTCGAAGAAAACGTCCTGGAATCTCACGGCATCCGCGGTATCGATGAAGCAGAAAGCTTTATCCGCGGTGCAGGGTTCATTCCCTACCGTCGAGACTTGAACTTTAGCGGAGAACATTAATTTCTCCCCGAAATTTTCGTTTTTCCCATATGATGAGCTTGGATTTTATTATCTTTTAAGTACAATGGGAAACATTATTCAGACATCCGGTTTTGAAATTCAGGAAGGAGAAGCATTCAAGCTTCTTCACGCCTTCCCGCTGATTTTCGATATGAACGATACGCCTTCGTTGCTCTACCGTTTGGACGAAAATCTGAGCGTGGGTGCTACCGTTTCTTACCGCCTCGTTGCCGGTTTCCGCATTATCAACTGGAAAGGTTTTATTTCTTCTGTCCAAGGCAACTCCTGGACTGTCGAATTAAAGCAGGGCCCGTTCTCGATGTTCCATGCCGAACATTCCGTCCAGACGACCAACGGTCTTTTGGAATGCTCGGACGAATTCACTTATAACGGTGAAACGCCCGATATGGCGAATGTGATGAGCAACGCTCGCGTCATTTATGCATTCGACGCCCGTCGAAAACTATTCCAGGCCAAGGATTCCTTTGAATCCCGTCACGAAACCGAAAGCTTCCGCGTATTCAATTCTGGGATTTCGGCGGGCTAACGGAGGCCCACAATGCCTTACAAATCTTTAGAAAGTGCGCTTTTAGATTTAGAAAAGCACGGGATGTTGTTGCGTATTCGGGAAGAAGTTTCACCGGATCTCGTGATGTCGAAGATGGCCGAAATCGCCACTCGGGAATCGCTGCCAGCCCTTCTTTTTGAGCGCGTTCAAAATTCCCCATTTCGTGCCGCGGCAAATATTTTCGGAACGCGGGAACGTGCCCGTTTCCTTTTTCGAAAGACATTGAAACGAGCGGAAACGGCGATCGCCTTCCATGCCGACCCCATGAAAATTCTCAAAAGCCCAAGCCTTTGGCCTTCGCTTCCGGGCATCGGTGTTTCTGCGCTCCCGATCAAAAGTTTCAAAGCCCCTGTTCTCGCCGAAACGACACAGCTTTCCAAGCTCCCGCAAATCCGCTTGCATCAAGACGACGGCGGAACCTTTTTAACGCTTCCGCAAGTATTTTCCCAAATGCCGGACGAAAGCAACATGCTCAAGTCGAACCTTGGCATGTATCGAATCCAGACATCGGGAAACGATTACGTTCAAGATGCGGAATGCGGATTGCATTATCAGATCGAACGCGACATTGCACGGCACCACGAAGCCGCCATAGAACAGGGTAAGCCTCTGAAAGTCAGCATTTGGCTCGGAGGCCCTCCTTCGCATACCATCGCATCGATCATGCCCATGCCGCAGGAACTTTCAGAGCTTCTCTTTGCCGGGCTTCTCGGCGGGCGCAGCTTCCGCTATACGGATTACGACGGGTGGAAGGTTTCTAGCGACGCAGACTTTTGCATTTTAGGGGAACTCGCCCCGACGCTCAAACCGGAAGGTCCGTTCGGAGATCACATCGGTTACTATTCCGCCAAGCACGATTTTCCCTATCTGAACGTCAAAAAAGTTTTTTGCAAAAAGAATGCGATTTACCCGTTTACTACCGTAGGCCGGCCTCCGCAAGAAGATTCGATTTTTGGAGAGCTGATTGCCGAGCTTGTGAAGCCGATCGTACCGCAGTCGGTGACGGGCATTTGCGAAATGAATTCCGTCGATGCGGCAGGTGTCCATCCGCTGCTTCTTGCAATCGGTAAGGAACGTTACCAGCCCTATGTCCAAGAAAGAGAACCGATGGAACTCTTAAAAGAAGCCAATGCGCTTCTCGGATTCAACCAGGTTTCTCTTTCCAAATACGTTTTTATTGCCGCCCGGGAAGATTCTCAGAATTTAAGCACCCGGAACTTTGTCGATTACTTTGTACACATTCTAGAAAGAATTCACTTCGATCGCGACGTGCACTTCCAGACCGAAACGACGATCGATACTCTCGACTATTCGGGAAGAGCTCTGAATCATGGGTCCAAAGTCATTTTTGCCGCAGCCGGAACTCCCGTTCGAACCTTGGGACGTTCCGAGGAAGAATTTTCCGATTTGAATTTACCGGAAGGATTTTCAAGCCCGAAGCTCGCATTCCCTGGAGCCTTGGTCATCGAAGCATCCTCAAGCGCCAACATGGAAGATCTTGCGAATGCACTCGCGCACTGGAATGCAAAAGAAAAATTCCCATGCGTGACCGTTTCCGACGACGCTTCTTTTACAGCCAAGAATATGGACAACTGGCTTTGGGTGACTTTTACCCGCAGCGATCCCGCCGCAGATATCTATGGCGTGAATTCGCGCGTTCAAAACAAGCATTGGATTTGCGAAGCTCCTATTCTGATCGATGCGCGCATGAAACCGCAAATGCAAGCCGCAGTCGAAGAAGATCCGAAGATCGAAGCCTTGGCGCGCGACATTTTGTTCCGCGCCCAAAAGCAAAGGTAGAAGATTCCCCGTGAAGTTTCCGACAAGACGCTTATTCCTTTGCGCAGGCCTTTTGGCGGTTTCAAACGCATTGGCCGGACACTGCGGAAACCCGATTATTTGGGAGCACAGACATTCCTTACCAAACGGCGTCAGCGCAAGAATCGCCAGTTCTTCCATTACGAACTGTGATGCAGAAGCTTACTACGACACTCTGGCTGTCCAAGAAAAAAGAACGGATCATTTTCACGTTTTTTATGTATTGGAAGGTCCCCACGCAACAACGGAAGCCTATATTGATACGCTCCTTGTCGACTTGGAAAAAGCCTGGAACTTTTACATTATAAAACTCGGCTACCAAAAACCGGTTCCAGCCACCCAAACTTGGCACTTTCAAAAAAAGCCCGACACAGGGCTTATGCCTGTAGAAATTCTCGAATTAAGCCTCATCCGCGACAACCATCTTGTATACCAAGGTTTTTGCGAAGGCTGCATGGGCTCCACATTCCTCCCTGATGACAATCAGGAACATGCGAGCGAAATCTTTCTCGACAACGATTTTTACTACGCCACCTCTTCTAGCGCCATTCAATCGAGCGAATTTCAATCTTCGTGCACCTATCCGGAAGCGGACAAAGCCATTACCAATTCTTTCAACGGAAAGAATTACGCTCTGGATTTATTCGACGGCATTCGCCTGACCGTTTTCCACGAATTCTATCATGCACTTCAATTTGCATACGTCAATTATTTTGATTCCTATTGGTTCGAAGCTTCGGCAACAGCTTTCGAAGAGATTACCTCTCCAGATATAAACGATTACTGGCAGAACCTGCCGATTCTTTTTGCGGCAAACGGAACCCCATTTCACAAGCTCAGCACTCCCTATTCCCTTTCGGTGTGGGGACTTTACAATGCACAGGAATTTGGGGAAACCTTTGACAAAAAAATTTGGGAACGCTTTAGCGCCAATTCGGAAAAAACGTTCGAAACCGTTTTTGCAGAAGAGCTCAAATCCAAAGGACTCGATCCGGATTCTGCCTTTCACGATTTTGCCTCCCGACTTTTCTTTTCGGGGAATCAAGCGTCGCAAGTGGACTCCACTTGGTACGTTACCGCAGACGCCCCTCTTTGGAACTCATCTCCCCACCTTCTCAGCGCAACGACTTCTAGCCTAGAACTGGAAGCCCCCGCAATCGCCTATTACCGCTTAAAACTCGATTCCCTGCCCGACCTTTCGCTATTCCGCGGAAAAGCCTCTGTCGTCACATTTGGGTCAAAGCAAAAAGCAGAAATTGATGCATTGGACTCGGCAACGTTCACAAGCCTCGCCTCCAAAATCGAAGATTCCGAAAACGCAGTTCTCGTGCTTTCCCGCTTACGGGATTCTTCCGCGACCGTGATTGCAAACGACACGCTTCCCATGCGCAGTTACCCCAATCCCTGGCGAGGCGAAACGCCTCTCTGCTTTGCGGGACTCCCCGAAACAAAGAAATTTATTGAAATCCGCACCCGCGTCGGAAAACTGGTAAAACGCTATGAATATTCGGCTTCCCATTTCTGCATCGACAGCGACGAAGTCAAAAGCCATCTTTCCCCGGGCCTCTATTACTTTAGAGCGGGATCCCGCCATACGATGAAACCTTTCCTGGTGATTTACTAATCCCGCTTTACAGGTGAAGTGCGGTCCACAAGGAATCTTCGCCCCAATCTTCTACCTTTTGAAATTCCGGTTCCTTACCCGATCTCCAGAAAAGTCCGGTTCCCAATTTTCGAGATGATTGCAGCACAAAGAAACGATTCCATAAGCCGGAATCTAAAATATTCCGGGCCAGAGTCGCTCCCGTTTCTACAGCAAGGCGGTGAACGCCACGTTTGGCAAATTCATCCAAAACCGCAGTCCAATTTTCAGCAAAGGATTCCGACGCAAGCGGAACCACTTCGGCAATGCCTTCAAGTTCCGGTTGCGAAACTTGGCTAAAGACTAGCGTCTTTTTTTGCAGGTCGTCCATCATCAATAGAGTCTTCGGCAAAAGCTTCTTTCCGCAGAATACCGCTCGGTGCGGATTATTCCCGACAGCATTTCGCACTGTCAAGCGAGGATTATCGGACAGGGCTGTGCCACCGCCAACCAGAATGAATTCCGCCGTCCGACGCCATTTTGCAGTCCACGCATTCGCCAGATCACCCGTAATGCGGACTGGACTTTTATCTTCATTTGCAATCAACCCGTCCGCGGATTCTGCAATTTTGCATTCGACAAATGGACGTTTGGTTTTGACAAAATGATCATACGCTTCGTAATAGCGTAAAAATTCCACCGGAGGTTCCACAAATGTCGAAGGAATTCCCGCTTCCGCCAGGATTTTTTCACTTTTTCCAAAAACAGCCGGATTCGGATCGCGATGAAAAAAGAAAACTTCACGAATTCCCGCGGCAATGATGGCATTTGTGCAAGGCGGCGTCCTGCCATAATGGCAACACGGCTCCAAAGTCACATAAAGAGTCGCGCCTTTCGCCGCTTCACCGGCATCCCGCAACGCCATCACTTCGGCATGCGGTCCATGGACGACTTGAGTATGGCCCTTTCCTACAATGCGGCCTTCTTTAACGACAATAGCCCCGACTGCCGGATTCGGATAGGAGACTCCGACGGCAAGCAAGGCTTCTTCAAAAGCGAGATTAGCAAAATTCATTGTTTTGAATCCGTTGGCTGACACCGTATAAAGTATACTGACCAACATCATCTTTTTCAAGAGTGCTTCGCGTTAGCATTTCGACAACCGAGCCATCGCGATTCTTCACATGAATTTTATGCACCTGAGGCAAATCGCTCATTTTATCGCTATCGGCAAGAGCTGCAATCCGATGATTCAGCATTTCTCGATAGAAAAGGATATCTTCGTGCAAAAAACAATCTTCATTCGAAACGACAGGGCCCGCTGGACGATCTTCAATCCCGAAGCGATCCCGCGAAATCGGCGTAATCAGAACCAGCTGGCGAGTCAAGCAATTCAATTCCCAAACAATATTGAAGGAATTGTTCAGGAGAATGGAGAATTTCCGTTTGGACTCCATCAGTTCCATGGTCAAGCGCATTTGATCGTTTACCGGGAAATAGGAGCAGCACAGCAACTGACGTCCATTGATCAGCGTAAAGAATCCAGAGAATTCATACCACTGCCAGCCATAATTTACATCGCGCAAACGAATGCGAATGCCATCAAACGCATTATTTTTGACATAACCTTTTTTTTCTTTTTCCCGGACCGAAACAATCGAGGAATGCAAGAGTTGCATATCGTCCGGGTGAATCAGTTCACGAATACTGTGCTTGCCGATATCTTCACGCGAAATTCCAACCACATGCAAGAGCGAATTCGATGCCGAAATGGCATGCATGGTTTTTATATCGATAATGGCGAGTAAGCTTTTGGTGTTCCGGTCAATCAAATCAATCAAAGCCACTCGATCCCTCAATCGAAGGTTTTGAATCGACAACACAATCGTCGCGATCGTAAGGACAACCGTTAAAAGAACAACCACCATCAACATGCCCCCAATTTATAAAATTTAAGAGCAAATTTGCCGAATATCTTACAAGTTTATCCATTTTTACTTTTAATTTACTGCCTTTTCAGGACCGTTAATCCCGCCATTTTCGAATTCATATACGAGCCATCTCGATGGACGCCAAATGTCACCCCGAGACCGCCCCAAGCGATTCCGACACCGACACCAATCTTTGGCCCAGGAAACGCGACGCTTCCCTGCAACGACAAGGCGCCCAAGGCAAACGATTCTTGAAAAATCAGCAACGCTTGATTGCTTTTTCGAAATAACAAACGAGCACCGCTTTGAAATCGATCTCCCGCATTCCAAAAAACTTGGGTTTCTACAGCATTTTCCCCTAAATCTCGCGAAATCACGCCCAATACGCCACAATCAAAGGCTCCCAGCCGCAATGAACTGCCCAGGCGCCCCGCAATTCCCCACCAAGACGTTTCCCCCGGCACCATCTGCACATCGGCAGTTCCGCCGAATCCAAACGTCCAATGCGAAAGCGAAATCGAAAGATCGAGCGAAAAGCTTTCGCTACGGTAAAGAGAATCCAAAAAGGCGCTTGAAAAATCCATTCCGACGTAATAACGGGAATTTCCCCATTCTGCGGCAAACCCCAAAACTTCATAGCCGGCACCTTCCATCGGTTCCGTCCATAGGATTCCCATCCGGAAGGCAGAAATCCGTTGCGCAGGATTTTTCTCTCCGTCAAAATATCCTGGATTCCAAGGTTCGGGAACGCGTACATCCGCAAAAAGGCTCGATATTCCGAGCAAAATCAAAACTATTTTACGCATAATCCCTCAAGGTCTCAAAATGACAGCGATGCGTTTTTCTCGATTTCCTTGAGAAACGCGCAAAAAATTGGGGCCCGGGAATCCTTTTTCCAATAACGGAATCCGATACCAAGTGTTCCCGGCAGGATCTTCCCGAAATTTTGAACTCCATAAAAGATCCCCTTTTCCGGAAATCAATTCCACAAGGACTTCCGAATCGGAACGGATGCGAAGCATCAGCGGATGGGAAGGATTCTTTTTGGAAAAAAGGCGCGCATTCCATTCGACCGAAAAAGGGAGCGCCGTGTCCGCAGAAAGACTTCCTGGAGTCTGGAATCCCGGGCTATTTTCGACACGCCCGGTCCGCGTCGAAAATCCATCCGGGCAATGCGTTTGAATCCGAGCTTTCTTTCCCCAAAAAACTGAGTCGACGGGAATGCTTCCATAGCAAAGCGAAAGCGTGTCCGCCGCATTTTTCAGGTAGCCGAAATGCAGCTGAAATATCCTGACGTCGTCGTTTCCGACATAGTCGCGAAGAATGGCGGAATCCTTTGTGAAAATCACGCTTTCGCGTTTTTGCAAAAATCCGGCGGGAAACGCGGATTTTTCGTCGCAAAGATTCAATGACGCAAGCGAAAGCGCCCGAACGCTTGTATTGTAAAGTTCAAACCATTCGGGTACGCCTTCTTCGGGGCATGGATGCACTTCCGTCATGCGGATCGGAAAGGCTCCCGGAAGCGCAATCAACGTATCCAGCGAATCGTTCCCCGGGATGTCATCGGGAGGGAGTA